>JBJMIH010000145.1:0-5733 GCA_045806985.1 Mycobacteriales bacterium | reverse complement strand
GGCGGGGCGCTGCTGGCCGCCTGCTGCGGCGGGTACGGCGTGCTGCGCGAGGCCGGGCTGGTCGGCGCGGCCTGGCGGCGGCTGCCGGAGCCGCTGCGGCTGGCGGTGCGTGGGGGCGCGCTCGCCGCCGCGCTGCTGTGCACGGCCGGCGCACTGGCCGCCGGCACCATGCTGGCGCTGTCCGGCGACCAGGTCACCCGGTTCGCGCGCTCGCTGGGCGTCGGCACGGTCGGCTGGCTGGCGCTGCTCCTGCTCTCGCTGGCGTTCGTGCCGAACGCGGTGGGCTGGGCGGTGGCGTACCTGGCCGGCCCCGGGTTCGCGGTCGGCGCGGGTACGTCGGTGTCCGCCTTCGGTGTCACGCTCGGCCCGGTGCCGGCGTTTCCGCTGCTCGCGGCCGTACCGGACAGCCCGCCGGGGCGCTGGGCCTGGCCGCTGCTGGCGGTGCCGGTGCTGGCCGGCGCGCTGGCCGGGCAGCGGGTCGGCAGGGCGTGCCTCGGCGCGGGCTGCCGGGGCCGGCGCACGCTGCTGACCGCGCTGGCGACAGGGCCGGTGGCGGGGCTGCTGGTCGGCGGGATGGCACTGCTCTCCGGCGGGCCGATCGGGCCGGGCCGGATGGCCACCCTCGGACCTTCCGCGTGGCAGGTCGGGGTCGCCGTGGCCGCGCAGGTCACGGTCGCCGCCGGCGCGGTCACCGGGGCGGTCGTGCTGCTCGAGTGGTGGCGGTCCAGGGCCGGGTCAGGTGCCCGTCAGGAACAGGCTCGCGTGGTGGAAGAAGCCGTAGATGTCGATCACCAGCATGACCATGACCAGGACCGTCGTCCAGACCGGCAGGGTGGTCGGCTGGCCGTGCTTGATCGCCTGACGGCGCGCCGCACCCACCAGAAAGACCGCGACGAGGACCCCGCAGATGCCGAAGATCAGGGCGAAGCCGGCGGCGAAGGCGCAGAGGATGAGCGGGATTCGTGAGACCGGGGGGCGGTCGGGCGGGCCGGGAACGCCATGCCGGGGCGGCGGTGGTGGGGGCCACGTCATACGTAGAGTTTAGGGCCGGCTACCGCCCTGGTGGGCGGATCGCGATCACCAGAACCCGTAACGGCGCAGTTGCCAGACTTCGCCGAAGGTGAGCAGCACGGCAGCCACCACCAGCACGACGCGGGCCTGCCGGCGGTGGCCGAGCGCCTCCCAGCGGGCCGGCAGCGCGCTGTACACCCGCAGTGGCCAGGCCACGAACGCGGTGAACAGCAGCAACGCCAGCGGTGACGCGGAGAGCGCGCCGAGCGGGTCGCCGTGCCCGAGCCGTACCGCTGCCGTCGTGCCGCCGCAGAACGGGCACGGTATGCCGGTGGTCGCGCGCAGCGTGCACAGCGTCGCCGGCCGGCGGACGTGCAGGGCGGCCAGGAACAGCGCGGCGATTCCCAGCACCAGCACCCGCAGCGGCGCCTGCGCCCACGGGCGGGCCCACCGGCGGGCCGCGACGGTCGGGAGCGTCGGGACGGCCATGGGCCCCAGTGTGCCGGTCGAGGGCGCCGGTGACCAGCGGCTAGGCTGGCGGCGTGCCCGCTCGGCTGGTTGTGCTCGCCTCCGGCGAGGGTTCGCTGCTCCAGGCGCTCCTCGACGCGTGCGCGGACCCGCGGTACGGTGCCGAGGTAGTCGCCGTGGGCGCCGACCGCCCGGACATCCGCGCGCTCGACCGCGCCGCCGGGGCCGGCCTGCCGGTGTTCGTGCACCGGGTGGGCGACTTCCCCGACCGGGCGGCGTGGGACCACGCGCTCACCGAATCGGTCCGCGCGCACTCACCCGACCTGGTGATTTCTGCGGGTTTCATGAAACTGGTGGGTAAGGAGTTCCTGGACGCCTTCCCGCACCGCTACCTCAACACGCATCCGGCGCTGCTGCCCAGCTTCCCCGGGATGTACGGGGTGCGGGACGCCCTCGACTACGGGGTGAAGATGACCGGCTGCACGGTGATCATCGCCGACGAGGGGGTCGACAGCGGCCCGATCCTCGCCCAGGCGGGCGTGCCGGTGCTGGACGGCGACACCGAGGAGACGCTGCACGAGCGGATCAAGTCGGTGGAGCGGTCGCTGCTGGTGGAAACCGTGGGCCGGATGGTCCGCGACGGTTGGACGGTCGACGGAAGGAAGGTCACGATCCCGTGACGATCAGGCGCGCGCTGGTCAGCGTGTACGACAAGACCGGCCTGGCGGAGCTGGCCCAGGGCCTGCACGCGGCCGGGGTGCGGATCGTGTCCACCGGTACGACCGCGAAGACCATCGAGGCCGCCGGCGTGCCGGTCACCCAGGTGTCCGCGCTGACCGGCTTCCCGGAGGCGCTGGACGGCCGGGTGAAGACCCTGCACCCGGCGGTGCACGCCGGGCTGCTCGCCGACGTCGCCAACCCCGACCACGCACGCCAGCTGGACGAGCTCGGCATCGAGCCGTTCCAGCTGCTGGTGTCCAACCTGTACCCGTTCGCGGCGACGGTCGCGTCCGGCGCGGACGCCGCCGAGTGCGTCGAGCAGACCGACATCGGCGGGCCGGCGATGATCAGGGCGGCCGCGAAGAACCACGCGCACGTCGCGGTCGTGGTGTCGCCGTCGCGGTACCCGGACGTGCTGGCCGCCCTGGACGCCGGCGACTTCACCCTCGCCCAGCGCCGGGCGCTGGCCGCGGAGGCGTACGCCCACACCGCCGCCTACGACGCCGCGGTCGCGTCCTGGTACGCCAGCGAGCTGGTGGACAGCGACGACCGGTGGCCCGAGTTCGCCGCGACGACGCTGCGCCGCAAGGCGGTCCTGCGGTACGGCGAGAACCCGCACCAGCCCGCCGCGCTGTACACCGAGGACGGCGCCGAGCCGGGCCTGGCGCAGGCCGTCCAGCTGCACGGCAAGGAGATGTCGTTCAACAACTACACCGACGCGGACGCCGCCCGCCGGGCCGCCCACGACTTCGCCGAGCCATGCGTGGCGATCATCAAGCACGCCAACCCGTGCGGTCTCGCGACCGGCGTGGACGTCGCCGACGCGCACCGCAAGGCGCACGCGTGCGACCCGGTGTCGGCGTACGGCGGCGTGATCGCGGTCAACCGCCCGGTCACCGTCACCATGGCCGAGCAGGTCGCGGACGTCTTCACCGAGGTGCTGGTGGCGCCGGAGTTCGACCCCGAGGCCCTGGACGTGCTGCGCGCCAAGAAGAGCATCCGGCTGCTGACCTGCCCGCCGCCCACGCGTACCGGCACCGAGCGCAAGCCGGTGAGCGGCGGGATGCTGCTCCAGGTGCGGGACGCGCTGGACGCGCCCGGCGACGACCCGGCGGCATGGCGGCTGGTGTCCGGCGAGCCGGTGGACGAGGCGACCCTCCGCGACCTGGTGTTCGCCTGGCGGGCGATCCGGTCGGTGAAGTCCAACGCGATCCTGCTGGCGCACGACACCGCCACCGTCGGGGTCGGAATGGGCCAGGTCAACCGGGTCGACTCGGCCCGGCTCGCGGTGGCGCGGGCCGGCGAGCGGGCGGCCGGCAGCGTGGCCGCCTCGGACGCGTACTTCCCGTTCCCCGACGGCCTCCAGGTGCTGCTCGAGGCCAAGGTGCGGGCCGTGGTGCAGCCGGGCGGCTCGATCCGGGACGAGGACTCGATCGGCGTCGCCCAGGCGGCCGGCGTCCCGATGTATCTCACCGGCACCCGCCACTTCGCCCATTAGCCGGCCCAGCTTCCCGCTGCGGGCGTTGTCGGCCCGCTCCGCCTTGGTAGCGGAAACCTGGATCCGGCTAACTGGATCCGGCTAATCCCACCCATCCCAGGACGGCCGTACGGTGATCCCGGTCACGCCTCGCCATCCGGGTGGTAGCAACCCGCTACTGCCGTGCCAGACTCGGGGCCTGTGACGGCACAGACGCTGGACGGGAAGGCCACCGCGGCCGCGATCAGGTCGGAGCTGACCCACCGCGTGGCGGCTCTGCGGAATGCGGGTGTCGTGCCCGGTCTCGGCACGGTCCTGGTCGGGGACGACCCGGCCAGCCACCGGTACGTCGCCGGCAAGCACCGCGACTGCGCCCAGGTCGGCATCACCAGCATCGCCCGGGAGCTGCCCGCCACCGCCACCCAGGCCGAGATCGAGGCCGTGGTGGACGAGCTCAACGCGGACCCGGCCTGCACCGGCTTCATCGTCCAGCTCCCGCTGCCCCGGCACGTGGATGCCAACCGGGTGCTGGAGCGCGTCGACCCGGCCAAGGACGCCGACGGCCTGCACCCGGTCAACCTGGGCCGGCTGGTGCTCGGTGAGCCGGCGCCGCTGCCCTGCACCCCGCGCGGCATCGTGGAACTGCTCACCCGGTACGGCGTGAAGCTGCCCGGGGCCGAGGTCGTGGTGATCGGCCGGGGCATCACCGTCGGCCGCCCGCTCGGGCTGCTGCTCACCCGCCGTACCGAGAACGCGACCGTCACCTTGTGCCACACCGGCACCAGGGACCTGGCCGGCCACACCCGCCACGCCGACGTGATCGTCGCCGCGGCCGGTAGCCCCGGCCTGATCACCGCCACCATGATCAAGCCGGGCGCCGCAGTCCTCGACGTGGGGATTTCGGGTAGCCCAGGGGGTACCGTCGGTGACGTGGCCCCTGATGTCCTGGAGGTGGCCGGCTTCCTTTCACCCAACCCTGGCGGTGTCGGTCCGATGACCCGGGCCATGCTGCTGACCAACGTCGTCGAGGCCGCGGAGGCGCAAGCCGCGGCCGTACGCGGCGCGTGATCTCACGAGGAGGACACGCCCATGGCTGAGAGCGCGAAGGCTGGCAAGGGCCTGGCGGACGTCGTCGCCGCCAGCACCGCCGTCTCCGACATCGACGGTCGCGCCGGTGTGCTGTCGTACCGCGGGTACGACATCCATGATCTGGCCAACCAGATCACCTTCGAGGAGTGCGTCCACCTGCTCCAGCGCGGCACGTTGCCGACCAGGACGCAGCTCGACGCGCTCAACGCCGAACTCGCCGAGTCCCGGTGGCTCGGCGACACCGTCCAGGCCGTGCTGCCCGAGGTGGCCGGCAAGGCCGCGCCGATGGAAGCGCTCCGGACGCTGGTGTCGGCGCTGTCGCCCGACGACGAGGACCGGGGGTCCAACGCGCCCGAGGCCAACCAGCGCAAGGCCACCCGGCTGGTCGCGCAGATGCCGATGCTGGTCGCCAGCTACCACGCCGCCCGCACCGGCTCCAGCCTCCCCGACCCGGACCCCGAGCTGGGCATCGCCGGCAACTTCCTGTACCAGATCACCGGCAAGCGCCCCGGCGACGAGCAGGTCAGGTACTTCGACACCTGCCTGGTGCTGCACGCCGACCACACGATGAACGCCTCCACGTTCGCCGCCCGGGTCTGCGCCGCCACCCTGTCCGACATGCACTCCGCGGTCACCGCCGCGATCGGCACGCTCAAGGGCCCGCTGCACGGCGGCGCGAACGAGCAGGTCATGCGGACGCTCCAGTCGATCTCCGGGGGTCCCGCTGTGGACACCGAGGTACGGGCCAGGCTGGAGCGCGGCGAGAAGATCATGGGCTTCGGGCACCGGGTGTACCGGGCCGAGGACCCGCGCGCCACGCACCTGCGCCGGATGTCCAAGCGGCTGGCCGAGCTGTCCGGCGACACCACCCTGTACGACATGTCCGCGCGGATGGAGGAGACCGTCCGCGAGACCAAGGGCCTGCTGCCCAATGTGGACTTCTACGCGGCCACCGTCTACCACTTCCT
>JBJMIH010000144.1:0-38700 GCA_045806985.1 Mycobacteriales bacterium | reverse complement strand
CGCGTACGCCTTCGCCGCGTCGTCCGGACTCTTCCCGGCGACCACGTCGGCGGTGGCCTGCTGGAGCAGCGTGGACACCTTCGGGTAGTCGGCCAGGCCGGGACGGAACGCCGTGAGCGGGAGCACCTGCGTGGCGATGTAGTTGAGCATCGGGTCGGTGCTGACGACCTGCCTGTTCACGTCGTCACGCGGGCTGATCTTGACCGCGCCGTTGAGCGAGGCGAGCACGGCCTCCTTCGAGCCCATGAACTGGAGGAGCTGCCAGGCCTGCTGCGGGTACTTGGTGTTGGCGTTGACGACCCAGCCGGAACCGCCGGACATGCTCACGTAGTCCTGGTTCTTGAAGCCGGACTTGGCCTTCATGGACGGGATCTTCGCCCAGCCGACGACCTGGTCGCGGTTGGCCATCGGGGCCACGCCGGCCTTCGGGTCCAGCACGCCGCGCCAGAGGTAGTCGCTCTCCAGCAGGATGCCGATCTTGTTCTGGCTGAACTCGGTGAACGACTCGGACCGGCCCTGCGCCTCCTGCTGGAGCTTGCCGTCGCCGAGGCCGGAACCGCCGTAGATCTTCTGGTAGAAGCCGAGCACGTCCTTGATCTGCTCGGAGTCGCCCTGCCACTTGCCGTTGGCGTAGATCGGGCGGCCGGTGCCGGCCAGCAGCGGCAGCACGCCCTGCATGGTGGTGGCCTCGCCCATCGCGGTGCCGGCGTTGATCTGGATCGGCGTCACGCCCGGCAGCGTCTTCAGCTTCTGGCCGGCCGAGATGATGTCGTCCCAGGTCTTGGGCTGCCAGTCGGCGGGGAGCCCGGCCTGCTGGAACAGCTGCTTGTTGAAGAACAGCACGCGGCCGTCGGTGCCCTGCGGGACGCCGTACCGCTTGCCCTGGTAGTTCATGACGGTCTGGACGGCCGGCGGGATCTGCTTCCAGCCGTCCCACTTGTCCGCCTGGTTGCCGACGACCTTGTTGAGGTCGGCGATGTAGTTCGCCTGCGCGAACTCGCCCACCCAGATGCCGTCGATGGCGATGATGTCCGCGCCGCCGCGAGCCTGGAGGGCGAGCTCCAGCTTGGACTTGTACTGCTCGTCGTCGACACCGGAAGGCTGGAAGGTGACGTGCGCGGTCTTGCCTTCCTTCTTCATCTTCTCGACGAACCTGGGGATCACCCAGTCGGTGACCCACTTGGCGCCGTCGGAGTTCTTGCCGCCGGCGATCGAGTTGGACGTGATCGTCAAGCTGAATTCTTTGGCGTTGGCGTTCTTGACCGGATTGGTCTTGACCTTTCCGCCGCCACACGCGGCCGCCAGGGCCGCGACTGCCACCGCCGCTGTCAACGTTGTCAGCGCACGCCTGCGCATTTGCGCCTCCGTAGGTCACGGTCCCGAGGTCACGGGCCCGACGATCGGCCCACCATGGCACGGGGCCTTGCCGGGGTCCAGGGTCAGCGAGCCCCTGGCGGCGAATGTTACCGATCTGTCAACCGGTCGCCAATAACTTTCGACACACCGTTAAAGGTCACGCATTGGCAGACCGCGAATGCGGCGCGTTTTCAATTCTGGCCGAAAGGGGTACGCCAAGGCCCTTTTCTCTTAGTCGTCGAGGCCGCGCAACACGAGTCCGAGTCGGCTCGGGCCGCCGGCGACGAGCCGCACCGGCACGCCCCAGTCCTGCCTGATGAGATGGCAGGCGGCGTGCTCGTCGTCGTTGTCACAGACGGCCGCCTGGGCGGTCACGTGGAGTACGCCGGCGGTGAGATCGGGATTGAGCCGGAGCCGGCGGCTCAGGTCGGCGGCGGCGCCGGCCCCGTCCAGCAGCAGCTCGGCCGGGGTCGAGCTGACCTCGACCCGGGTCGGCGGGCCGTACTGGTCGTCCAGCTTCTGGCCCGGCGGCGGCGTGAACACCACGTCGAGCGTGACCTCGCCGGCGGCGCTGGGTGTGAGGTCGGTCGGCGGGCGCGCCACCCGCTGGGCCGCCCCGGCGAACTGCCTGGACATCCCGGGCGCCACCGGGCGGGACAGCCGGTGCGCCGCCGACTCGACCACGACCAGCTCGCCGTCCAGCACGGTGGCGCCGGACGGCTCGGCCACGCCGGTGGCCAGCGTGGACACCTCGCCGGTGGCCAGGTCGTACCGGCGTATCGCGTTGTTGTAGGTGTCGCAGACCGCCACCGAACCGTCCGGCAGCACCGCCACCCCGAGCGGATGCTGGAACAGCGCACCCGCGGCCGGGCCGTCCCGGTGCCCGAAGTCGAACAGGCCCTGCCCGGCGACGGTGTGCAGCTCGCCGGCCTCGAGGTAACGCAGGGCGGAGGTCTCGGCGTCCGCGATCCACAGCCTCGTGCCGTCGGCGCTGGTGGCGAGCCCGCTCGGCTGCGCCATCCAGGCCCCGTCGGCCGGACCGTCCTTCAGGCCCTCCACGGTGGTGCCGGCCAGCACCATGAACGCGCCGGTGGCGGGGTCGTACCGCCAGAGCTGGTGGGTGCCGGCGGCGGCGACCACGACGGCATCGCCGTACCAGGCCACGTCCCACGGCGACAGCGGCTGGTCCGCCCGGACCAGCGTGCTGACGGTGCCGTCGGCGAGGCGCAGGCGGCGCAGCGCGTGGTTGACCGTGTCGGCCACCACGACGTCGCCGTCGGGGAGCAGGGCGAGGCCCTGCGGCTCGGAGAACTCGGCGTCGGCGGGGCCGCCGTCGGCCAGGCCGCGCCGGCCACTGCCGATCCGGCGCAGCACGGTCTCGCCGTCGCCGGCCAGCTCCACCAGGGAGTGCCGGGCCGAGTCGCTGACCAGCAGGGTCCCGGTGGGCAGGGCGAGCACCTTGCCGGGGAAGCGGAGGGCGGTGGCCGCCGGGGGCGGCGGCGTGTACGGTCCGTCACCGCGCCGCAACGTGCCGCGCCGTTCGTGCTCGGCCGCCAGCTCGGCGAGCAGCGCGTCGAACCCGGCCACGTGCCCCTCACCCGCGGCGGTCGCGACCAGATATCCCTCCGGGTCGATCAGCGCGAGCGTCGGCCAGGCGCGCGCCGCGTACTGCTTCCAGGTCAGCAGCTCGGGATCGTCCAGGACCGGGTGCCGGACGTCGTACCGCTCCACCGCCGCCGCCAGCGCCTCCGGATCGGCCTCGTGCGGAAACTTCGGCGAGTGCACCCCGACGGTGACCAGCGCGTCCCCGTACTTCTCCTCCAGCGGCCGCAGTTCGTCCAGCACGTGCAGGCAGTTGATGCAGCAGAACGTCCAGAAGTCCAGCAGCACGAACCGCCCGCGCAGCTCGCCCAGCCGCAACTGCCGGCCACCGGTGTTCAGCCACCCGCGGCCCTGAAGTTCGGGGGCCCGCACCCGGGCCTGCCGCACAGAAGTCATGCCGGTACCCAACCCCCGCGCCACCTACGGTCTTCCCCTCACACCGGAATCACCGCCACTCCAGGCAGGTCACCGAACCGGGCTGCCGCGTCCCGGCTCACGACGGCGCGGCCAGTCTCCGCGGCATGGGCGGCGCGCGATGAGCCGGGCGTGGCACGCCGCTGTGGCCTCGGTGTCCGCCAGTTCGATGCCGACCCGGTACTCAGCGATCGTGACGGTGGCGACGGCCAGTTCATCAGTGTCGTACGCAATCGAGGATCAGGCGCCGGCCCACGGATCGGTCCTGTCAGTGGTCAGCAGTGCCATGGCTTCGGCGATGTCGGTCTCGAACCGGTCGTCCGGCGACGTGATCCCGGCGAGCGCCTCGCTGAGATCCTTTCCCGTACGGTGACGCGCCGGCCGGATCTCGGCGACGGGGCGGTTTCCCCGCGTCACTGTGACGCTCTCACCCTCTCGATCGCGTCAAGGAGATCGGAGAAGTGGCGAGACGCTTCGGTGGCTGTCACGGTCCGCACGCCGACAGGATGTCTGATGATCAGATTCGTCGCCACGGCTGTGGCATGCGTAAGCCCGGTGGCCGGAGGGCCACCGGGCTCGTCTGTGGGTGGGTTGGTCAGGCGGGGCGGCGGGAGAGCTGGGCGATCATGTCCAGCTCCTGGTGCTGAGCCGGCGTGGCGCCGAAGACGGCCCTGGCCATCTCGCGGTCCTGCCGGATCGAGTCCCGGTGGTTGCGCCACCGGGCGGTCATGCTGCGCACTGTTCCTCCTCGGGCGTTCTTCGCACCTCAATGCTCGTACGTGAGAACGCCCGAGGGCAACAGTTTATTCGGTGATCTCGCTCACCGGGCCTAACAAACTGCCGGTGAATCGGAAGCAACGCCTAACTCCACGCGAGCAGGGCCACCTCCGGGTCCGCCAGCACGCGGCCGATGTCGGCCAGGGCCTTCGAGCCGAGTTCGCCGTCGACGATCCGGTGGTCGAAGGAGAGCGCGAGCTGGCAGACCTGGCGTACCGCCAGCTCGCCGTCGACCACCCAGGGACGCTGCTTGATCGCGCCGACGGCGAGGATCGCCGTCTCGCCGGGGTTGAGGATGGGCGTGCCGGTGTCGACGCCGAAGACGCCGACGTTGGTGATCGTGATCGTGCCCCCGGTCATGGCGGCCGGTGGTGTCCTGCCGGAGCGGGCCGTCGCGGTCAGCTCGTTGAGGGCGGTGGCCAGCTCCTTCGTGGAGAGCTGGTCGGCGTTCCTGATGTTCGGCACGATCAGGCCCCGGTCGGTGGCCGCCGCGATGCCCAGGTTCACGTAGTGCTTGACCACGATCTCCTGGGTCGCCTCGTCCCAGGACGAGTTGATCATCGGGTACCGGGCCGCCGCGAGCAGGACCGCCTTCGCGGCCACCAGCAGCGGGCTGACCTTGATGTCGGCGAAGTCGGGCAGCTCGCGGAGCCGGGGCAGCAGCTCCATCGTCCGGGTGACGTCGACGGTGAGGAACTCGGTGACGTGCGGCGCGGTGAACGCCGAGGCGACCATCGCCGCCGCCGTGTGCTTGCGGACGCCCTTGATCGGGATGCGGGTCTCGCCACCGGTCGGCCTCGCCGCCGGCTCGGCGCCGCCGTCCACGAACGCCTGGATGTCGTCGCGGGTGATCGTGCCGTTCGGGCCGGTCGGGGCGACCTGGGTGAGGTCGACCCCGAGGTCCTTGGCGAGCTTGCGGACCGGCGGCTTGGCCAGTACGGAGCCGGTGGCCGCGGCCGCCGGTTCCTGGACCGGCGCCGGCGGTGCCGGCGGCGGGACCACGGGCGCCCGCGTGGGAGCCGGCTGAACCGGCGGCGGTGGCGGAGCCGCGGCGGTCGTGCCGTTGGCGCCGTTGGCCTTGCGCGGGCGGCGGGTGGCGGTGCCGGTACGCGGGCCGTACCCGACCAGGACCGCCTGCCGTTCCCCGGCGGACGCCTCCGGCGCGGCGGCCGCGGCGCCGCTGGTGTCGGCGGGCGGCAGGTCGCCGGCGTCCGGGTCGGTGTCGATCGTGATGATCGGGCTGCCCACGTCGACGGTCTCGCCGGCCGCGTGCAGCAGCTCCACGACCTTGCCGGCGAACGGCGACGGCACCTCGACCGCGGCCTTCGCGGTCTCCACCTCGACGATGTTCTGGTTCAGCGTGACGGTGTCGCCCGGCTGGACCATCCATTGCAGGATTTCGCCCTCGGTGAGCCCTTCACCGAGGTCAGGCAGCTTGAACTGCTTGAGTCGGGACATCGGTGGCGGCTCCTAGTACGCGAGCGAGCGGTCGACGGCGTCGAGCACCCGGTCCAGGTCGGGCAGGTACTCCTCCTCGATCTTGGCCGGCGGGTACGGGGTGTTGTACCCGCAGACCCGCAGCACCGGCGCCTCCAGCGAGTAGAAGCACCGCTCGCTGATGCGCGCCGCGACCTCCGCGCCCAGGCCGACGTTGCTCGGCGCCTCGTGGATGACGACCGCGTGCCCGGTGCGCCGCACCGAGTCGTACACCGGGTCCATGTCCAGCGGCGACAGCGTGCGCAGGTCGATGACCTCCAGCTCGCGCCCCTCCTCGGCGGCGGCGGCCGCCGCGTCGAGCGCGACCCGCACCATCGGGCCGTACGCCAGCAGCGTGGCGTGCTCGCCGGCCCGCACCACCCGGGAGCTGAACAGCGGCTCCGGGGTCATGCCGGTGTCCAGCTCGGCCTTCTCCCAGTACCGCCGCTTGGGCTCCAGGAAGATCACCGGGTCGTCGCAGGCGATGGCCTGCTGGATCATGTGGTACGCGTCCACCGGGTTGGAGCAGGCGACCACCCGCAGGCCGGCGGTGTGGCAGAACAGCGCCTCCGGCGACTCCGAGTGGTGCTCGACCGAGCCGATGCCGCCGGCGAACGGGATGCGCACGGTGACCGGCAGCTTGACGGTGCCGTGCGACCGCGAGTGCATCTTGGCCAGCTGCGACACGATCTGGTCGAAGGCCGGGTACACGAACCCGTCGAACTGGATCTCGCAGACCGGCCGGTACCCGCGCAGGGCCAGCCCGATCGCGGTGCCGACGATGCCGGACTCGGCGAGCGGGCTGTCGATGACCCTGTCCTCGCCGAAGTCCTTCTGCAACCCGTCGGTGACCCGGAAGACGCCGCCGAGCTTGCCGACGTCCTCGCCCATCAACAGCACCTTGGGGTCGTCCTCGAGCGCGCGGCGCAGGCCCTCGTTGAGGGCCTTGCCCATGGTGACGGTCGCCATCTCAGTGACCCCCCTCGAACGAGGCCAGGTAGCTGGTCATCGCGGCGCGCTCCTCGTCGACGAGCGGGTGCGGTTCGGCGTAGGCGTGGTCGAACACGAAGGTGGGCTCCGGATTGGGCAGGTCCAGCACGCCCTGCCGGAACGTCGCGGCCAGCCGGTCGGCGTCGGCGTCCACCGAGGCGAAGAAGTCGTCGTCGCCCATGCCCTCGTTGGTGAGGAACTTCCGTACCCGCGCGATCGGGTCGCGCACGGCCCAGTGGTCCAGCTCGGACTGGGTCCGGTAGCGGGTCGGGTCGTCGGTGGTGGTGTGCGCGCCCATCCGGTACGTGTAGGCCTCGATCAGCGCGGGGCCCTGCCCGGACCGGGCGTTGTCGATCGCCTTGCGGGTGACGGCGTAGCAGGCCAGCACGTCGTTGCCGTCGACGCGGATGCCGGGGAAGCCGAACCCGCGGGCCCGGTGGTACAGCGGCACCCGGGACTGGCGCTCGATCGGCTCGGAGATCGCCCACTGGTTGTTCTGGCAGAAGAACACGACCGGGGCGTGGTACGCGCCGGCGAACACGAACGCCTCGTTGGTGTCGCCCTGGCTGGAGGCGCCGTCGCCGAAGTAGGCGATGACCGCCGACTCGGCGCCGTCCTTCTGCACGCCCATCGCGTAGCCGGTGGCGTGCAGGGCCTGGTTGCCGATGACGATCGTGTAGAGGTGGAAGTTCTTCTCGGCCGGGTCCCAGCCGCCGTGGCTGACGCCGCGGTACACGCCGACCATCCGCAGGATGTCGACGTCGCGGCAGTACGCCACGCCGTGCTCCCGGTAGGTCGGGAACACCATGTCGTCGGGGTGCAGGGCCCGCGCGGACCCCACCTGGGCGGCCTCCTGGCCGAGCAGGGAGGCCCAGATGCCCATCTCACCCTGCCGGCAGAGCGCCAGCGCCTCGGTGTCCAGGCGCCGGACCATGCACAGGTCGTGGTACAGCGCGCGGTACTCGTCCGGGCTGAAGTCCACGCCGTACTGCGGATGTTCGACACGCTCCCCTTGTGGGGTGAGCAACTGGACGAACTCGGGGTCGCCGGCGACGTCGCCGGCAGCCCCAGTGACCAGCGCGGGGTCAGACATCGTCTCTCCTCGCTCCGTTGCGGGCGCGCGGGATCGCCGCGCGGTCGAGTCCTCGGCGACCACCGGCGGGTGACGCCGGCCCCGTTGCCGTCGACAGTCTCATCCTCGCAGACGTTCCGCGCGATGTGACAGGGTCCACTCCCGGGCGGGCGTCGCGGGGGACCTTTCGGTCAGCTTCGCCGAATCGGTTGCCCGGCGGCCGTGACGACCCGAGACTGACTCATGACGGTGCGCCAACGAGCGCCGCCTCACCCTCAGGAGAGTCCGTGACCCTCCGGCCGCCCAGACGGGGCTCCGGTTTCGCCCCGTACGTCGCGATCGCCGGCCTCGGGGCGGTGGTGACCAGTTCCCTCGCGGTGCTCGTGGTCACGACCACCCCCCGGCTGACCCGCCTGCCGGCGGTGACCGCCGGGCCGCTGTTCCACCTGCCCGGCGGCGGCCCGGTGATCCCGGTGCCGCCGGCGGCCCCCGCCGTCCCGCCGGCGCCGGTGGGCGTCGCCATCGCCGCGCCACCCGCCGTGCACGTCGCCGCGCCGCCGGGCCGCACGCTGGGCCGGCCGGCCCGGCCGCACCCGGGCCGCTACCCGCCGCGACCGGCGGTGTCACCACTCCCGGTCGCGGGCGCCGGGCCGGCACCGGCGCCGCGGTTCATGCGCGGCGACGCCCCGGCCGGCCGGTACCCGGCGCTCGTCAGTGTCACCATCAGCGACCTGCCGTACCTGCCCGATCACCGCGCGGATCCGGTGTACCGGTACTCCCGCGGCCGGCACTGCCGGCGCCGGTGACCGGTACGCTCGCCCCACTGGACCGGGTTTTCAGTCGGCAGCCCGCTGGTGCCGCCCGAACCTTCCGCCCGCCGAAGACGTCCTAGAGGCGCGATCCGTCACGGGGCGAGGAGGGGGTGACGTGACACCAGCGGAGGGTGTGATGACGCTGGTGAGGGGGCAGCAGGCGGTGCGGAGCCGGGAGGAGGCCGTCCGCGAGCTGTACCTCGTCCACTACGGGCAGCTCGCCGGCTGGTGCTACCGGCTCCTGGGCGACCAGGAGATGGCCCATGACGTGGCGACCGAGGCGTTCACCCGGTTGCTCGCCAAGTGGACCACGGTCAGCGAGCCGCGCGGCTGGCTCTACATGACCTCGTCCAACCTGATCAGGGACCACTGGCGGCGGCTGGAGCGGGACCGCCGGTACCTGCCCAAGCTGGTCGACCGCGACCAGAGCCACACCCCGCCCGACCCGACAGTGCGCGACCTGGTGCAGCGGCTGCCGGAGCGGCTGCGGGTGCCGGTGCTGCTGCACTACTACGCCGACCTGCCGGTACGCGACATCGCCCGGCTGCTCGGCAAGGCCGAGGGCAGCGTCAAGCGGGCGCTGTTCGACGCCAGGGCCCAGCTCGCCCGCGCGCTGTCCGGCGGTGCGGAGGACGGGCGATGACCGATCCGTTCGACCGCTTCCGGCACGGCCCGGTCACCCCGCTCGAACCGCCCGAGCCGGGTCATTTCGACGCGATCGTGCGGCGCGCCCGGCGCCGTCGCCGGAACCGCCTGGTCGGTACCGGCCTGGTGCTGGCAGGCCTGGTCTGCGCCACCGGCTCCGGCCTCGCCATGCTCCACCACCATCAGGGCAAGGACTCGCTCGACCAGGCCGGCGGCGCGGCCGACCGCACCCCGCTCGCGGCCAGCACCGAGGCGGACGACCACCCGAGCGAGCCCGGGCCGACAAGCGGGGAGCACGCGACGGCGCTGCCAGCGGGGGTCAGGGTGCCGGCCGGCTTCCGGCCGGTCTCGGCCACGTTCGTGGGCCTGACCGGGTACCTGCTCGGCGACGCCCCGTGCGGGGCCGGCCGCTGCACGACCGTGGTCCGCACCCTGGACAGCAGGTCGTGGACGAAGATCCCCGGCAACCTCGCCGCGCGGCTGCCGAACGACCTCGACCCCGACGCCGACCTGCCGTCCACCGTCCGCGACGTGCGGTTCGCCTCGGCGCGCGACGGCTGGGCGTTCGGCGGCGCGCTGTTCGCCACCCACGACGGTGGCGCGCACTGGGCGTCGGTCGACGTCGACGGCAGCGTCGTCGACCTGGCCACCGACGGGAAACGGGTGTACGCGCTGGTCACTTCGTGCGCCTCCGAGGGCGACGACTGCGCGCGGGACCCGAGGCTGGTCTCGGCGAAGGTGACCAGCGACCGGTTCGCCGAGGAGGGCGTGACCGCCACCGGGCTGGCGCACGCCCAGCTCGCGCTGGCCGGCGACACCGTGGCGGTGCAGGTGGGCGACGGGCCGGCGGCGGCCGTGTACGTCCGCAACTCGGTCGGGCACTGGCTGCGCCGGGACGACCGCTGCAAGGACGTCGAGGCCACCAGCATGTTGGTCGCCACCGCCAGCGAGGACCGGCTGTTCTCGCTGTGCGGCGCCGGCGACCCGGACACCGGGCTCAGTTTCGACGTGTACCGCTCCGACGACACCGGCCGGACCTGGCAGCGGCAGGCCGCCGGGACGCTGAAGGCGACCGGCGAGTGGCTCACCGCGACCGCCACCAGCCGGCGTACCGTGCTGATCGGCACCGGCGACTCCGACGGCCGGACCGGCACCGTGCAGGTGTCGCTGGACAGCGGCAGCACCTGGCGGACGCCGAGCGGGCTGCCGGCCGGCGGCTGCCGGTACCTCGGCGCGAACTCGTCCAGCAAGGTGATCGCGCTGCCGGCGGTGCCCACCAACGCGCTGTATGTCAGCTTCGACGGAGGCCGGAGTTTCCAGGCGACGCCGGTCCGGTAGCGTCCGGGATTGTCCGGGAGGCCAGCCCGGCTCGGGTTTGCCCCACCGCCGTACGGGGCACCATTCGGACCGCGGGGGGAACTCCTCCCCGCTCCCTGCGAGGAGTACACCGTGCGACGTGCACTGATCGGGCTGGCGCTGGCCGGCACCGCCATGATGGCCGCCGGCTGCGGCGGCGGCGACTCCGGCTTCACGCTCACCAACCCGTCCGGCCAGCCGTCCGGGTTGCACATGCCGACGAGCGGCCCCACCGACCTCCCGACCGGCTTTCCCACCTCGGGGCCGACCGACTCGTCCTCGAGCAGCACGTCGGCCGACCCCAACGACGACTCCGTGCCGCACACCGTGGTGTTCACGGTGACCGGCAGCGGCCAGGCGACGATCAACTACTCCAGGGGCACCGAGGTGCTCACGGTGAAGTCGAGCCTGCCCTGGACGATCACCGTCAACGTGCCGGCGGGCCAGTTCGCCGGCCACGCGCTGACCGCGACGTCGTCGGACTTCAACGAGGCCACGATGGCGTGCAAGGTCACCGTCGACGGCAACCAGGTCGCCTCGGACAGCGGCAACGGCTCCGCCTTCTGCTTCTGACCGTCACCGGACGGCAGGCCGCGAGCCTCCCACCCTGGTGGGCGGGAGGCTCGCGGTCTTCGTGCGGTGCTAGTTCAGGTTGCCGAGCAGGAGCAGGAACCCGAAGCCGTTCGGGGTGCCCACACCGGTCATGTCGTCGTACCCGCGCGCCACGTTGATCGACTGCGGGTACTGGAGCGTCCGCAGCGACGTCACGAGGCCGCCCGAGGCGTCGACGCTGTTGGCGTAGTCGACCCGGGCCTCGGCGTGCACCGAGCGGTCCGACACGTCGTGCAGCACCGGCAGCCCGGCCAGTGAGTAGATCGCCGGGTTGGCGAACCCGTGCGAGTGGCCGGACGCCTGGTCGGCGAGGGCCAGCACGCCCGCGAACAGCGGCGAGGACAGGCTGGTGCCGCCGATCCGGTACTCGTCGTAGTAGGCCCCGTCCGGGAAGGTCTGGGTCTCGCCGACGAGGAAGCCGGTGTTCGGGTCGCCGTCCATGGCCACGTCCGGCACGGCGCGCTTGTGGCCGCCGTTCCTGGTGGCGATCCGGTCCGGCACGATGCCGCGCTGGTACCACGGCTCGTTCCAGAGCGAGCTGGTGCCGCCACCGCCGCCGCCCCAGAACACCCCGGGCGGGGCCGGGTCCCAGGCGCCGTTGGTGAGCGTGGACTTGCCGGTGGCCCAGCCGACCTCGTACTGATAGTCGTTCCACCTGCCGATGCCGATGGAGGTTCCGCCGACGGCGGTCACCAGCGGGTCGGAGGCCGGCAGGTCGACGGCGGGCTTGCCGTTGTCGGTCACCGTGGCGTCGTCGCCGTCGTCACCGGAGGAGAAGTTCATCCCGATGCCCTCGGCGGCGGCCTGCCGGAACGTCTGGTGGTAGGCCTGGGTCAGCGCGCCGTTGGTCTCGCCGGTGCTGCCCCAGGAGTTCGTCACCACGTCGGCGGACCGGTGGTCGGTGATGTTCTCCAGGGTGGCCAGCAGGTCGGCGTCGTCACAGCTGGCGGAGGCGTAGTAGGTGACGTTCGCCCCCGGCGCGACCGCGTGCACGGCCTCGACGTCGAGGGTCTCCTCGCCGTACCAGCCCTGCTCGCCGCACTGGTCGCCGTTGACGGTGTCGTCGTAGCCGAAGCGGAAGCCGCCGGCCGGCATGACCTGGTTGAACTGGTGGCTGCCGAACGCGGCCTGGCCGTGCCGGGTCGCGTAGGTGTTGGCGTCGGCCAGGATCGTCGGCGCGGCGTACGCGTCGGTGATCGCGACGGTGACGCCGCGGCCGGTCAGTCCGGACCGGATGGCGCCGGTGAGCCCGTACGCGCCCTGGATCTGGCTGGGCGTGTAGCCGCACACCGCGTACGGCCACTCCTTGCCGTAGGCGGGCGGGAGGCTGGTGTTGGTCTTCTGGCCGTAGTAGTCCGAGCAGGGCTTGCCGGCGCGGAAGCCGTCCGGCGGCGGGGCCTGCGGACCGCTGGTCGCCTTCGCCTTGGCCCGCGGGGCCGCGCCGGCCTTGGTGCTGGCCTTGGCGAGGCCGGTGGTGTGGTTGGTGGTGGTCAGCGCGGACCGGTCGGCGAGGCCGGAGACACCGATGACCAGACCGGACAGTCCGGACGGGACGCTCACCTGGCCGGCGACCGCCCGCACGGTGGCTCCGCCATGGGAGTACGTGCGCAGGCTGGTGCCGAACGCCCGCTCGGCCGCCGCGGCGGTGCCGGTGGCGGTCACGTAGTGGTGGTTGTCGGGTACCGCGCCGACCTTGAGGCCCGCGCCGGAGAGCCAGTCGCGGACCTTCGCCACGTCGGTGTCGGTGGCGGCGAACCGGGACCGGTACTGCTCGGGGCTGAGGTAGTGGCCGTACTGGCCGCTGTGCGGGTCGCTGATCGCCTGGACGAGCGCCTCGGCCTGGTCGGCGTTCCGCTCGGCCAGGTAGACCTCGACCTGGACGGGGGTGCTGGCGGCCACGTCACCGGTGGGTGTGGCGCCGGCGACCCAGCTGGGTTGGGCGGTGGGAACGTCGACCCGGGACGGGCCGGCGGCGAGCGCGGCGGTAGGCGCGCTCAGGGCCAGGGTCGCGGTGGCGACCGTGGCGAATGTGACGCGTTTGCGCATGCAGAGCTCCGGGGTTGGCGACAAAGCCCTGAGATATCAGGCAGGCCGACTTTCACCCGGTCCGCACGGCTTGACAAGCATAGTTAGGGAGATTTTGCAGTTTCTTGGTGATCCCTTTAGGAAGGCAGGCCGTGCCTGAGCATGGGCGGGTGCAGGACGGCGGCGGTGCCACGCCGGTAGAGCTGGGCGGGCCGGCCGCGCTCGCCGGCCGTGGTCCGGCCGGTCGGCTCCAGGAAGTCCGGGGTCGAGGTGACCTTGCGGTGGAAGTTGCGCGGGTCGAGCGGCCGGCCCCAGACGATCTCGTACACCCTGCGCAGCTCGGCGACGGTGAACTCGGCCGGGCAGAACGCGCTGGCGAGCGGGGAGTACTCCAGCTTGGCCCTGGCCCGCTCGATCCCGTCGGCGAGGATGCCGTCGTGGTCGAAGGCCAGTGACAGCCTGTCGACCGCCACCCAGGAGGCCGCGCCCGCGTCGCCGCCGGCCCGCGGCGTCGGCAGCTCGGGCGCGAGCGCGAGGTAGGCGACCGTGACCACCCGCATCCGCGGGTCCCGGTCCGGCGCGCCGTAGCTGGCGAGCTGTTCGAGGTGTACCGCCTCCAGGTCGATGCCGGTCTCCTCGGCCAGCTCCCGTCGGGCGGCCGCGGCCAGGTCCTCGTCCGGGCGGACGAACCCGCCCGGCAGCGCCCACCAGCCGGCGTAAGGCTCCTCGCCGCGGCGGACGGCCAGCGCGCACAACTGGTCGTCGCGAACGGTGAGGACCACCAGGTCAACGGTTACGGCCACCGGTGGGAAGGTCCGTGGGTCGTACTTTTTAGTCACCTTGACGAGAAACCTCTCGCTGCTTTATCGTCACTTTGACGATACACGAGGAGGGCCTGATGGCCGACGTCACCCGCCGGTTCTTCCTCCGGCACCTGCGCGGAACGCCCACGCTCCACATCCGCCACCAGCGCGGCGGCAAGCTCCTGCACGACGGGGCCGGGCTGTCCTTCTGGTACCGCCCGCTCAGCGCGGTGGTGTCCGAGGTGCCGATCGACGACCGCGAGCTGCCGCTGCTGTTCCACGCCCGGACCGCCGACTACGCCGACGTGACCGTGCAGGCCACGGTCACCTTCCGGGTCACCGATCCGGCGCTGGCCGCCGCCCGTGTCGACTTCTCGCTCGACCCGGACACCGGCCGGTGGCGGTCCGCGCCGCTCGAACAGCTGTCCGGCCTGGTCGCCGAGCTGGCCCAGCAGCCCGCCCTCGACCTGCTCGGCCGCACCACGCTGGCGGCCGCGCTGACCGACGGCGTCGCCCGGGTGCGGGAGACCGTCGGCGAGACGCTGGCCGGGGACGCGCGGCTCGCCGGCACCGGGATCAGCGTGATCGGCGTGCGGGTGGTCGCGATCAGGCCGGAGGCCGACGTCGACCGGGCGCTCCAGACGCCGACCCGGGAGAGCATCCAGCAGGAGGCCGACCGGGCCACGTACGAGCGGCGCGCGCTCGCCGTCGAGCGGGAGCGGGCCATCGCCGAGAACGAGCTCCAGAACAAGATCGAGCTGGCCCGGCGTGCCGAGCAGCTGCTCGCCCAGGAGGGCGCCAACGCGCGCCGGCAGGCCGAGGAGCGGGCGGCGTCCGAGGCGATCGAGGCCGAGGGCCGCGCGGCCAGGGAGCGGGTGCTCGCCGGCGGGCGCGCCGACGCGGCCCGGACGGTCGGCGTCGCCGAGGCCGCCGTCGAGGAGGCCAAGCTGGCCGCGTACGCCGGGATCGACCGGTCGGTGCTGTACACGCTCGCCCTGCGCGAGCTGGCCGGGCAGCTGCCCCAGATCGGCTCGGTCACTGTCACCCCGGACATGCTCACTGACCTGGTGCGGAGGCTGGGCTGATGGCGCTGGCGCCGCGGGCGGTCGTGGTGTGGCGGCACAGCGAGTACGACGAGCTGCTCGCCACCCACGGCACCGCGGCGGCGGCCGGGTTCTACCTGAACCGCCGCGGCCGGGAGCTCGCCGAGGTGCGGGCGCGGCACGACCTGCTGCACACCGCGCTCGACACGGTCGCGGCGGCGCTGCCCGCCGACTGGCGGCGCGGCCAGGTGGAGCGGGGCGACCTCGACCGGTTCCTGTTCGCACCCGACGACCTGGTCGTCGTGGTCGGCCAGGACGGGCTGGTCGCGAACGTGGCCAAGTACCTGGACGGCCAGCCGGTGATCGGGGTGGACCCGGAGCCGGGCCGCAACCCTGGCGTGCTCGTGCCGCATCCGGCCGGGGTCGTCGGGGCGCTGGTCCGGCGGGTCGCGGCGGGGGAGGCGGCGGTGCGGGAACGGACGATGGTGCGGGCGGCGACCGACGACGGGCAGGAGCTGCTCGCCCTCAACGAGGTGTACGTGGGCGACCGGAGCCACCAGTCCGCGCGGTACCTGCTGCTCGCCCCGCCGGACGGCGCGGCCGAGCGGCAGTCGTCGTCGGGCGTGCTGGTGGGGACCGGTACCGGCGCGACCGGCTGGTGCCGGTCGGTGTGGCAGGAACGGCACAGCGGGGTCCCGATGCCGGGACCGACCGCGCCGGCGCTCGTGTGGTTCGTCCGGGAGGCCTGGCCGTCGCCGGTCACCGGCACGAGCAGGGTGGAAGGGCTGCTGACCACGGGGCAGCAGCTCGCCCTGGTCGCGGAGAGCGACCGGCTGGTGGTGTTCGGCGACGGCATCGAGGCCGACCACGTGCCGCTGCGGTGGGGTCAGCGGGTCGAGGTCGGCGTCGCCGGGCGCCGGCTGGCACTGGTGGCAGGAGAGAGGAACTG
This sequence comes from Mycobacteriales bacterium, assembly GCA_045806985.1. Taxonomy (GTDB): domain Bacteria; phylum Actinomycetota; class Actinomycetes; order Mycobacteriales; family JBJMIH01; genus JBJMIH01. The sequence goes on along the minus strand of JBJMIH010000144.1, from coordinate 22,768 downwards.
ATGGAACAGCCGAGCAACGTCGAAGAACTGCTGGCCGCGCTGGACGCCGGGGTACGGGTGAAGTACCTGTTCTTCTGGGGGCACCGGCCGGAGCCGGACGGCAGCATGGGCAAGGGATGCCTCAGCCAGTGGTGGCCGGTGACGTTCACCGAGGGCGACGACAGCTACGCCAGCGCCGAGCACTACATGATGGCCGGCAAGGCCCGGCTGTTCGGCGACGAGGAGGCGCGGGCCAGGATCCTGGCCTGCGCCACACCCGGCGAGGCGAAGAAGCTGGGCCGTCAGGTCCGCGGCTTCGACGAGGCGGCGTGGGTGGCGTTCCGGTTCCACCTGGTGGTGGCGGCCAACGTGGCCAAGTTCGGTCAGCACCCGGAGCTGCGGAAGTACCTGCTCGACACCGGCGACCGGGTGCTGGTGGAGGCCAGCCCGCGGGACCGGATCTGGGGCATCGGCATGGGCGCGAGCAACCCGGCGGCCGAGGATCCGGCGTCCTGGCGCGGCCTCAACCTGCTCGGCTTCGCCCTCACGCAGGCGCGGGAGCAGCTCCGGCGGCCGTGAGCGCCCGGTCGATGAGGCGCTGGAGATGCAGTGCGCGGTGCACGTCGAGCGGGTGCGGGGTACCGGTCCGGACGGCGGCGGCGAACTCGGCCCGCGCGGTGGCGAAGCCGGCCGCCGAGTCGGTGTCGACCAGGTTGAGGGTCTTCGCGCCGTCCGGGCCGTACAGCTCCAGCACCGACTGCCCGCTCGCCATCGGCACCGCGCCGGACAGCGCGAGCTGGCTGACCGCGCCGGTCTCGTGCCGGCACGTCACCAGCACGACGGCGCGCGGATCGCCGACCGCGTCCACCTCGGTGATCGTCCCCAGTGCGGCGTCGATCAGGTCGAACGCGTGCGGCCCGAGGTCGTGCAGGGCGCCGTACCGCTGCCGCCACGGCGTCGCGAACGGCCCGTCCAGGAACGCCCCGGTGATGATGCAACCACGCCCAGCGACCGGCGGCGGCCCGGCCGCGACACCGGCCAGGAACGCCCGCACCTCCGGCCGGTACCGGTTGCTGAGCACCACCTGCGTCACCACACCGGCCCGGTCCACCGCCGCCACCAGCTCCTCCGCCTGGTCCAGCGTGATCCCGATCGGCTTGTCCAGCAGCAGCGCCCTCCCGGCCTCGGCGGCCCGCACCCCCATCGCGGCCTGCACATCCGGCGGCACCGAGAACGCCACCGCCTCGCAGGCGGCCAGCAGCTCCTCGTACTCCGCGAAGGCCGGCACCCCGTGCCGGGCCGCCAGCGCCGAAGACTGCTCGTACCGCCGCGCCCACACCCCCGCCAACCGCGTCTCCGGCCCCGCCGCCAGCACCGGAGCATGCATGATCTCCGCCCAGGGCCCAGCCCCCACCAACCCCACCGCCACCGGTTCGCTCATGGACCAGAGCGTATCGGCCCCGTCACCCCACTCCGCTCTTCCGCGCGGTCAGGCGGCCAGGGCGGGTGGGAGTGGGGTGCTGTGGAGGACGGTCAGGCGGGTGACGGCCCGGGTGAGGACGACGTAGAGGCGGCGGAGGCCGCGGGGTTCGGCGGCGACGATGGCGGCGGGTTCGAGGACGACGACGTGGTCGAATTCGAGGCCCTTGCACAGGCTGGCCGGTACCACCGTGACCCGCTCCTCGGCCTCGGGGTGGTCCGGTGGGGCGGTGGCGATGCCGGCGGCGGCGAGGGTGCGTTCGGTGGCCGCTGCCGCCGCGTCGGCGACGATGACCCCGACCGAACCCTCTGGCGTGTCCCGGACGGCCGCCACCAGCTCGGCGTCTACATCGGACACATGTTTCACGTGCAACGCGTCGGCGCCGGCCCGCAGCGACCGGCCGGCCGGCACGCTGACCTCGAGGTACGGCAGCAACTGGTTGGCCAGCTCGACCACCTCGCCGGGCACCCGGTACCCGGTGGTGAGGTAGGACATCGCCGCGTCCGGCTTGCCCAGGTACTCCAGCACCGCCGACCAGTCGCCGGCCGCCCACGGCGCGGTGCCCTGGGCGAGATCGCCGAGCACGGTCACCGAGCCGGTCACGCACCGCCGCCCCACCGCCCGGAACTGCATCGGCGACAGATCCTGCGCCTCGTCCAGCACCACGTGGCCGAACGCCTCCGGGCGCTCCAGGTGTGCCGCCAGCTCGTCCAGCAGCACCACGTCGGCGGCCGTCCACTTCGCGCTGCGCGGGCTGCGGGGCGCCTTCGCCCAGCGCAGCGCCGCCTGCTCGGCCTCGTCCAGCACGCCGCGGGCCGCCCGCGCCAGGAACTCCGGCTCCGTGTACAGCCGTACCAGCAGCGCCTGCGGGTCCAGCGCCGGCCAGTGCGCGTCCACGAACGCCTTGATCGCGCCGGTACGGGACAGCCGCTCGGTGGCCCGGTCGGACGGGCTCATCCCGTAGCCCTCCGCCATCCGCCGCACCTTCTGGGCCAGCATCATCGCCAGCCGTTCGCGGCCGGTGCCGTAGCGGACGCCGTCCGACCGGCGCAGGTCGTCCACGGCCCGGCGCAGTTCCTCGGGGCTGAGCCGGTACCGCCGGTCGCCGAACTGCACCAGCAACGTCTGGGAGGGCCGCACGATCTGGTTGGTCACGGCCCTGGCCAGCACGTCCGCCATCCGGGCGTCGCCCTTGAGGGTGGCCAGCTCGGGCGGCTCGGTGGCCCGCACCGGCACCCCGGCGGTCAGCTCGTCCACGGTGGCCTGGGTGATGTCGATCTCGCCGAGCGCCGGCAGCACGCCGGCGATGTACCGCAGGAAGGCCGCGTTCGGCCCGACGATCAGCACGCCGGACCGTTTCAGCCGCTCGCGGTAGGTGTAGAGCAGGTACGCGGCCCGGTGCAGGCCGACGGCGGTCTTGCCGGTGCCGGGCGCGCCCTGTACGCACAGGCTGGTGTCGAGGTCGGAGCGGACCAGCTCGTCCTGGTCCGGCTGGATGGTGGCGACGATGTCGCGCATCGGGCCGACACGCGGCCGCTCGATCTCCTCCAGCAGGATCTGGCTCGTGCCGAGCGGGCCGCCGGCCAGGGACTCGTCCTCGAAGCTGGTCAGCGCGCCGTTGGCGAAGCCGAACCGGCGCCGGCGGCGCACGCCCAGCGGGTCGCCGGGGTGGGCGCGGTAGAACGGGGTGGCCATCGGGGCACGCCAGTCGATCACGACCGGGTCGCCGGCGTCGTCGCGGATGTGCCGGCGGCCGACGTGGAACGTCTCGTCGGTGGCGGCCAGGTCGAGGCGGCCGAAGAACAACGGCACCCCGGGTTCGATGGTGAGGGCGGCGAGCCGCTGCGCCTTGGCCTTACCCAGCGCCTCGGCGGAGAACGCGTCGCCGGCGACGTCGACGATCCCCTCGGCGCGGACCCGCATGTGGTCCAGGCACTCGTGGGCGAATTCCAGGTGCCGGCGTTCGGCCTTCAGTTCGGCGGGCAGGTCGGAGTCGGTGTGGAGATCAGGAGGCACGGGACGATTCCTCGAAACAGGGCGGGAGCACCCACAGCCCTAGGCCCGGCCCGCAGTGGATCGCGGTCCGTACCGCCCGGCTTGCGACGGGCCGCGCGGAAGCGCGGACCGAGGAGTCTACGCGCGCACCGCCGCCACCTCACGCGAATTTGCGCTGGGTGGCGGCGGTGCGGGGGGAAGGAGGAGGACCGGCCAGCCGGATCCAGGTTTCCGCTGCCAAGGCGGAGGGTCGCGCCGCGTGCGTTCTTGGCACGCAAGCGGGCCGACAACGCCGGCAGCGGGAAGCTGGGCCGACTGGCAGATCAGGTCACGACGCCGGATTCCCACCACCAGGACTGGGAGCCGTACGGGTACTCGATGCGGCTGTCGACGTGCTGGTGGTCCGCAGTGTAGCGCTCCAGCCCGGAGAACCCGCAGGCCTCGGCGAGCACGTACTCCTGGCGGACGGTCTTGCCGGCGACGTCGATGTCGGCCGCGACGCCGTACAGGTGCATGCTGTTGGACGCGCCGCCGATGGCCGCGTTGTGGGCGATGCTGCGGAAGCCGGAGTTGATGTTGACGGACTGGTTGCCGGCCTTCTTGCGGAGTGCTTCGAGCTTGTACATGAGGCGGCGGACGTTGGCCTTGACGGTGCTGGCGCTGACCTTGCCGCCGGAGAAGCCGGAACCGTCCTTGGAGTAGAACTCGCTCCAGTTGAAGTGGGCGGTGGAGCCGTCGGACTTCTCGAGGCTGTTGAGGACGGACTGGGTCTGCGGGCCGACGACGCCGTCGACGCCGAGGCCGTAGGCGGACTGGAAGCGGCGGACGGCCGCGGTGGTGCCGGGACCGAAGTCGCCGTCGACCGCCACGTAGGTCTGCTGTGGATGGTCGGCGGCCCAGCCGGCGACGCGGACCTGGAGTTCGGAGACGTCCGCGCCGGTGGAGCCCTGCTGCAGCGTGCGCGTCCACGAGTACGCGCCGGCAGGCGAGGCCAGGAGCAGTTCAGCGGCGCCGACGGCCCCCACTACGGAGGCGGCGCCGATCAGGACGGTGCGTCTGGACACAGTCATGGCCGCTATTTGAATGAGCTGGACAAAAGATGTCAATAGCCCTAGATCAGGAGGAAATTTCTGACCGTTCGCTGCGTCACATTCCGTTGTGCTCGGTGTGCGGAGGGGTAGGTTCATGTCCGCCTGCGAAGTACAGGCGGGTCCGCGAAGAAGGTGCGCACATGGTCGGCAAGGTCGGCCGGGTCACCGGGCGGGTAGCGCCCGGAGTGGTCGGCGAGGTCATGGTCGCCGTACGGGGTGGCAGTGAAGCGTTCTACGCCAGCGCCGACGACGAGGCCGAGACGATCCCGGTTGGCACGCTGGTACTGGTCGTCGACTACCACCCCCCGCGCCACGTGATCGTGGTGCGCGTCAAGCGGAACTGAAACCCCCTACCAGACCCCCGAAAGGGAGCCTGCTCCTGCTCTGAGGAGCCCGAAATGTCCCATGTTTCGCCCGCTGTCCTGGTCGCGGCGCTCGTCGTCCTCGCGATCCTCGCCCTGGCCATCCTGTTCAAGCTGTTCTGGCGGGTGGCCGAGCCGAACGAGGCACTGGTCGTCTCCGGCCTCGGCGCGCGGAGCCGCAACCTCGACACCGCCGAGGGCCTCGGCTTCCGCATCATCACCGGCAAGGGCACCCTGGTCGTCCCGGGGTTCCAGGTGGCAAGGCGGCTCTCGCTGGACACCCGGTCGACCGACGTCGCCCTCACCTGCGTCACCCACCAGGGCATCCCGGTCAAGATCCGGGCCGTGGTGATCTACAAGGTCGGCGATGACTACGCCTCGGTCGCCAACGCCGCCCGCCGGTTCCTCGACCAGCAGAGCCACATGGACGAGCGGACCCACAACGTCTTCGCGGGCCACCTGCGCTCGGTCATCGGCGCGCTCACCGTCGAGGACCTGATCCGCAACCGGGACCGGCTCACCGAGGAGGTCCGCAACACCTCCGCCACCGAGATGAGCAAGCTCGGCCTGGTCATCGACTCCCTCCAGATCCAGGAGATCGACGACGAGACCGGGTACATCGCCAACCTCGGCCGCCCGCACGCCGCCGCCGTCGCCGCACAGGCCAGGATCGCCTCGGCCGAGCGGGACCAGGAGGCCACCAAGGCCGAGCAGGTGGCGGCGGCCGAGAAGTCGGCGGCGTACCGGGACTCGGAGATCAAGCAGGCCGCGTACCGGGCCGAGACCGACCAGGCGCAGGCGCGTACCCGGCAGGCCGGCCCGCTCGCCGAGGCGGTGGCCCGGCAGGAGGTCGTGGTCGCCGAGACCAGGGCCGCCGAGCTGGAGGCCGACCTGTCGGAGAAGCGGCTGGAGTCCGAGGTACGCAAGCCGGCCGACGCCAGGGCGTACGAGCAGCGCACTCTCGCCGGCGCCGACCGCGACTCCCGCATCAGCGGGGCGGAGGCGGACGCCAAGGAGACCGAGCTGCGCGCCGCCGCCGACGCCAGCAGGGTCAAGCAGGCCGCGAACGCGGAGGCCGAGGCCACCAAGTCGCGCGGCGAGGCGGCCGCGTTCGCCACCCAGCGGACCGGCGAGGCCGACGCGGCGGCGGTACGGGCCAGGGGCCTGGCCGAGGCGGAGACGGAGAAGGCGCGCGGGCTCGCCGAGGCCGAGGCGATCAAGGCCCGCGCCCAAGCCCTCGCGGAGAACCAGGAGGCCGTGGTCGCCCAGCAGCTCGCCGAGAACTGGCCGGCCATCGTGTCCGCCGCCGGCGAGGCGTTCGGCAACATCGACCAGCTGATCGTGCTGAACGGGGCCGACGGCATGGCGGAGCTCTTCGCCAAGGCGCTCACCCTCGGCGGCACCGGCCTCGGGCTGGCCCGCTCGCTGATGAACGGCAACAGCAACGGCTCCAAACCTCCGGCGGAGGCGACAACCGTCACGGTGAAGCCGGTCGAGTAACCGGGTAACTCCCCACCGACGATCGGGGAGCGCTGGTCACGGGGCCAGCGCTCCCCGGTCCCGCGCTGCGGTCGGGGGCGGGTCGAAGGCGGTGACCGGCGGCGGGTCGTCGAAGCGCTCCACCTCGACCAGGCAGGTCTGCGCGGCGGGGCACTGGCTGAGCTGGGAGGTGCCCTTGTCGAGGGTGACGACGTTGGGATTGCCGTGCTTGTCCAGCGCGCCGACCTGCCCGGGTGTCTCCGGGTCGTACCAGGCGCCGGTGGCGATCTGGGCGACGCCGGGCAGCAGGGTGTCGGGGTCGGCGATCCGTACCCCGGCGAGGAAGGCGCCCCGGTCGTTGAACACCCGCACCACGTCGCCGTCGTTCAGGCCGCGGCGCCGTGCGTCGTCGGGGTTGAGCAGGATCGGCTCGCGGCCGGCGACCTTGCCCTGGCGGCTGAGGGTGGCCTGGTCGAGCTGGCTGTGCAGCCGGCGTGACGGCTGGTTGGTGAGCAGGTGCAGGGGGTACCGGTCGGCGGTGGGGCCGCCGAGCCATTCGGCGGGTTCGAGCCAGCTCGGGTGGGCGGGGCACTCGTCGTAGCCGAAGGACCGGATCGTCTCGCTGACCAGCTCGATCCGGCCGGACGGGGTGTCGAGCGGGTGCCCGTCGGGGTCGGCGCGGAAGGCGCCGAACAGGGTGGGATGGTCGTCCAGCGTCGGGAACTCGTACGCCCCGGCGGCCCAGAACTCGTCGAAGTCCGGCGGCGCGAAGCCCCGCGCGGTCGCGAGGGCGCGTGCCTCGTCGTACATGTGCCGCAGCCACCGCGTCTCGTCGCGGTCGCAGTGGTACTCCGGCCCGAAGCCGAGCCGGTCGGCCAGCTCGGCGAAGACGTCGAAGTCGTGGCGGGCCAGCCGGTGCGGCGGCACCACCTGGTGCATCGCGATCCAGAACTTGCTGGTCTCGGTGGCCTGGATGTCGTTGCGCTCCATCGTGGTGGTGGAGGGCAGGACGATGTCGGCGTACCGCGCGACCGGCGTCCACCACGGCTCGTGCACGATCACGGTGCCGGGCCGCTTCCACGCGGCCAGGAAGCGGTTGAGGTTGAGGTTGTGGTGGAAGGGGTTCCCGCCGGCGGAGTGGACGAGATCGAGCCGCGGGAAGACGATCGTCCGTCCCTGGTGGGAGATCGTGCCGCCGGGGTGCAGCAGCGCGTCGGTGATCCGGCCCACGGGGATTCTCGTCGCCACCGGGTTGGGGCCGAGCGGGAGCGTGGGGCGGGGGATCCCGGCCGGCCGGGACAGGGCGATGCCGCTGGTCGCGGCGAACCCGAGGCTGAAGCCGCCGCCGGGAAGGCCGATCTGGCCCAGGATGCTGGCCAGCGCGATGGTCGCCCAGACGGGCTGCTCGCCGTGGTCGGCCCGCTGCACCGACCAGCTGGTGGCCACCAGGGTGCGTGTCGCGGCCATCCGCCGGGCCAGTCCCTCGATCACGCCGGCGGGTATCCCGGTGATCCCGGCGGCCCACCGCGCATCCTTCGGCGTGCCGTCCGTCCGGCCGGTCAGGTAGCGCTCGAACTCCTCGTAGCCGGTACACAGCCGCGTGACGAACGCCCTGTCGACCATGCCGCCGGCCACCAGCGTGCCGGCCAGGCCAAGCATCAGGGCGGCGTCGGTGTTGGGTCGGATCGGGATCCACTCCGGTGCGGCGGCGGCGGTCACGTCCTGCCGGGACGGGCTGACGCAGACGATCTCGATCCCGGCCTCGCGCGCGGCGCGGTACCAGTCCGCGTTGTCGTGGTTGACCGCGCCACCGGAGTCGATCTGGGTGTTCTTCAGGGCGGCGCCGCCGAACATCACCATCAGCCTGGTGTGCGCCACCACCTCCGGCCACCGGACGACCAGGTTGGGGACGTCGGCGCGACCGAGGACGTGCGGCACGATGCCCAGCGCCGCGCCGAAGCTGTGGTTTCCGACCTTGTCGGTGTAGCCACCGAAGAGACCGAGGAACCGCTTCAACACGCTCGGCGCGTGGTGGAGCCGGCCCGCGCTCGCCCAGCCGTAGGAGCCGCCGTAGATCGACTCGTTGCCCAGCCGCTCCCGTACCTCCAGCAGCGCCTCGCACACCAGGTCCAGGGCCTCGTCCCAGCCGACGGGCACGAAAGGCTCGCCACCGCGGTCCGCCCGGCTGTCACCGCGCCGCCGCAGGTACCCCTCGCGGACGTAGGGCTGGTCGATCCGCAGCCGGTCGTGCACGGCCTCCGGCAGGGAGTTCTGGATCGGCGAGGGGTGCGGGTCGAACGGGACACCCGTGGTGGACAGCACCTCATGGGTGGCTTCGTCGGTCTCCACCCGGTACACGCCCCAGTGCGAGGCGGTCTGGGTGACCTTCGTCGGCCTGTCGCTCATGGTCAACCAACTCTAGTGGCGCAGGTAGGCGAGCACCGCGAGAACCCGGCGGTGGTCGGTGTCGGCGGGTGGCAGGTCGAGCTTGGTGAAGATGCCGCGGATGTGCTTGCCGACCGCGGCCTCGGTGACGTACAGCGCCGCGGCGATGGCCGCGTTGGACCGCCCCTCGGCCATCAGGGCGAGCACCTCCCGCTCCCGTGGGGACAGCCGGTCGACCGGGTCACCCCGGCGGCGCAGCAGTTGCCGCACCACTTCCGGGTCGACCACGGTGCCGCCGGCGAGCACCCGGCCGATGGCGTCGACGAACTCGGCGACGTCGGCGACGCGGTCCTTCAACAGGTACCCGATGCCGCCGCCCGCGCTGTCCAGCAGCTCGGTGGCGTAGGTCTGCTGCACGTACTGGGAGAGCACCAGCACCGCGAGGTCCGGATGCCGGGCGCGCAGCTCGACGGCGGCGCGCAGCCCGTCGTCGGCGTCGCCCGGCGGCATCCGCACGTCGGTGAGCACCAGGTCGGGCGGGTCGGCATCCACCGTGGACAGCAGCGCGGACGCGTCGCCGACGGCCGCGGTCACCGCGTACCCGAAGCGCCCGAGCAGCCCGGCCAGGCCCTCGCGGAGCAGCACGCCGTCCTCGGCGATCACGACGCTGGGTCGCTGGTCCGGTCGATCGTCTGTGCGCACGGGATCTCCACTCGCAGTACGGTCGGCCCACCCGGCGGGCTGAACAGCGACAGCCTGCCGTTCACCACCGCGACCCGGTCCGCCAGCCCGGCCAGCCCACCGGCAGGGGACGCGACCGCCCCGCCGGCGCCGTCGTCGCGCACCTCCAGCACCAGGCGGTCCTCCTCCAGCCGGCCGGTGACCAGGGCCCGCCGCGCTCCGCTGTGCTTGGCCACGTTGGCCAGCGCCTCGCTGACCGCGAAGTAACCGGCCGCCTCGACCGCCTCCGGCAACCGCCGGGGCAGCTCCACCGCGACGTCCACCGGTACCGGCGAGCGCCCGGCCACGTCGGCGACCGCGGCGGGCAGGCCGCGGTCGGTGAGCACCGGCGGGTGGATGCCGTGGATCAGCTCCCGCAGCTCGGCGAGCGCGAGCTTGGCCTGCTCGTGCGCCTGCGCGACGAGGTCGGCGGCCGGTCCGGACGGCAGGTCGAGCCGGGCCAGGCCGAGCGTCATCGACAGCGAGACGATCCGCTGCTGAGCACCGTCGTGCAGGTCACGCTCGATGCGCCGGCGTTCGGCGGCGAACGCGTCGACCAGCCGGGCCCTGGACCGGGTCAGCTCCACCACCCGCTCGCCCAGCTCCGCCTCGCGCGGGCTGAGCAGGGCGCGGGCCAGCGCGCCCTGCCCGGCGGCGACCAGCGTCACCAGGTACGCGGCCAGCGGCAGCGCGACCAGCCCGAGGGGTAGCGCGGCGACCGCCTCGCCCCCGCTGACCCGGCCGCCGAACGGCTCGCCGCCGAGACCTACGATGACCGGCGCGGACAGCAGCATGCCTGGCACGATCAGCGCCGCGCCGGCGGCCGCGAGCGCGACCGGCCAGGCCACGGTCGCCAGCAGTACGGCGTAGGCCAGCTCCCGCCAGGTGGCCTGCTCGCGCAGCCGGGCGCCCACCCAGGCGCGCGGGCCCCGGCCGGGTGCCGGCAGGTGCGGGTTGCCGGTCGGGCCGGTGTCGATGATCCGCAGCCGGCGCCGCTCGACGGTCGCGACCGGCAGCCCGGCGAAGGCGAGCGCCAGCAGGACCGGGACGCCGACGAGCACGATCGTGAGCAGGCCACCGGCCAGTAGCAGCACGAACAGGGCGCCGCCGACGGCGAGGCCGACCGGCACGGCGGTGACCAGGTACGCCAGTGCCCGCCACGGCCACCGGGACGCCAGGAAGCCGCGCCACGTCAGCGCCTGCCACGCGTTCGTCACGGCCGTCGCCACGGCGGTCGTCGGAGCCACACCGTTGACCATACGAAACGGCGGGTGTCCCGCGCGGTAGTGCTAGCCATACCCCCAGGACTCGCCCCAGCGGCAGTGCGCCCCGCCGGCCGGATCGGGTTGCCTGGGATCATGAAAAGCCCACAGGAGACCGCGGCGGAGGCGGTCCAGCTCTGGTCGGTCACCCGCCGGTACCCGCACGGCGTGGTCGCGCTCGACGACGTGACGCTCGGCTTCGCCGCAGGCACGTTCACCGCGGTGATGGGGCCGTCCGGCTCCGGCAAGTCGACGCTGCTGCAGTGCGCCGCCGGCCTCGACCGGCCGACCAGCGGGAAGGTCGTCGTTGCCGGCACCGACCTGGACAGGCTCAACGAGACCAGGCTGACGCTGCTGCGCCGGAACACGATCGGCTTCGTCTTCCAGTCGTTCAACCTGCTGCCGTCGCTGACCGCGGAGCAGAACGCCGGGCTGCCGCTCCGGCTCGCCGGCCGCCGCCCCACCCCGACGCAGGTCCGTGACGTGCTCGCCGCGGTCGGGCTCGCCGACCGGGCGCGGCACCGGCCCAGCGAGCTGTCCGGCGGCGAGCAGCAGCGGGTGGCGATCGCACGGGCGCTCATCACCCAGCCGGCGGTGCTGTTCGCCGACGAGCCCACCGGCGCGCTGGACACCCGTACCGGACGGGACATCCTCGCCCTGCTGCGCGACCTGGTCGACCGGCACGGGCAGACGGTGGTGCTGGTCACCCACGACCCGACGGCCGCCGCGTACGCCGACCGGGTGACCTTCCTCGTGGACGGCCAGGTGGCCGGCGCGATCGAGGAGCCCTCGCCCGAGGCGATCGCCGCCCGGATGACCCACCTGGAAGACCCGGAGGCCGTCCGGTGATCGGCATCGCATGGCAGACCCTGCGGGCGCGGTGGGCCGGGTTCGCCGGTACCTTCGTCGCGCTCGCGCTCGGCGGGTGCCTGGTCTCCGGGACCGTGGACGTGCTGGCCTCGAACGCGGCAAGCCCCGAACTGCCCCGGCGGTACTCGGCCGCGCCGGCGGTGGTCGCGGTCGACCCCTACCTGCACGCCAGCCACCACGCGCAACGGCTGGCCGCGCAGCCGCCGCTGCCGGCCGGCGTGGTGGCTCGCGTCGAGGCCGTACCCGGCGCGCGGGTGGTCGAGGACAGGGTCTTCCACGCCCAGGTGGCGGGCGGGTCGGCCGACTCGGTGGGCCGGCCATGGTCCGCGGCGGCGGCGGCGCCGTACCGGCTGGTCGCCGGCCGCCCGCCCCGGACCGCCGGTGAGATCGTGCTGACCGGCGGCGCGACACCCGGCGAGGTGGTGACCGTCTACACCGCCCGCGGGCCGGCGCCCTACACGGTCGCCGGCGTGGCCCGGCCGGCCAGGGCCGCGCCGGACGAGACGCCGGTCTTCTTCACCGACGACCAGGCCGCCCGGCTCTCGCCCCGGGTGACCGCGCTGGCGGTGTGGCCGGGTACGGCGGCAGGCGCGGTCCGGCGCGCCGCCGGCGCGGACGCGACCGTGCTCACCGGCGCCGGGCGCGCCAGCCTCGAGCCCGACGTCGTGCACCGCCGGGCCAGGACGGTGACCGGCCTGCTGGCCATCATGACCGGCGTCGCCACGTTCGTCTCAATCTTCGTGGTGGCGTCCACGTTCGCGTACGGGGTGGCGCAGCGGCGGCGGGAGATCGCCCTGCTGCGGATGGTCGGCGGCACGCCCCGCCAGGTACGCCGGATGCTGCTCGCCGAGGCGCTCGCGGTCGGCATGCTGGCCTCGGCGACCGGCACGCTGCTGAGCCTGCCGTTCGGCGGGCTGGTCGGCGCTGTGATGGTCCACTACGGACTCGCGCCGGCCGGCTTCACCGTGGCGCCGCGGTGGTGGCCGCCGGCGGTCGGGGTCGGCACCGGACTCGTGGTGGCCCTGCTCGGGGTGTGGGCGGCGTCGCGGCGGGCCAGGCGGGTACGCCCGATCGAGGCGCTGCGCGACGCCAGCGTCGACCGGCGGGTGATGACGGCGTCCCGGTGGATCTTCGGGCTGTCGTTCCTCGGCGGCGGGGTGGCGATGCTGGCCGGCATGGCCGCCGCCGACGACACCGGGGGGCGGATCACCCGTGTCGTGTTCGCCAGCGAACTGCTCATCGTGGGTGTCGCGCTGCTCGGCCCGGTCCTGATCCCGCCGCTGGTCCGGCTCCTGACGCTGCCGCTGCGCCGGCTCCGCGGGCCGGGCGGGCTGCTCGTCCGGGAGGGCGCGCTCGCGGCGCGGCGGCGCACCGTCGCCACCGTCGCGCCGGTGCTGGTGACGGTCGGCATGACCGCCTCGCTGCTCGGCACCGTCGGCACCCTCAACGCCGCCACCGCCGCCGACCGGCGGCACGGCCTGCTGGCATCGTCGGTGGTCGTGTCGCACGGCAGCGCGGGAATCACCGGCTCGGCCCTGACCGCCCTCCGCGCCGTGCCCGGGGCGACGGTCGTCGCGACGACAGACACCACGCTGTTCGCGGTCGGCGCCGGCACGCTGGTGAGCCTCGACGCGGTGGCCGTGGATCCGGTCGCCCTGCCCAACGTGCTCGACACGCCCGTCCACAGTGGATCGCTGGCCGAGCTGGCCGCCGGCCGCGACACGATCGCCGTCGGCGCGCAGGCCGCCAAGGCGACCGGCTGGCGAGCCGGCCAGCGGGTACGGATCTGGCTCGCCGACGGCACCGAGGCGCGGGTCCGGGTCGCCGCGGTACTGGCCGACACCACCGCCGGCAGTGCCACCTACCTGCCGGCCGACCTCGTCGCCGGGCACCTCGGCACGGCGCTGCCCGACACCGCCTACGTCACCGGCGGCGATCCGGCCGCGCTCGCCAGGGCCGTCGCCGGCCAGGGCGCCAGGGTGATCCCGCGCGCGGCCTACACCGACGCCGCCGACACCAAGGACGCCACCGAGATGTGGGTGCTGATGGGCCTCATCCTCGGCATCGCCACCGTCTACACCAGCATCTCCATCGCGAACACGCTGATCATGGCCACCGCCGACCGCCGCGGTGAGTTCGCCGCGCTGCGGCTGGCCGGCGCGACGCCCCGGCAGGTGCTGCGGTTCGTCGCCGCCGAGGCGGCCACCGTGGTGCTGATCGGTGGTGTCCTGGGCCTCGGGATCGCGGCGGTGGTCCTGCTCGCGCTCAGCGGCGCCCTTCCGGACCGGGGCGGCGGGGTGGCGTTCACCATGCCGTGGTCGGTCCTCGGCGCGATCGCGGCCGGCTGCCTGGTGCTCGCCGTCGTCGCCAGCGTGCTGCCCGCCCGGGCGGCGCTGCGCGCCCGCTCCGTCGACCTCGCCGGCACGCGCGGGTAGGTGCGGCTACTGGCGGGCGTCGTTCAGGGCGCGGCGCAGGTCGGCGTACGCGGCCAGCTCGGCCTGCACCGGCTGGACCACCACGGTGTCGACCACGCTCCGGACGATCTCGTGGAAGCCCTCGGCGGCCGCCTGCTGGCGCACCCTGGCGGTGCCGGCGGCGGCCTTGCCGGCGAAGAAGCCCAGCACCGCGCCGGCCGCCAGGGTCAGCACGATCAGCCACACCGGCAGCGGGACGGCCAGCACCGGCAACACGTCGCCGTGGATGGCCAGCGCCACGCCCAGCCACACCAGCCCGACCCCGCACAGCACCAGCAGCAGCCAGTGCGCCGACCGGACCGCCGCCCACCAGGTCGGCGCATGCTCGTCGCTGACCTCCAGGCCTTCCAGGGTGGCGTCGATCCGCTCGGCGAGCGGCTCGGCCGCGTCGCGGGCGGTGGCCCGTACCGGCTCGCCCCAGCCGGCCGGCACCTGCTCGGCGACCTCGTCGCCGAACTGCCGTACCGCGGCGCGCAGCTGCGGGCGGGACACCGCGCCGTGCGGGCCGGCCCCGCCGCCGTCGAGCAGCGCGCGCAGCGGGTCGGGGCGCAGCCGGCGCAGGGTACGCAGCACCGGCCACTCGATCTCGTCGGTCGCCTTGGCGGCGTGCTGCCAGCCGGCCGCGGCGGCCACATTGGACACTCCGGCGGCGGCGGTCGCGGCCCGCTCCAGCCTGTGCCGCACCACGTCCGGCACCACCGGCTCGCGCACGGTCTCACCGACCGCGCCGGCCACGCCGGTGGCGTCGTCCAGCCGCCGCAGCACCGCGTCGAGGTCGCCGACCAGCCGGCCGCGCAGCGCGTCCCGGGTCTGCACCCGGCGGGTCAGCTCGCCGCGCAGGTCGTCCAGGCCGGCGCCGGTGGCCGCCGAGGTGGCGTACAGCGGCACGTCCGGCAGGCCGTCGTCGGCGAGCAGCCTGCGCAGGTCCGCCACGCAGGCGCCGACCGACTCGGCCGGCAGCCTGTCCACCTGGTTGAGCACCACGACCAGCATCTGCGGGCAGCTGGCCAGCGGGCGCAGGTACCGCTCGTGGATGGCGGCGTCGGCGTACTTCTGCGGGTCCACCACCCACACCACCACGTCGGCCAGGCCGACCACCCGGTCGACCTCTTCGCGGTGGGCGTCCACCACCGAGTCGTGGTCGGGCAGGTCGAGCAGCAGCAGGCCCTGCATCGGGGCCTGCGCCTCCCAGTCGAGCGGGCTCTCCCGGTTGACCCGGAGCATCGGGTTGATCTCCAGCCAGTCCAGCAGCGCCGTGGTGTTGTCGCCGCCCCACACGCAGGCCCGGGTGTTGCCGGTGGTCGGCCGGCGTACCCCGGTACGCGCCAGGTCCAGGCCGGCGACCTGGTTGAACAGTGAGGACTTGCCGCTCCCTGTCGAGCCGGCGAACGCCACCACGGTGTGGTCCAGCGACAGCCCGAGCCGGGCCCGCGCCCGGTCCACGGCCGCGCGGGCGTGCTCGACGGCCGGGTCCGGCAGCCGGCCGGCGGCGACCGCGACCACCCGGTCCAGGGCCTGGTACCGGCGCAGCAGGCCGGGCACGAACTGGCCGGTCGGCCAGTCGGCGGCCTGGCCAGCCAAAGTAGGAGTGCTCATGCGCCCGCCTCGCTCCGCTTACCGGCCGCATGAGGCACGAGCGCACCATGCCCATGATTCGCTCGCTGACGCTCGCTCATGTGGCCGCCTCGGAACTGGTCTCGCTGTCTTCGGCGGGGTCCTTGCTGTCATCCTCGCTGATGTCCGCGTCCGCCGGGTCCGATTCGGCCGATTCTTCCGTTACGGCGGTACGCAGCGCCAGAGCCACCTCGGCGGCGGCCTCCCGCAGCCGTTCCGAGGCGCCCGGTTCCAGCCGGAGGTGGTCCACGAGCGTGGTGTACCGCCACGCCTCCTGCTCCAGCACCTCGGTGACCCGGGACTTGAGCAGCTCGGTGGCGGCGCCGACCAGCTGCGGCGCGTCGGTGAACGCGGCGGCGAGCGCCTGGTGCGGGCCGGAGCCCTCCGGCGCGAGCGTCGCGGTGAGGACGGCGGGAACGTACGGGCCCACCTCGGCGTGCCGGGTCCCGGCGCCCTCGACCAGCATCGACACGCCGTCCCGCCAGCGCGCCACCGCCCTGCCCAGCTCGGCCTCCAGGCCGGGGGAGGAGACGGTGAGGTCGGCGCCGGCCGAGTCGATCAGCACGGCGCCGCCGGGGAAGGAGCGCCAGCTCGCCGCCGTCTGCCCGGCCGCCGCGTCGCCGGCCGCCTTGACCTGCGAGTACAGGGCGCCGGCCAGGCCCTCCTCGAGCGCGATCGTGGCGTTGCGGTCGGCGCCGCCGGCCAGCACGTTGGACCCGGCGTAGGCCTCCCACCGGGCGGCCAGGTCGCCGCCGAACAGGCTGCCGTCGGTCACCGCGAGGCCGCAGGCGTCCCAGGCGTCCTGGTACGCGGCCAGCGCTTCGGTCCGGAGCTGGTCGGCAGCCCCGGCCTGCGCCCTGCTGGCCTCGGCGACGAGGGCGGCCCGCGTCGGGATGCCGGCCAGCACCGACCGCATGGTCTGCGCGCGCAGCTCGGTGCCGGCGGCGCCGTCGGCGGCCAGGTCGGCCAGCCAGCGCCGCAGCGCCGCCACGTCCTCGGCCGGGATCCGGCCCTTGGCCAGCGCGGTCTCCCGCAGCGTGAAGAACGGCGCGGTACCCAGGTCGCGCTCGGAGAGCATCTGCGCGACGAACGCGGACAGCTCCTCCTCCTGCTCCGGCGGTACCCGGTTGAGCACGACGGCGACCGCGACACCCCGGGCGGCGGCCTCGTCCAGCAGCCGCCACGGCACCGCGTCGGCGTACCGGTTCGCGGTGGTCACGAACAGCCACAGGTCGGCGACGGCGGCCAGCCGGGCGGACAGCTCCCGGTTGGTGGCGACCACCGAGTTGACGTCGGGAGCGTCCATCACGGCCAGCCCGCGGGTGAACTGCTCGGCCGGCAGCACCCGGATCGCCGTGACACGGCCGTCCTCGTTCGCCGGCAGCACCCGCTCGGCGGCGAACGCGTCGACGTCGCCGGGGGCGCACAGCAGCACGGGGGTCCTGGTGGTGGGGCGGAGCGCGCCGGCGGCGGTCAGTTCGGCCTCGGCGAGGCTGTTGACCAGCGTCGACTTCCCCGCACCGGTCGGGCCGATCACGACAGCGAGCAGCGGCCGGTCCGGCTCCCGCAGCCGGGGTAGCAGGTACCCGTCCAGGTGGTCGAGCAGCTCACGCCGGGCCGCGCGCGCGGCGGCGGCGTCCGGCACCTCCAGCGGCACCCGGACCGCCTGCGCGGCTCCGCGCAACGCGACCAGCGCGCTGACGAGCCGCGCGCCACCCCCCTCGAGCGTCACAGAGTGCAGCATCTCCCTGTTCCCGACGTGTACCCAACCTCCGCGGCCGTCCCGTACCGGGTGAGGTTGGTCATCTTCGCTGGTCAGCCCCTGATCCCAGCAAACTATCCTGACGAACACACTCAACCACGGTCCTGCTCCGCCCCGCCCGCGAGAAAGGACATCCTCGCCGACACGTGACGAACGTGTACCGTAGCCTGTTCGCCATCCCGCACGCGCGCGGGATGGTCCTGGCGGCGTTTCTGGGCCGGCTGCCGATGTCCATGCTCGGCATCGGGACGGTGCTGCTGATCTCCGGGGTGACCGGATCGTACGGGCTGGCCGGCGCGGTGACGGCCACCGGATCGCTGGCCATGGCGGCGGTCGCGCCGCAGCTCGGCAGGCTCACCGACCGGTTCGGGCAGCGGGCGGTGTTGCTGCCGGGGATGGCCGTGTACTCGGCAGGGGTGGTCTGCCTGGTCGCCGCCACCCTGCTGCACGCGCCGGACTGGGTGCTGTACGTGGCGGCCGTGCCGATGGGCGGGGCGTTCCCGTCCTGCGGGACGATGGTGCGGGCCCGCTGGGCGGCCCTGCTGGCCGACGACAGCCAGCGGCTGAGCACGGCGTACTCGCTGGAGTCCGCGCTCGACGAGGTGATCTTCATTGTCGGCCCGGTGCTGGTGACCGTGCTGTCCACCGGTCTCCACCCGGCCGCCGGGCTGCTGGCCACGCTGGTGTTCCTGCTCACCGGCGGGATCTGGTTCGCCAACCAGCGCCACACCCAGCCGACGCCGGTGCCGCACCAGCACCGGGACGGCGCCAGCGCGGTGCGGGTGCCGGGGCTGTGGGTGGTGGCGATCTGTTTCGCCGCCCTCGGCGCGGTGTTCGCCACGATCGAGGTGGCCACCGTCGGGTTCGCCGACGACCACGGGCACAAGGCGCTGGCCGGGGTGATGCTGGCAACGTTCGCGCTGGGCAGCATGGTGTCCGGGTTCGGGTACGGGGCGCGATCGTGGCGGGCGCCGCTGCACGCGCGGTTCCTGGTGGGGCTCGGCGCGCTGGCGGCGGCGCTGGTCCCCGTCGCGCTGGCCACCAGCGTGCCGGTGCTGTCGGTGTGCTCGTTCGTCGCCGGGCTGGCCATCTCACCCACCCTCATCGCCGCCTTCGGGCTGGTGGAGACGCTGGTGCCGAAGGCGGCGCTGACCGAGGGGTTCGCCTGGCTGAACACCGCGCTCGGGCTGGGCCTGGCGGTGGGCGCGTCGGCGGCGGGCCGGGCGGTGGACGTCTGGTCCGGCCACGTGGCGTTCCGGGTGGCGCTGGTCGCCGTGGCGGTCGCGGTCAGCGTGCCACTGCTGGCGCACCGCCCGCTCCGCCCCGTCACCGCTGCCCCTACAGCCACCCCGACCGGCGAAAACCCCGCCACAGGATGACGCTGATCAGCACGATCACGCCGACCACCACCGGGTAGCCGAGACTCCACCGCAGCTCCGGCATGTTCCGGAAGTTCATCCCGTACAGCCCGGTGATCGCGGTGATGGTGGCCAGGATCGCGGCCCACGCGCTGATCTTGCGCATGTCCTCGTTCTCCTTGACCGCCACCATCGCGAGGTTGGCCTGGAGGATCGAGTCGAGCAGGTTGTCGAACGACTCGACCTGCTCGATCACCCTGGACAGGTTGTCGGCGACGTCCCGGAAGTAGTCCCTGGTCGGCTCGTCGACCGCCGCGACCCCGCCGGTGCTGAGCTCGGCGAGGGGCTTGCCGAGCGGCACGGTGGCCCGCTTCAGGTCCAGGATCTGGCGCTTGAGCTGGTACACCCGCTCGATCTCGCGCGACGAGCGGGAGGTGAACACCGCGGTCTCCACCTCGTCCATGTCGTCGTTGAGCTTGTCGGTGACCTCGACGAAGTCGTCCACGATCCGGTCGGCGACCGCGTGCAGCACCACGGCGGGCCCGTGTTCGAGCAGCTCGGGGTGGCGCTCCAGGTGCCGGCGGATGCCGCCGAGCTCGCGGTGCGGGCCCTGCCGGACCGTCACCACGAAGTCCGGGCCGAGGAACACGAACACCTGCCCGGTACGGACCAGGTCCTCGTGGCCGGGCGCGGCGTCGGGCCGGTAGCAGGCGGTGGTGAACGCGACGAACGTGACCCCGGAGTAGTCCTCCAGCTTGGGCCGCTGCCGCGCGGTCATCGCGTCCTCGATGGCCAGCGGGTGCAGGCCGAGCAGCTTGGCGACCGTGTTCATCAGCTCCGAGGTCGGCTCGTGCAGGCCGATCCAGGCGAAGCCGCCGCTCTTGCGGGCCTGCCGCAGCGCGTCCAGGTACGAGCCGACGCCCTCGACGCGGCGGCCGTCGGCGTACACCGCGACGTCAACGACGCCGCGACCGGCGGGCCGTTCCGGACGCAGGTGGTTGGCGGACAGCCGGCGGCGGCGCAGAACGGAACCGGGAGCCGTGCGCGAAAGGGTGACCATGTCGCCTCCTCGGGGTCGTGAGGCAGCCACGCGCACGCGGATGCCTCGGGAGGGATTACGGGGGCTGGCAGGCAGGCCCTCGCGGCGACAGGTCAGGACGTCAGAACGTCAGCAGGCGTTCTACGCTCAGCCGCGGCGCGAGGGCACGGGGGGTCGTGGAACGCCGGTACTACCGGTACTCACGGCCACCACCTCCTCGCGTCGAGCGGACAGATCAAGCCGAGGGCAGGGTAGCACCCGCACGCGACGGTTCGCCGCGCCCTACAGCCCTTAGGATGTCGGCATTCGCGGGCAAACCGTTACGCGTCGGCCCGCCGCGCCGCCAGCGCACGGACCAGATGGTCGCGCTGTTCGGTGACCACCCGGCGGAGGCCGTCCGGCAACTGCTCGGCGAGGAACTCGTCGGTGCGGGCGACGGTCGTGTCCGCCAGCACCGCGCCGGGGTAGAACCAGGCGCCCAGCGCCATCCCGATCTTCGCCGGCCGGTGCGCCCACAGCGCGCCGATGCTGGTGAAGAACGTCTCCACGTACGGGGCCAGCAGCGCCTCGTGCTCGGTCCTGGCCCAGCCGGCGGCCAGCGCGCGCAGCTGGCGGACGCCGAGCCGGGTGTCGGTGCTGGCCCGTACCCAGGTCGCCGCCTTCGCCTCCGGCGTGGGCTGCAGCGAGCGGGCCGCCATCGCCTCCCGGAGCCCGGTCGAGGACCGGTCCGCGGCGAGCGCGGCGGCGATCTCGTCCTCGCCGGCCGAGCCGACCGCGACCAGGCATCGCACCAGGTGCCAGCGCAGCTCGGCGTCCACCGCCAGGCCGGGGACGGTGTGCGAGCCGTCCAGCAGGCCGTGCAGCACGGCCAGGTCGTCGCCGGACCGGGCCGCCGAGGCGTACGCCCGCGCCCACACCAGCTGCGCGTCCCCGGTCCGGTGCAGGACCTCGGCGGCCACCGCGGCCAGCTCGGCACGCACGGCCGGCGCCTCGTCAGGGTCGACGTACCTGTCGAGCGCGTAGCGGGCCCGGTCGAGCACTGCCGTCAGGGTCGGCAGGTGCGTCTCGTCCGGGCCGTGCGCGACCACGGCCCTGACGTAGGCCCGCGGCGGCAGTTCGGCGTCGCGCGCCATGTCCCACGCCGCCGACCACACCACCTCGCGGGCCAGCGGATCGGCGAACCGGCCCAGCCCGTCCAGCGCGGCGGCCAGGCTGTCCGGGTCGAGGCGGACCTTGGCGTAGGTGAGGTCGTCGTCGTTGAGCAGCAGCACCGCCGGGCGGGGGACGCCGGCCAGCTCCGGCACCTCGGTCCGCGGGCCGGTCACGTCCAGCTCCACCCGCTGCCGGCGGACCAGCCGGTCACCGTCCCGATCGTAGAGTCCGACCGCGAGCCGGTGCCGGCGCAGCGTCGGGTGCGCGTCCGGGGCCTGCTGGTGGATGGCCACACGAGCGAGGGTGCCGTCCGGGCCGTCCGCGAGCTCCGGGCGCAGCGTGTTCACGCCGGCGGCCTCCAGCCACTCCGCCGACCAGCCGGACAGGTCACGGCCGGACGCCTCCTCCAGCGCCCGCAGCAGGTCGGCGAGGCTGGTCACGCCGTACGCGTGCGCGTCCAGGTACCGGGCCAGGCCGGCCAGGAACGGCTCCCTGCCCACGTACGCGGCCAGCTGCTTCAGCACGCTGGCGCCCTTGGCGTAGGTGATGTTGTCGAAGTTCAGCTCGGTGGCGGCCAGGTCGGGGATGTCGGCGGAGATGGGGTGGGTGGTGGGCAGCTGGTCGTCGGCGTAGGCGTCGGCCTTCCAGCGCTCCATGAACGTCGCCCACGAGTCCGGCCAGCGGGTGACCTCGGCCTGGCAGAGCGAGGCGGCGAAGGTGGCGAACGACTCCTTCAGCCACAGGTCGTCCCACCAGCGCATGGTGACCAGGTCGCCGAACCACATGTGCGTCATCTCGTGCAGGATCAGCTCGGCGCGCCTGGCCCTGGCCGCGTCGGTGACCCGCGAGGTGAACAGCAGGTCGTCGGCGATGGTGACCGCGCCGATGTTCTCCATCGCGCCGATGTTCAGGTCCGGCACGAAGATCTGGTCGTACTTGCCGAACGGGTACGGGCAGCCGAACTTCTCCTGGTAGTAGGTCAGGCCCTGGCGGGTCACCTCGAACAGTTCGTCGGTCTCCAGCGCCTCGGCCAGCGAGCGGCGGCAGTACAGCCCGAGGTCGATGTCGCCGCAGCGGTCGGTGGCGACGTGGTACGGGCCGGCCATCAGCGCGGTGATGTAGGTGGACATCGGCGGGGTGGGCGCGAACCGCCACCGCCGGCCGTTCGCGACCGCCTCGACTTCCTCGGCGGGGGTGTTGGCGACCACCTCCCAGCCGGCCGGCGCGGTGACGGTGACCGTGTGCACGGCCTTCAGGTCGGGCTGGTCGAAGCAGCCGAAGACGCGGTGGGCGTCGGCGGGCTCGTAGTGGGAGTACAGGTACACCAGGTCGTCGGCGGGGTCGCGGTGGCGGACCAGGCCCTGGCCGGCGGGGGCGTAGCGGAAGTCGGCGACCAGCTCCAGCACGTTGTCGGCGGCGAGGTCGGGCAGCTCCAGGCCTCGCTCGGGGTCGACGGCGGCCGTGTCGAGGGCGCGGCCGTTGAGAGTGGCCGAGCGCACGGCGGCGGCGTCGATGTCCAGGAAGGTGCCCGCGCCCGGCTGCCGGCAGCCGAACCGGATACTCTCCGTGACGAGGAAGGTGGGCTCGGTCTCCGCGCCGGTCAGGTCGTAGTCGACGGCGTAAGCGGTGACGTCGAGCAGGGCGGCCCGCTCGCGGGCCTCGTCTCGGGTCAGGTTGCTGCCCGGCATCCGGTTCCTCCTCGGGGGCGCGCGTGCGGCAGCATCCTTGCATGGAGTTCACCGGGTT
>JBJMIH010000143.1:0-33002 GCA_045806985.1 Mycobacteriales bacterium | reverse complement strand
CTGGACCGGGTCGGACGTGCCCTGCTGCGCGATCGAGTCCCGGTTCGGGATCACGCCACCCTCGGTCATCATGCGCTTCTGGAACGTCGCGCCGGCCATCAGCTGCAACCAGTACGTCGCGGCCTTCGGGTGCTTGGCGTTGGCCGAGACCGACAGGTTCGAGCCGCCGAGGAAGTTCGGGGCGTCGCCGTGCGTGCCGGGCAGGGCGAACGCGGCGATCTTCGGCTTGAGCTCGGGGTGGGCCTTGGCGATGACGCCGGTCTGCCAGGCCGGGTCGAGGATCATGGCCGTGGTGCCAGCGCCGAAGTGGTCGGCGTCGTCGGCCTCGTCCTTGTCGGCGGGCGCCTTCGAGCAGTGGTCCAGGACCTTCTTCCAGTTCTGCAGGCCCTGGATCGCCTGCGGCGAGTCCAGCGTGCCGGTCCACTTGCCGCCGGCCTGCTTGGCGACGTCGCCGCCGGCGTCCCAGACGTAGGAGAGCATCCCGTACCAGTACCGCCCCGGGAAGTAGAGCGCGGAGAACTGCGCGTCGCCGGAGTGCTTGGCCTTCAGCGTGTCGCAGGTCGTCAGCAGCTCGTCGTAGCTGGTCGGCGGCTTGACACCGGCCGCGGCGAACATGTCGGTGTTGTAGAGGACGGCGCGGTTGCCGGCCAGCTCCGGGATGCCGTACAGCTTGCCCTGGTAGCTGGCGGACGCGGCCATCGCCTTGTTCCACTGGCTGGTTTGCAGGTCGCCCTTGCTGGAGCTCAGGTCGGCCAGCGCGCCGGAGGAGGCGAACTTCGCCGAGAGGGTGTTGCCGATCTCGACGACGTCCGGCGGGTTGTTGTCCGCGAGCGCGGTGGTGAGCTTCTCCTGGATGCCCTCCCACTGCTGGAGCTCGACCTTGACCGTGAGGCCCTTGTACTTCGCCTCGACCTGCTTGTTGATGTCATTGACGATCGCGTCGGGGGCACTGCCGTTCATGAGCCAGACTTTCAGCGTGCCCGTCTCAGCGCCACCGCCCGAGTCCTTCTTCGAGCTGCCGCAGCCGGCGGCCGCCACGAGGGCGAGTACCGCCGCCGGAGCGACGAGGTAGCGGAACTTCAACACGTTCTCCTGGGGTGGGTGATGTGTCGCGCCGTGCGTTGCCGCGGTGGGCACGATTGGACTAGACCAATGCGGAGGTTGGCATAGACCATTTGGGGTGTCAAGGCTATGTTCCTCGAGGGAGGAGCCGTTACCAAGGTGTTGCCTCACCCCTACGATGCAGGCAGCCGGGGTGGCGGTGGGGAACTGGAGGGTGAAGAGATGGCAGGACAACCCGCGGCCCCGCTCGCGGAGTTCCGGGAGCCGAAGTACTACCAGGTCAAGCGGCAGCTACTGGAGATGATCTCCACGATGCCGGCCGGCTCCGCGGTACCGCCGGAACGGGTGCTGTCGGTGGACTTCGCGACGTCCCGGACCACCGTGCGGCAGGCGCTCGGCGAGCTGGTCGTCGAGGGCAGGCTGGAGCGGGTCCAGGGCCGCGGCACGTTCGTCGCCAAGCCCAAGGTCGCGCAGACCCTCCAGCTCACCAGCTACACCCAGGACATGCAGGCCCAGGGCCTGCACCCGGCCGTGAAACTGCTGGACATCGGCTACGTCACCGCGGAGGAGCTGGTCGCGGAGAAGTTGGAGATCAAGGAGGGCGCGCGGGTGCTGCGCGTCGAGCGGCTGCGGATGGCCGACGGCGAGCCGATGGCGATCGAGACCACCCACCTGTCCGCCCGCCGCTTCCCCGCCCTGCGCCGGCACCTGGAGAACAACCGCTCCCTCTACGCCACCCTCGCCGAGGAGTACGGCGTCCACCTCGCCGAGGCCGAGGAGACCATCGAGACGGTCCTGGCCCCACCCCGCGAGGCCGAACTTCTCGGCACCGACGTGGGCCTCCCGATGCTCCTGCTCTCCCGCCACTCCTTCGACGCCGACGGCAGACCCGTCGAGTACGTCCGCTCCCTCTACCGCGGCGACCGCTACAAGTTCGTCACCCGCCTCCGCCCCCCGGAGACCCACACCACCGATTGACCGGGCACACCCGCACCCGCCGGACGCCGACGGGGCCGTCCCCGCACGACATCGGCGTCCTCGTCGTCGGCGCCGTCCAGCGGTCAGGTGCGGTAGGCGTCGCGGCGGTGGCGGATGGAGTGGATCTCGACGGTGTGCTTGTCCTCGTTGATGCGGTAGACGATCCGGTAGGTGCCGCGTCGTGCTGAGTAGTACCCGTCGGACGACTCATCGAGAGATTTGCCGACACGGTGCGGGCTGGCAGCGCCGTCGATCGTCTCCATGGCGGCGGCAGCGACCTCGAGCGGCAGGTTCTCGTGCAGGTTGCGTCGAGCCTGCCGGGAGAAGAGGACGGTGTACGGCTCCGAGGCGCCGGCCGCGCCGTCGGTCACGAGGCACCGCGGCGGCGTCGCTCCAGCTCGGCGTGAACCCGCGCGGCGTCGAAGGTGTCGCCGGCGGCGAAGTCCTCGCGGGACTGCCGCAGGTCGGCGAGCACATGATCAGGGCGAGCCCATCGTCGCCAGTTTGGATTTCTTCACAGAAGGACAAGATCACCCCTTGTGTGACCCCTATCACAGGGCGGTAGCCTCCGCGACGGAGAGCCAGCACAGGCTCACGATGTGGAGGGGTCCATGTCCCACCGTTCCCGCATACCCGCGGGGCCGGGCGGCGCCGCTCTCAAGGTCGTCGTCGCGGTCCTGCTGTTAGCACCGTTCGTCGGCACGCTCTGGGTCGGCAGTTATGCCAGGAAGGGCCCGGAGCTGTGGGGCTTCCCGTTCTTCTACTGGTACAGCCTGCTCTGGGTGGTCATCTCATCCTGCTGTACCGGGCTGGTGTACTGGCTGGTCGCCGGCCGGAAGGGTGGTGACGGGCGGTGAAGCACGACCTGAACACGACCGCGCTGTCGATCGCGATCGTGCTGTTCCTGATCGTCACCGTGCTCGGCTTCGTCGCCGCCCAGTGGCGGCGCAGCCATGAGGTCGGCCTGGCCAGCCTGGACGAGTGGGGTCTGGGCGGCCGCAGCTTCGGCACGTTCGTCACCTGGTTCCTGCTCGGCGGCGACCTCTACACCGCGTACACGTTCGTGGCCGTGCCCGGCGCGATGTTCGCGCTCGGCGCCGTCAACGGCTGGTTCGCGGTGCCGTACACGATCATCGCGTACCCGCTGGTGTTCGTGTTCATGCCGCGGCTCTGGTCGGTGTCGCACCGGCACCAGTACGCCACCCCCGCCGACTTCGTCCGCGGCCGGCACGGGTCCCGCACGCTGGCCCTGGCGGTCGCGCTGACCGGCGTGCTGGCGACGATGCCGTACATCGCCCTGCAGCTGGTCGGCATCCAGTCGGTGCTGGAGGTGATGGGCGTCGGCAACAGCTCGTCCAACGTCGTGCTCAAGGACCTGCCGCTGATCATCGCGTTCGCCGTGCTGGCCGCCTACACCTACTCCTCCGGCCTGCGCGCGCCCGCACTGATCGCCTTCGTCAAGGACGTGCTGATCTACATCGTCATCGTCGTGGCGATCATCTACATCCCGTACAAGTTGGGCGGCTTCCACAAGATCTTCGCCGCGGCGGAGACCAAGCTGTCCGCGCCCGCCAAGCCGGGCAAGCCGAAGACCTCGTTCATCCCGGGGCCGAAGGCGCAGCTCGCGTACGCCACGCTCGCGCTGGGCTCGGCGATGGCGCTGTTCATGTACCCCCACGCGATCACCGGCGTGCTGTCCACCAGGAGCCGCAAGGTGGTTCAGCGCAACGCGGCGATCCTGCCCGCGTACTCGCTGCTGCTGGCGCTGATCGCGCTGCTCGGCTTCATGGCGATCGCCGCGGGGGTGAAGACGACGAACTCCCGGCAGGCGGTGCCGCTGCTGTTCGACAAGGAGTTCCCGGACTGGTTCAACGGCATCGCGTTCGGCGCGATCGCGATCGGGGCGCTGGTGCCGGCCGCGATCATGTCGATCGCCGCGGCGAACCTGTTCACCCGCAACGTCTACAAGGAGTACCTGAAACCGGACGCCACCCCGGCCGAGGAGGCCATGGTCAGCAAGCTCGCCTCGCTGGTGGTGAAGTTCGGGGCGCTGGCCTTCGTGCTCTGGATCGACCTGGACAACGTGCTGAACCTCCAGCTCCTCGGCGGGGTCTGGATCCTTCAGACGTTCCCGGCGATCGTGTTCGGCCTGTACACCCGCTGGTTCCACCGGTGGGCGCTGCTGGCCGGCTGGGCGGTCGGCATGGTGTACGGCACGGCGCTGGCATACCAGCAGATCAACCCGGCCACCGGCAAGCACTTCGGGTCGAGCGTGGCCCCGCTGATCCTGGGCGGGGACAAGACCTCGAGGTGGACGGCCTACGCCGCGGTCACCGCGTTCGCGCTGAACATCCTGGTCGCGATCGTGCTCACGCCGCTGCTGCGGATCGGCAAGGTGCCGGAGGGCCGCGACGAGACCGGGCCCGACGACTACACGGTGGACGCGGGGGAGCCGGGCGTGGAGCCGCTGCCGGAACCGGCGGTCGGCACGACGTGAGGGTCTGACCGGGCCCGAGCCGAGGGGGGTGGACGTACTCGGGCCCGGTCACCGTGTCCGATGACCCCGCCGTACGCGACGGCGGGGTCACCGGACTCGGGGCGGGAGGCGACGCCGCACCGGTGGCGCTGCCATGCACCGGTACGGCTGCCCGCTTCCCGCTTCACGCCCGAACGCACCGTCGCGCACCGCAGAACAGTTGTCAAGAGCACAGGGTGACCGAACCGGCACCCAAGGTGGCAGAGCGCGCCGAAATCTCGGCGAAAACTACTCGATGGTGGCGATCAGGTCGCCTTCCTGAACCACGTCGCCCTCGGCGACGGCCAGCTCGGTGACGGTCCCGTCGGCCTCGGCGATCACCGGGATCTCCATCTTCATGGACTCCAGGATGACCAGCGTGTCACCGTCGCTGACCGCGTCGCCCTCGCTGACGACGACCTTCCACACGTTGGCCACCATTTCGGCCCGTACCTCTTCGGCCACCTCGGCCTCCTTCCGCCGGCTAAGCCTAGTGTCCCGTTCAGCGTGCCCCGCGCATCCGTGCCACCAGGCCGGTGTCGTAGTCGCCGGCCACGAAGTCCGCGTCCTCCAGCAGCTCGAGGAAGAACGGCAGGTTGCACTTGGGCCCCTCGACCGCGAACCCGGCCACCGCCGTGCGCGCCCTGGCCAGCGCCGCCGGCCGGTCCTCGCCGTACACCACCAGCTTCGCCATCAGCGGATCGTAGAACTGGCTCACCGTGTCGCCGGCCGCGTAGCCGGCGTCCACCCGCACGCCGTCGCCGGTCGGCTCCTCCCAGCGCGTGATGGCCCCCGGCCCGGGGAAGAACCGCTTCGGGTCCTCGGCGTACACCCGCAGCTCCAGCGCGTGCCCGCGCGGCGCCGGCGGGGTGGCCCCGAACGTCGGCGGCTCGCCGGCCGCGATCCGCAGCTGCTCCTCCACCAGGTCCAGCCCGGTGACGAACTCGGTCACCGGGTGCTCGACCTGGAGCCGGGTGTTCATCTCGAGGAACACGAAGTCCTGCGCGGCCGGGTCGACCAGGCACTCCACGGTGCCGGCGCCGCGGTACCCGACCGCCTCGCCGGCCCGTACCGCCGCCGCCAGCATCCGCTCGCGCAGCGCCGGGGTGACCCCGGGCGACGGTGTCTCCTCGGCGACCTTCTGGTGCCGCCGCTGCACCGAGCAGTCCCGCTCCCCCAGCGCCACCACGGTCCCGTCGGCGAGGCCGAGGATCTGCACCTCGACGTGCCTGGCCCGCGGGATGTACCGCTCCAGCAGGATCGCCGCCGAGCCGAACGACCGCTCCGCCACCCGCCGGGCGCTCTCGAAGGCCTTGCGCAGGCCGGCCTCGTCGTCGACGGCCGCCATCCCGATCCCGCCGCCGCCCGCGGACGCCTTCACCATCAGCGGGTACCCGATGCCCGCCGCGGCCGCCACCGCGTCGTCCACCTCGAACACCGGCTCGGTGGTGCCGGGCGCGACCGGCACCCCGGCCGCCGCCATCGTGTTGCGCGCCGCGACCTTGTCGCCCATCGCGTCGATGGCCTCCGGCGGCGGGCCGATCCAGGTCAGGCCGGCCGCGGTCACCGCGCGCGCGAACTCCGCGTTCTCGGCGAGGAAGCCGTATCCGGGGTGGACGGCCTCCGCCCCGGTCTCCTTCGCCGCCGCGAGCACCGCCTCCACGTTCAGGTAGGACTGCGCGGCCGGGGCCGGGCCGATCGCCACGGCCGCGTCCGCCAGCCTCGCCGGCATACCCCCCGCGTCGGCCTCCGAGTACACCGCGACCGACCGGATTCCCAGTCGCCGCAGCGTACGAAGGGTACGGACGGCGATTTCGCCACGATTGGCCACAAGCACACTGCCGAACACCGGCACCTCCTTACCGTTCGCCAGCCAGACACGGGAGACTAGCTCTGTGGCCCTCGTCGTGTGCGCCGTGGTGGTGGCGTTTCTCGCAGGACTGCTCGTCGGCGGCCGGCTCGCGGCGATCGAGGAGCTGGAAATCGCCGGCTGGCAGCTTCTCGTCGCCGCGTTCGTCGCCCAACTGGGCGGATTCCTGCTGGGTGTGGCCGGCCTGCCGGCCGGATGGAGCTACGGCGTGGGCACGGCCGTGTCCGCCGCTCTCATGGTCGCCTTCCTCGTCCGGAACCGCCAGATCGCCGGCGCCGGCCTGATCGCCCTCGGCCTGCTGCTGAACGCGCTGGTGATCCTGCTGAACGGCGCGATGCCGGTGTCGGCGCACGCCGCCGACAAGGCCGGCGTGCACGGCACCGACGACGTCCGGCACGAGCGGGCCACCGGCAGCACGGTGCTGCGGCCGGCCGGCGACGTCATCCCGGTGCCGCTGCCCGGCGTGCCGGAGGTGGTGAGCGCCGGGGACGTGCTGGTCGCGGCGGGACTGGCGCAGTTCGTGTTCACCGCCCTGAGCGGCGCCCAGCCGGCCCGCCCGCGCGAGCCGCGCCCGGCCCGGCCGCCCAGGGCGGGGCGGGCGGCGCCGACCGGCGGCGGCCCGCCGAAGCCGATGCCGAACGCGTTCGCCACCCCGTCGCCGCACGTCGTCCAGGCCACCCTGGAGGAGGAGCCGGTCGAGCCGGAGCCGCCCGGGTACGCCGGCGAGTACCAGCCACCGGGCTACCAACCGCCCGGCTACCAGACATCCGACTACCAGGCGCCCGGTTACGAGGCGCCCGGTTACGAGGCCCCCGAGTACCAGCCGCCGGAGTACGCCGGCGAGTTCGAGGGCGAGTACGAGGCGTACGAGCCTCCCGCGCTCGGACCCGACCGGCTGCGCGCCGCCCGGCCGGCCTGCTGGACCGACCTGGACGGACCACCGGCCGGCGGCGCCTGGGTACGCCGGCCGCCCCCGGAGGGGGCGGAGGAGGACGACGACCAGGACGGATAGGGTGTGCGGTACGACCTCCAGAGGGGAGTACCGCGATGGCGCGCAGGTCACGCAAGCGCAAGGCCCGCCGGCACAAGAAGGCCAACCACGGCAAGCGGCCCAACGCCTGACAGCGAGGGTCAGTCCCGGCGGCGGGGCGCGGTGTAGCGGGTGAAGGCCTGGCGGATCCACCGGACCGTGGCCGGGATGCCGGTGTCGAGCGGGGTGTACGGCTCCCAGCCGAGCTGGCGGGCGGCGCGCGGGTCCAGGGCGAGCGCCGCCACCGCCATCCGGTCGGCGGCGACGTGCCGTGGCTGGTCGGGGCTGCCGACCGCGGTCGCGATCCGGTAGTGCACGTCGCGGACGCTGGTGGCCACGCCGGTCGCGACGTTCAGCCGGCGGCCGGAGGCGACGTCCCCGCCGAACCGGGCGAACGCGTCCACCACGTCGTCCACGTGGATGAAGTCGCGGCGCTGGGTGCCGTCGCCGCGGATCTCGGTGGGCAGGCCGGCCAGCATCCGGTGCGCGAACACCGCCACCACGCCGTACCCGGGGTACGGCGACTGGCGCGGGCCGTAGGTGTTGGCGACCGTGAGCACCGTGTAGTCGAGTGAGTGGCTGGCCCGGTACGCGGTGAGGAACTCCTCCACGGCCGCGTGCGCGGCGGCGTACGGGGTCAGCGGGTCGACGCCGGCCCGCTCGGTGACCGGCACCTGCTCCGGGCAGCCGTGGATGGTCGCGGAGCTGGCGTAGACGACCTTGCGGCTGCCGGCGGCCACGCAGGAGTCCAGCAGGTTCACGGTGCCGAGCACGGTGACGCCGGCGGAGCGCTGCGGGTCGTCCAGGCTCGAGGCCGGGTCGGGGTGGCCGGCCAGGTGGTACACCACCTCGGGCCGCTCGGCGAGGAACACGTCGCGCAGGCCGCCGTCGCGGACATCGAGCCGGACGAACCGGAAAGCGCCGCGCCGGTGCAGGTTGGCGCGGCGCGCGTCGGCGAGATTGTCGAGCGTGCCGGTGGAGAGGTTATCCACCGCGACGACCTGATGGCCGTCAGTGACGAGACGATCAACGAGATGGGATCCGAGGAAGCCGGCGGCGCCGGTCACCAGGACCCGCATCGACTCGTGGACTCCCTACGGCTTCGATTCCGACCGGCCCACCTCGGCCACCGGCGACTCGCCGTCGAACACGGCGGCGCGCAGCTTGGCCTTCAGCTTCTCCCGGAGCCCCGCCGGGGCGCTCTCGCCGCCGCAGCAGCGGTGGACCAGCGACTTGATCTCCTGCTCGATGCCGTACTCGGCCAGGCAGGGGCTGCACTCGTCGAGGTGCTGCACGATCTTGGCCTTGCTGGCCTGGTCGCACTCGTTGTCCAGGTAGACGTAGACGTCGGACAGAACCTCACGACAGTCCGTCTCGTGTGGCTTTCCGCAGCTCACTTCGTCACCCTCGCTTCGCTCGGGGACTTCGCTCGCGCGAAGCACTGTGTCAGCTGGTTCGCTCGCTGCCGCTCACTCACGAGGTCTCCTCCTCGACGGCCCGCAGAAAGCCCCTGTCGACAGCGTAGTCGCTGAGCAGCTTGCGGAGCTGGCGACGGCCGCGGTGCAGGCGCGACATCACGGTGCCGATGGGCGTACCCATGATGTCGGCGATCTCCTTGTAGGCAAAACCCTCCACGTCAGCGAGGTAGACGGCGAGCCGGAACTCCTCCGGGAGCTGCTGCAACGCCTCCTTGACGTCGCTGTCCGGCAGGTGGTCGAGGGCCTCGGCCTCGGCGGAGCGCAGGCCGACCGAGGTGTGGGACTCGGCGGCGGCGAGCTGCCAGTCCTCGATCTGCTCGGTCGGCGCCTGGACGGGCTGGCGCTGACGCTTGCGGTAACTGTTGATGAAGGTGTTGGTGAGGATGCGGTACAGCCAGGCGCGGAGGTTCGTGCCCTCCTCGAACTGGTTGAACGCCGCGTACGCCTTGACGTAGGTCTCCTGGACCAGGTCCTCGGCGTCGGCCGGGTTGCGTGTCATCCGCAGGGCCGCCGAGTAGAGCTGGTCGAGATAGGGCAGCGCGTCCCGCTCGAAGCGGCTCCGTCGCTGCACCTCTGTCTCCGCCATGCCCACCTCGATCACGCCGCCCCTCGCCTGGTGCTTGGGTGAGGATACGCGGAACGAGGCCGTCGCCGCTGCGACGGTCGACACGGTAGGAGCACGTTCGGTGAGGGTCATCGGCACACCCGGTGCAACCAGAGGGGCATGCGGGGCATTCCCGTAGGCTCCGCCCCATGGCCGGCCGCGGCACCCCCGCCATCCAGGCACTCACCAGGGCGAAGATCCCTTTCACCGTGCACGAGTACGCGCACGATCCGGCCCACCCCTCGTACGGCGTGGAGGCGGCGGAGGCGCTCGGGGTGGTGCCGGATCGGGTGTTCAAGACGCTGGTCACGGAGGTGGACGGGGCGCTCGCCGTCGGGGTGGTGCCGGTGACCGGCAGCCTCAACCTGAAGGCGCTGGCGGCGGCCGTGGGCGGCAAGCGGGCGGCCATGGCCGACCCGGCGGCCGCCGAGCGGGCCACCGGGTACGTCCGCGGCGGTATCAGCCCGCTGGGCCAGCGCCGGCGACTCCGTACCGTGATCGATGAGTCCGCGCTCGCCCACCCCACCGTCTACGTCAGCGCCGGCCGGCGTGGCCTGGAGATCGAACTCGCCCCCGCCGACCTGGTCGCCCTCACCTCCGCGGCCGTCGCCGCACTTTCTTCAGCCACGCCAGCGCCGGGGTCGTGAGGTTGGCGGGGGCGGTACGGAGGCTGTGGTTGGCACCCGGGACGACGTGCACGGTCACCCGGCGGCGGGGTTCGGGCACGCCGAAGGGGTCGCGGTCGCCGTTGATCACCAGCACCGGCACCCCGGCCGCCACCAGCTCGTCCGCCCGCGTCCGGTCCGGCCTGCCGGGCGGGTGCAGCGGGAACGCGAGCGCGAGCACGCCGGCGGCGCCGACCGCCTTCGCGGTACGGCAGGCCACCCGCGCGCCGCTGCTCCGCCCGCCGGTGACCAGCGGCAACGAGGCGAGGCCGGCCTCCGGCGCGAGCGCGTCCAGGCCGGCCAGCACGGCCAGCCAGGCCTCGTCCAGGTGCGCGGCCGGAGCGGGCGCACGCCGGCCCGCCACCCGGTACGGCTGGGTGACCCTGGCGACGGCGTAGCCCGCGGCGACGGCCGCGTCCCGGATGGCGACCAGGTCTGGGCTGCGTACCGAACCACCGGCACCGTGCCCGAGCACCAGCAGCAACGCCGGTTCGGGCGGAATGTCGAGATCGACTTCAGCGTCCCCGCGAGGAGTGCTGATCCGGTGGGTCACCCAGTCACATTAGCGCTGGTCAACGCTCAATCTTGGCCTGGCACCTCACGCAGCGCGCGGCCTCCGGCCGCACCTCCAGGCGAGCGTCGGGGAGGTCCACCCCGCAGTCCACGCACCGGCCGTACGTGCCGGCTTCCAGCCGCGACAGGGCGGCGGCGACGCGGGTCTTCTGCTCCAGGATGCCTTCCAGCAGCGCCCGCTCCCGGTCGTTGTTGGTGAGGACCGCCCCGGCGTCGGACAGGTTCATCTCCCGGTCCGCGCCCATGGCCAATTTGGCAGCCTGAATGTCCAGGTCACAGAGCATCTCTTGGAGCCGCTCGCGCACCGCGGCGCTGTCGATGACCATGCCCGCCTCCTTGTACCCGGGGATGGGACGTCCGGGGGTATACCGGTTTTCTCGCGACACCCTAGCCCGAACACGACCCACAGAGGATACCCATTGCAACTAAATATGTGCGTAGGGTGTGTGTCGGCAGTGGGGAGTCCTCAGAAAAGCGTTTGGGCGACCGTTTCAGTTCCCACTCGAGGCAGAACAAGTTCCGGTCCGTTGTTCGCGACGTTACCCACCGCAGTGCCCACCGGCCGCAACTCCAGCGCCGCCACCTCGTCCAGGCTCGGCGGCACCAGCAGCGGCTCGGGGTCGCCGTCGCCCAGCCAGGCCGCCCACCGGTCCGGCGCCAGCAGCAGCGGCATCCGGTCATGGATGTCCACCAGCGGCCCGATCGCCGCCGTGGTGACGATGGTGCAGGTCAGCAGCGTGGTCTCGTCGCGGCGCCAGACCTCGTACAGGCCGGCGAAGGCCAGCGTCGAGCCGCCCGGCGCGGTCATGAAGTACGGCTGCCGCCGGCCCGCGTCCCGCACCCACTCGTACCAGCCGTCCGCCGGCACCAGGCAGCGCCGCCGTACCGCCGCCGCCCGGAAGGCCGGCTTGGCCAGCAGCGTCTCCGCCCGCGCGTTGATCATCCTGGCGCCGCCGGACGCGTCCTCCGCCCACGACGGCACCAGGCCCCAGCGCATCACCCGTACCTGCCGGGCCCCGTGCCGCACCGCGACCACGTGCACGTCCTTGGTCGGGGCCACGTTCCAGTCGGCGGGCAGCACCACGTCCCCGGTCGCGTCCTCGGCGTCGAACATCGCCACCAGGTCGTCGACCTCCGCGGTGGACGCGTACCTCCCGCACATCGGCGCGCCTTCCCCCGATCCGGCAGACTGAGAGCGTGCAAAACAGCGCGCAACGACCTTACGCCGACCCGTGGCCGGCGCCGCGTGCCGGCGGTCCCGTCCGGGCCACCGTGACCCTGCCCGGCTCGAAATCACTGACCAACCGGGCCCTGCTGCTGGCCGCGCTGGCCGCCGAGCCGGGCCGGATACGCGCGCCGCTGCGCGCCAGGGACACGCTGCTGATGGCCGCCGCCCTGCGCGCGCTCGGCGTGGATGTCGCCGACGACGGCGAGGACTGGCTGGTCACCCCCGCGCCGCTGCGCGGCCCGGCCAGCGTGGACGCAGGCCTGGCCGGCACGATCATGCGGTTCCTGCCGCCGGCCGCCACCCTCGCCGACGGCCCGGTGCGCTTCGACGGCGACCCGCGCGCCCGGGAGCGCCCGCTCGGCCCGGTGGTGGCCGCGCTGCGGGCGTTGGGCGCCACGGTGGAGACCGTGCAGGGCGATGCCCTGCCGTTCACCGTGCACGGCAAGGGCGGCCTGGCCGGCGGCACGGTCACCATCGACGCGTCCGCGTCCAGCCAGTTCGTGTCCGGGCTGCTGCTGTCCGCGCCGCGCTTCGACACCGGCCTGGAACTGCGCCACCAGGGCCCGCCGCTGCCGTCCACGCCGCACGTCGAGATGACCGTCGCGGTGCTGCGCGAGTACGGCGCCTCGGTGGACTCCGGCGACAACGCCTGGCGGGTCGCGCCCGGCGCGCTGCGCGGGCTGGACTTCACCGTCGAGCCGGACCTGTCCAACGCCGCGCCGTTCCTGGCCGCCGCCCTGGTCACCGGCGGCGAGGTCACCGTGACCGGCTGGCCGGCCGCCACCACCCAACCCGGCGACGCGCTCCGCGACCTGCTCACCGCGATGGGCGGCGCGGTCGAGCGGACGCCCGCCGGCCTGACCGTCCGCGGCACCGGCCGGATCTCCGGCCTCGACGCCGACCTGCGCGACGTCAGCGAGCTGGTCCCGACGGTCGCCGCGCTGGCCGCGCTCGCCGCCACTCCGTCCCGGCTGCGCGGCATCGAGCACATGCGCGGTCACGAGACCGACCGGCTCGCCGCGCTCGCCACCGAGCTCGGCCGGCTCGGCGGCGACGTCACCGAGCTGCCGGACGGGCTGGCGATCCGGCCGGCGCCGCTGCGCGGCGGGGTGTTCGACACCTACGACGACCACCGGCTGGCCACCGCCGGGGCCGTGCTCGGCCTGGCCGTGGACGGTGTGGCCGTGCGGGACATCGCGACCACCGGCAAGACGCTGCCGGACTTCCCGGCACGCTGGGCGAGCCTGCTCGGACTGGAGACGTCCTGAGCCGGCGGGAGCCGCGCGGCCGCGCCCTGGACGAGGACGACGTCCGGGTGCGGCCGGGCCGCGGTTCCCGGCCGCGCACCCGTACCCGGCCGCGGCACGAGGACGCCGAGGGCGGTTTCGTGCGGGCCGTCGACCGCGGCCGGTACACCTGCCTGGTCGGCGACCGCGAGGTCACCGCGATGAAGGCCCGCGAGCTGGGCCGCCACTCGGTCGTCGTCGGCGACGTGGTGGCGCTCGTCGGCGACGTGTCCGGGCAGGCCGACACGCTGGCCCGGATCGTGCGGGTGGAGCCGCGCCGCTCGGTGCTGCGCCGCACCGCCGACGACACCGACCCGGTCGAGCGGGTCGTCGTCGCCAACGCCGACCAGCTGGTGATCGTCACCGCGCTGGCCGATCCCCCGCCCCGGCTCGGCTTCCTCGACCGCTGCCTGGTGGCCGCGTACGACGCCGGCATGGACCCGCTGCTCTGCCTCACCAAGGCCGACCTGACCGGGCCGGAGGAGCTGCTGGCCACGTACTCCGACCTGGGCGTGCCGTGGGTGACCACCCGGCCGGACACCGAGCCGGACGCGCTGCGGGAGCGGCTGGCCGCCCGGGAGTCGGTGCTCGTCGGGCAGTCCGGCGTCGGCAAGTCGACGCTGGTCAACCGGCTCATCCCGGGCGCGGAACGGGCAATCGGCGCGGTCAACGTGGTCACCGGCAAGGGCCGGCACACGTCCACCTCGGCGGTCGCGCTGCCGCTGCCCGGCGGCGACGGCTGGATCGTCGACACGCCGGGCATCCGGTCCTTCGGCCTGGCCCACGTCAAGCCGGACGGCCTGCTGGCCGCCTTCCCCGACCTGGCGCCAGGCGCGGAGGCCTGCCCGTCCGGCTGCGGCCACACCGCCGACGACCCCGGCTGCGGCCTCGACGCGTGGGTGGCCGACGGCCACGCCCTGCCGGCCCGGCTGGCCTCCTACCGCCGCCTGCTCGCGTCCCGAGCCACGATCGACTGACCGGCGCGGAAAAGCGGAGTGGGTGTCAGACGTCGACCGGGCCGCCGGTGCGCCAGTACTCGCCGGCCTGGCGGCTGAGCAGGCCCTCGTCGACGAGGTACCGGCGCAGCGCGGCGTAGTCGTCGTACCAGGCCCGCAGCATGGCGTTGACCTCGGCCTCCGGGTACCGGACGCCGGGTTCGAAGGTGGTCGCCACGTGCTCGAGCAGCAGCAGCCGCTTGCTGGCCGCGACCGGCATCTGGGTGATCTGTCCGTCGCGGACGAACGCGCGCAACACCGCCTCGGTACGCGGGTCGCCGGTGCCGTAGTCCACCGACGCGTCGTCGGGGCCCGCCGCCTTCGCGGCCTCCTTGAACGCGTCGGTACGCACGGTCAGCGCGATGTCCGGGCCGGTCACCAGGCCCACCCGGCGCAGCCGGGACAGCGCGGCCCTGGCCACGCGCCCGTCGAGGCCGGTGGCCGCGACCACTTCGTCCGCGTCGGTCGCGCCGAGTACCAGCGCCGCGACCACGGCCAGCCGGTCGGGCTCGGCGAGCAGGCCGACGAGTTGCTCCGGGGTCAGGGAGATGTCCACGTCCTGACGGTAGGAGGATGGTCCGGTGTCCGTCGACCCGGTTTGGCCGGCGAGTCACTGGGGACCGGTACGGTTTCGCCATGGACTGGTCCGCCGACCTCGAACTGGCCCACGCGATCGCGGACGCCGCCGACCGGGTCACCACCCGCCGGTTCGGCGCGCTCGACCTGGTGGTGGAGCGCAAGCCCGACCTGACCCCGGTCAGCGACGCCGACCGGGGCGTGGAGCGGGAG
This sequence comes from Mycobacteriales bacterium, assembly GCA_045806985.1. Taxonomy (GTDB): domain Bacteria; phylum Actinomycetota; class Actinomycetes; order Mycobacteriales; family JBJMIH01; genus JBJMIH01. Next base: position 17,929 of record JBJMIH010000143.1, on the reverse strand, counting down.
GTGCGCCGCATCGTGGCGGCGCAGCGGCCCGGCGACGCGGTGCTCGGCGAGGAGTACGGCGCCGAGGGCAGCGGCCCGCGGCGCTGGATCGTCGACCCGGTGGACGGCACCAAGAACTTCGTCCGCGGTATGCCGGTGTGGGCCACCCTGCTCGCGCTCCAGGTGGACGGCGAGCTGGTGGTGGGGGTGGCGTCCGCGCCGGCGCTGGACCGGCGCTGGTGGGCCGCGCGCGGCCTGGGCGCCTGGGCCGGCCCCGCCGACCCGGCCCGCCGGGCGGCCGGCACCCGCCGCTGCGAGGTGTCGAAGGTCGCCGAGCTGGGCGACGCCTTCCTCGCCTACTCCGACCTGGGCGAATGGGCCGAGCACGGCACGCTGTCCCGGTTCCTGGACCTGACCGGCAAGGTCTGGCGTACCCGCGGGCTCGGCGACTTCTGGTCGCACATGCTGGTGGCGGAGGGCGCGGTGGACTGCTCGGCGGAGCCGAGCCTGGCGCTGTGGGACATCGCCGCGCTCCAGGTGATCGTGGAGGAGGCCGGCGGCCGGTTCACCGACCTGGCCGGTCACCGCGCCTGCGACGGCTCCGGCGGGCTGGTGTGCAGCAACGGCCTGCTGCACGAGGAGCTGTTGGGCGCGCTCACCCGCTGACCGGCGAGACGTAGCCGTACGCGTTGGCCGGCCGGAACCAGCCGGTGTGCGCCACGACGTCGCTGTGCCGGCCCGAGTTGCCGTCCACGGTCTGGATCTCCGCGCCGCGGACCGCCACCACCACCGCCACGTGCACGCTGGTGCCGGTGTTCTGCGGGCCGGTGCCGTAGACGACGAGGTCACCGGGCCGGGCGCCGGCCGCGATCGGCCGGGACAGGCCGTGCCGCAGGCCCCAGCGGTACAGGTCGCCGCTGAACGGGTACCCGGTGAAGTCGGGCACGCCGGCCTGCCGCCACACCCAGGAGGCGAAGTCCGCGCACCACTCCTCGCACGGGCCGTACTTCGTGCAGTTGCTGCCCAGCGGCTGCTCGGCGGTGCCGACCTGGCCGAGCGCGGTCCGCACGATCGCCGCCCGGTAGTCCGGCGCGGGCGGCGGCGGGCAGGACCTCACCCGCTCCACCCTGAGGGCGCGCATGGTGGCCGCGTCGGCCACCCCGGTGCGGTGCCGGTGGTGGCGGTACTGCCAGAACGCGACCAGCCAGCCGGTCGCCTCCCGGAAGTCGCCGGTCGGCTTGGCCCGCACCTTCCGCTGGACGGCGGCGACCTGACCGCGCAGCGCGGCGAGGCCGGCCGGGTCCGGGCCGGTCGCCGTCACGGTGAGGCAGCGGTCGTGCCCGAAGGCCTGCCACGCCTGCGCCACCGCCGGCGTCCACGCCGCCTTCGTCGCGCTGCCGGGCAGGTACCCGAGCCCGGTCAGGTCCCGCAGTACCAGTGCCGTGTCGTCGCGCGGCGTCGCCGCCCCGGCGGTCCCCACCGCCGCCAGGACGAGCGCCGCCACCAGTCCAGCCCATACCGCGAACCTCATGCCGGATTGATGCCGCAACGCGGCATCCGTTAAACCCGGGGAACGCACACCTCGATCGCGAGCCGCTCGATGCCGACGACCATCTCGGTGGTCTCCGCGCGCACCTCGCCGTCCAGTTCGGTCGGCTGCGGGTCGGTGCAGCGGATCACGACCTCCCGGCCGCGCAGGTGGTACAGGTACTCCGGGTGGTCGCGGCGGGTCAGGATGCGCGCTGCGATCGGCACCCAGTGCCAGGGCCGGCGGGCCGACAGCAGCAGGATGTCGAGGTACCCGTCGTCGATGGCGGCGTCCGGGATGACCTGCACGCCGCCCTGGATGACCCCGACGTTGCCGACCAGCACCGTGCGCACCCGGCGGCGTACCGGCTCGGCGCCGTCCACCGTCACCTCGCAGCTGAACCCGCCCGACCAGAGCTGCCGCATCCCGGACAGGAAGTAGGCGGACGAGCCGATCCGCCTCTTCAGCTTCTCCGGCGTCTCCGACAGCATCGTGGCGTCGAACCCGATCCCGGCCATCACGCAGAACCGCTCCGCGCCGTACGTGCCCAGGTCGATCGGCCGCCGCCGGCCGTGCACGGCGACCCAGGCCGCCTCGTGCAGCTCCATCGGGATGCCGAGGTTGCGGGCGAGCAGGTTGCCGGTGCCGGAGGGCAGGATGGCCAGCGGTACCGAGCCGCCGGCCAGCGCGGTCGCGCACGCCTGCACGGTCCCGTCGCCGCCGCAGGCGCACACCACGTCGGCGTCGCTGGCGGCCTGCTTGGCCGCGCCGATCCCGCCGTCCTCGGCGGCGGTGGGCAGGAAGTGCACGTCGGCGGCGCCGGCCCGGCGCAGCGCGACCTCGATCTCGGCCCGCCGCACGTTGTCGACCTTGGTCGGGTTGAACACCACGGCGGCGATCAGCGGGTTGTCCGGTTCACGACGGTGGTTGCGCAGGCCGACCCCGAGCGGCAGCTCCCTGCCCAGCATCCACAGGCAGAACGCGCCGAGCAGGACGCCGACGATCACGTCGGTGGGATGGTGGTGGCCGGTGGCGACCAGGCCACAGGCGGCGACGACGACCACCGCGGCGACGACGATCCAGGACGCGATGCTGGCCAGCATCGAGTGGATCCGGCGTACGACGATCAGCGCGAGCGTGCCGTAACAGGCGGTGGCGGCGGTGGCGGCGACGGACGGGAACGCCGGCAGGCCGCCGACGACCGGATCCCGGTCCACGACCTGGGCGGCGAGCGCGGCCAGCGCGGCCGAGCCGCCCACCGCGAACACGACGAACAGCGGCTCCCGCACCCGCTGCCACACCACCGCGCTGGCCGCCGCGAGCAGGGCGGACACCGCCAGCAGGGTCGGCCAGCCGGCCACCGCCCTGGCGAACCCGGCGAGGTGGCGGGTGGTACCGCTGTTCCGGTGGACGAGGTCGCGGACGAAGTCCACCTCGCTCTTGCCGGCGGCGCTGTGCGCCCAGACATGCGTGACGAGCGCGCCGACAACGACCAGGACACCCCAGAGGAGGACGAAGGCGGCGATCAGCCGGGCGGTGTTGCGCAGTCGCAACACCGCCCAGGTCGAGCGCCAGTCCGGGCCCGGCTCCCGGCCGTTCGGGGTCATGCCGGGAGGCTAGACCAACAGGGGCAGGTCCGGCGTGCCCGGGACCCGCACCCGGTCATCGCCCACGGGCGAGATGTCAGAAACGCGTCACCTTCCGGACTTTCGGGGTAACTGGGGCGACCGGCATGCTGAGCGCGCGGACGGGAGCGGGGAGGTATGGCGATGACGTCAACGCGGGCAAAGCTCGCGGAAAGGCCCCCGGCACCCCTCACGACGCCGCTCGTCGTCGTGACCGGCGTCGCCGTTCCTGGCCTCGCCAGGCAGGGGCTCAGTGAGCGACACCTGACCGAGGAGGCCATCACGATGTGGGCTGAGGCCGGCGACGTCCTGTCACCGGATGCCGCGGTCACCCTGCTGGCGAAGCTCGCCGGCCACCGGGTGACGGCGCAGCCGGCGGCGGCCGCCCGGGTCGCCGCGCTCTGCGGCTGCCACCCGATCGTGCTCGCGCTCGCCGCCCACCGGCTGGCGAGCCATCCGCAGTGGACGATGGCGGACCTGGTGTCGCGAGTGGACGCCGAGGCGCGGCGGTTGCCGAGCCTGCCGCTCGGGCCCGGCGTGCACGCCGTCTTCATGCTCTCCTACCACGCCCTGCCCGCCCCGCACCGGCGCATCTTCCGGCTGCTCGGGCTGCACCCGGACGCGGAGATGGAGACGGGCTCGGTGGCCGCGCTGACCGGAGTCTCCACACGCGACGCCACCGCCGGACTGGCCGCGCTGGCCGGCGAGAGCCTGCTGGAGCGGCTCCCGTCCGGCCGGTACCGGATGCACCCGCTGCTGCGGGCGTACGCCCGCGACCGCGCCGAGGCCGACGAGACCGTCCGTGAACGGACCGCCGCCGACCAGCGGATGGGGCTGTGGATGGCGGACCACCCGCCGGCCCGGCCACCGCAGGCGGGCACGCACGCCGCCGGCGCGGGCGGCGGGGTACGGCCGGAGCGTGCGGCCGACGGCGGCACCCGGATCGCCCGCCCGGACCCCGCCGGCACCGGCGGCACACCCGGCCGGCGCGCTGCCGGTGGCGGCGGTGGCGGCGGCCAGCAGGCCGGCGGCCTGCTGCCGTAGCCGCGCCGCCTACCGGGGGCTGATGAAGCCGGACTCGTACGCCGCGATCACCGCCTGCGTCCGGTCGCGCGCCGCCACCTTCGCCAGGACGTTGCTGACGTGGGTCTTCACGGTCTGGAGGCTCACGTACAGCCGCTCCCCGATCTCGGTGTTGGACAGCCCGGCCGCCATCAGCCGCAGCACCTCCGCCTCGCGCTCGGTCAGCTGGCCGACCCACGGCGCCCCGCCGCGGCGGCCGTCCGGGTGCGAGGCCGCGAGCTGCCGGATCGCGGCCGGGAACAGCAGCGTCTCGCCGTGCGCGGCGATGCGGACGGCGTGCACGATCTCCTCCGGCCTGGCCCGCTTCAACAGGAAGCCGCTCGCCCCGGCGCGCAGCGCGTCGTACACGTACTCGTCGTTCTCGAACGTCGTCACCACCAGGATCTTCGGCGGGTCGGCCACCGTCTCCAGCAACCGGCGGGTGGCCTGGATGCCGTCCACCGCCGGCATCCGCACGTCCATCAGCACCACGTCCGGCCGCGCCTCCCGGACCAGCGGCACCACCGCCGCGCCGTCGCCGGCCTGGCCGACGACGGTCAGGTCGGGTTCGGCCTCCAGGATCGCGCCCAGGCCGGCCCGGACCAGCTCCTCGTCGTCCACCAGCACGACGCGGATGGCGCCGTTCGCCGTACTCATCGCAACCCCGCCCGCAGCGGGAGGCTGACCGCCACCCGCCACTCCCGGCCGTCGGCGGCGGCCGCCGCGGTGAGCTGCCCGCGCAGCACGGTCACGCGCTCGCGGATCCCGGGCAGGCCGCGCCCGCCGCGCGACGTCGCCGGGACGGCGGTACCCAGCGGGTTGGTCATCTCCAGCTCCAGGTGTTCGGCGCCGACCGCCAGCCGGAGGGTCACCGGGACCCTGCCGGCGTGGCGCAGCGCGTTGGTCAGGCCTTCCTGCACGATCCGGTACGCCTCCCGGGACACCGCCGGCGGTACCTGGCCCAGCTCGCCCACCACCTCGGCCGCCACCTCGACGCCGGCCAACCGGGTCTGCTCCAGCAGCCGGTCCAGGTCGCCGAGCGTGGGTTGCGGGGCACGGGCTCCGGCCCGGTCCTCGCGCAGCACGCCGAGCACGTGGTCGAGATCCTCCAGCGCGCCCCTGGCCGCGTCGGCGATGGCGTCCAGCGCCCGGCGGGCGAACTCCGGATCCTGATCCAGCACCTTGCCGGCCGCCCCCGCCTGCAGGGTGACCACGCTGAGCGCGTGCCCCACCGAGTCGTGCAGCTCCCTGGCCAGCCGGTTGCGTTCGGCCAGCTCGGCGTTGCGGCGTTCCAGCGCGGCCAGGTGCTCGGCCGGCGACGGGCCGAGCAGCGCCGGGGCCAGCCGGGTCAGCGCCGCGCCGGCCAGTGCCACCATGCCCACCAGCGCGAGCAGCAGGACGGCCGCCAGCGCGGCGGTCAGCGGTACCGCCCACCCATGCACCCGGCCGTGGTACGCCGGGTACAGGGCGCCGCCCCGCAGCGGCGTGAGCAGCATCACCACGGCGACCGGTGGCACCGACAGCGTCAGCGCGCTGACCACACCACCGGCCACCACGTGCGCCAGGAACCAGCCGCCGGCCCGCCACCGCGAGTTCCACGACCGGGCCGGCCCCACCGGCAGGTCGGTGGCCGGCCCTCGCAACAGCTCCCCGGCCGCCGTCACCTCCAGCACCCGGATCGCCGGAATCAGCGCCCCGGTCCCCGCCCCGACCACCACCACGCACCCGACCATCACCACGACCGAACCGGCCGCGACCCCCCGACCCGGCGAGAACAGGCTCCCCACCGCGGTCGCCAGGAAGAAGTACGGCGTCAGCAGCGCACCACCCAGGATCAGGTACGCCCACCGCCGCCAGAGCTCCGCCACCCCCCGATCCTCACAAACCCCGGCCCCGCACCGCCTCCCTCCCGCGAGGGACCCATCCCGACAAAGCGTTCTGTGTTCGATTCGTCACGACCGGTACGGTATCCGCCATGCTGGAAACCGCCGTCGACATGCTCTGACGTACGCCGGCCGCAAGGCGGCGCTCCCGCCGGGCTCCGAGGCGGACACCGGCTTCGACACGGGGGCCGGCCAGCTCTACGAGTGGGTCAGGGCCCGCCTGCTGGGGCACCCCGCCGAACGCCGTCGCGCGGTGGCCGAGCTGCGCAGGTACGGCCTGCTCACCCCCGCCGACGACGGGTACAGCGTGCACCGGCCGGTGCAGGCGGTCACCCGCCACCTCCTCACGGAGGACGGCGAGGCGGACGCCTGGGCGATCGCCGTCACCGACATGCTGGCGTGTGCGGTGCCCCGACCTCCCGCCACCGCCGCGACCCTCGCCACCTGGAAGCGGCTCGAACCCCACGTGCGCCACCATCTCGCCGTCACGCCGGTCCCCGACGAACCGCGGGCACACCTGCTCCGCCACAACCTCGGCCCGTGGATCGGCGAGTCCGGCGACGCCGCCACCGCCCGCGACCTGTACGCCGCACTGCTCGCGGACCGGGAGCGGATCCTCGCCCCCGGACACACGCTGCTGCTCCTCACCCGGCAGAGCCTCGCGTACTGGACCGGACAGGCCGGTGACCCCGCCACCGCCCGCGACCTGGCCGCCGCCCTGCTCCCCGACTACCAACGGGAGCTCGGCCCCGACCACCCGAGCACCGTCGCCGCCCGCCACCAGCTCGCCCGCTGGACCGGGCGTGCCGGCGACCCCGGCGCGGCGGCGCACGGCAGGCCGCTCGCGGAGTCAGGACAAGCTGACGGCGAAGACGTGCATGGCCGGAACGTGGATGCCGACGGCGGCGCCCACCTCGGGCAGGACGACGGCGGCCACCGGTTTGCCGGCGGTTAGCGGGATGGCGGTGTAGTAGATGTGGACGGTGTCGGACTTCTGGCCGGTGGGGCGGTTGCGGTAGGGCATCGTGAGGACCGGGTCGCCGTCGCCGTGTTCCCAGTCGGGAGCGGTGATCGTGTACGCCTGGCGGGTGCCGTCGGCGTAGACGACCTGGCCGGCGCCGCTCGGCGAGCCGTAACTGCCGGTGACGAGGAAGGCCAGGCGGGTGCCGGTGCCGCTGAGTTGGATGGCCTGGCCGTGGGCGAGCGCGTTGTCCGGGCTGCCCGGCGGCGCGGCCGGCCAGGTGAAGCGGATGCCGTGGGCGGTGACCGTGCCACCCGGTTCGGCGCCGGTGTCGGCGAGGGCCTGGGCCGACAGCGTGTAGCCGTCGCCGTCCAGGTTGCCGGCGCCGGGACGGTCGTCGTCCGTGATGCCGGTGTTGCCGAAGGCGGCGGCCAGCGGGACGGCGGCGACCGGCGGGACGGCCTTCCTACCGGGGGTCGGGGTGGCGCTGGCGGGCGGGGTGGGTGTCGCGCTCGCGGACGGCGTCGGCGAGGTCAGCGAGCCGGCCGGCTGCGGCGGCACCGCCGCGCCGGGGGTGCAGGCGGGTGGGCAGCGGTCGGTTGCGGCGCCGGCCGCGTTCCTGTGCCCGGCCGGATGGGCGAGCGCCCTGCTCAGGACGTACGACAGCGCGAGCGCGAGCACCACGACGAGGCCGATGACCGCCGCCGGACGGCCGCCGCGGCGGGTGACCGCGGCCCACGGGTTGGGCAGGCCGGCCTCGGGGTGCCGCGCCATCCGTCCTCCCGCACTCGTCGGATATCAGGCCTCCTGAGGGTTTATACCGCGTACGCGAACATCATGCGTCTCCGCGTCGGGCGCGGCGAACCGCAGCAGCCGGCCGGCCTCGGCCTCGACCGCGCCGGCCTCCCGCCGGGCCAGCCGCTCGAACAGCTCCACCTCCATCACGGCCGTCCCGTCCCGCCGCCGGGCGAACCGCCAGCTCCCCCGTGCCGTCCCGTCCACCAGCACGGCCGCGGCGATGAACGGGCCGGCGCAGATCCGCGCCCGGTGCGCGTCCGGGACCATCCGGCCGCGGTCGGCGTACCCGACGATCAGGTTGTCGTACTCCGGCAGGAACCGCACCGGCGCCGGCGTGTCAGGGTCGGGCAGCGGGCCTTCCGGGACGTCGAGCAGTTCCCGGCCGGCCTCGTCGCGCAGGACGCGGAGACCGGGCCGGAGCCGGTCCGCCACCTCGCGCAGCCGGGTCAGGCCCGACCACGCCTGCACGTCCGCGACGCTGGCCGGCCCGAACGCGGCCAGGTACCGCAGGAACAGGGTGTCGGGAGCGGCACCGCCGCCCGCCACTGGCCGGTCCAGCCAGGTGTCGGCGAGGGTGTACGGGATCGAGCCCTGCCGGCCCCACAGCCCGCCCGGCGGGGCCTGGACCACCGGGGTCAGGTAGTTGACGGAGTACGCCAGCGCCTCCGGGTCCCGGCCGGGCCAGCGCTCGTCGAGGTGGCGGCGCAGCTCGGCCTGGGTGAGGGCCTTCCCCGCGTACAGCTCCCGGCCGACGGCGGCCAGCTCGGCGGGGTCGACGCCGGCGAGCCGGGCACCGAAGTGGCCCTTCTGGGCGCGGGCCAGCACGGGCTGCAGCACCGGCCGCAGCCGGACCATGTCGTCGGCGGTGACCAGGTGCAGGGTGGCGCGCATCAGGCCGGTGCGGACCACCCGCCGGTCCCGGACCAGCGTCTCCAGCGCGTCGCGGGTGAAGCCGTCGAGCCGGCTCCACAGCCCCACGTACGGCGGGTTCGGCAGCTGGGCCTGGAGGCCGACCAGCCGCTCGATCGCGGCGGCGACCGGCACGTCCGCGACCGGCGCGCGGCGGAGCAGCGACTGGCGTTCGAGGGTGGCCCGGTTGACTGCCCGCGGGCCGATCGTCGTCGGCATGAGCCGAGGCTAGGCGCCAATGCGGAAGGGTTGGTTCCGCATTGCGGGCTAGGCTCGGCGGCATGGTGGCGACGACCTCGGCGCGGCTGCTGCGCCTGCTCTCCCTGCTCCAGGCCCGGCGCGACTGGTCAGGTCCCGAGCTGGCGGAGCGGCTCGGGGTGTCGACCCGGACGGTCCGCAACGACGTGGAGCGGCTGCGCGGCCTCGGGTACCCGGTGCACGCCACGCCCGGCGTGGCCGGCGGGTACCGGCTGGGCGCCGGCGCGGCCCTGCCGCCACTGCTGCTGGACGACGACGAGGCGGTCGCGGTGGCCATCGGGCTGCGGACGGCGGCGGGCGGGGCGGTGGCCGGGATCGAGGAGACCTCCGTCCGCGCGTTGGCCAAGCTCGAACAGGTACTGCCGTCCCGGCTGCGGCGGCGGGTCAACGCGTTGCAGACGTACACGGTGCCGCTGACCTCGGCCGCGGCCGGCCGGGAGGCGCCGACCGTGGACGGCGAGGTGCTCGCGACGCTGGCCGCCGCGTGCCGGGACCGGGAGCGGCTGCGGTTCGACTACCGAAACCACCACGGCGGGAGCAGCCTGCGGACCGCCGAACCGTACCGGCTGGTCTGCTGGGGACGGCGGTGGTACCTGGTGGCGTGGGACGTCGACCGGGCGGACTGGCGGACCTTCCGCGCCGACCGGATCAGCCCACGCACCCCCACCGGACCCCGGTTCACCCCGCGCGCGCTCCCCGACGAGGACGTCGCCCGGTACGTTGCCCGGCGGATGTCGGCGGTGTGGCGCTACCACGCCAAGATCAGGATGCACGCCCCGGCGACCACCCTCGCCGACCGCCTACCCCCGTCGGCGGGCCTCCTGGAACCGGTCGACGAGCACACCTGCCTCCTCGAAACCGGCTCCGACTCGCTCGACATGATCGTGACCTTCCTCGGCATCCTCGCCGTCGACTTCGAGGTGATCGAACCCCCCGAACTGGTCGACCGCCTCCGGACGATGGCAGACAGGTACCTACGAGCCATCCCGTGAAAATGGACGACCAGGCCGCCTGGCGGCCTGGTCGCCCGACGACCTTACGACAAACCGGCGACAAACTGAAATCCGCAGGTCACCGTGCGTGTGCGGAAGCGCTATCCGAGGTACGGCCCGGCTCGGCCGTCGTCGAGCCCGTGCTCGATCCGCAGCCGCATCGACGGGTGGATGTCGTAACTGTCCAGGTCAGCCGGGTCGACCCAGCGGACGTCCGTGCTCTCGGCGCTCACCGCCAGCCGCCCGCCGACCGGCCGGGCGCGGAAGCACAGCGAGAACTGCTGCCGCACCTCGCCGTCGTCGAACTCGACCACGTGGTTGGGGTCGGAGTACACGCCGACCAGCCCGACGACCTCCACCTCGATCCCCGTCTCCTCGCGGACCTCCCGCACCACGGTCTCGGCGACGTACTCCCCCACGTCCTGCGCCCCACCCGGCAGCGCCCAGAGCCCGTTGTCGGCCCGCCGCTGCAACAGCAGCCGCCCCGCCCCGCCCCGCACCACCGCGGTCACCGCCACCACGATGCTGTTCGCCCGCGGCGCCCCGGCCGCGTAGTAGTGGTCCCGACGCCCCATACCCCGACCCAACCCAACAGCCGCCGGCCCGCGCCAGAGGTCTGGCCAACCAATCTGCCGCTTCGTGGACGCGCGGCCGCCTGCTCGGAAGAGCCCGTTAGCAAACAGAGCGGCCGCCCGGGGTCCTCGGTTCGAGGATCGGACGGCCGTGCTGGTCAATCTAGTAGCGGGGGCAGGATTTGAACCTGCGACCTCTGGGTTATGAGCCCAGCGAGCTACCGAGCTGCTCCACCCCGCGTCGGTGATTTCAGTGTACGTGGTGGGGGCTGTGGTTCCAAATCGGGGGTCAGGGGCTGCGGCCGGGGGTGGTTGAGGCCGAGGTGGTGGGGGTGCTTGAGGGGGTCGGGTTGGTGGAGGGCGGCGGGGTCGAGCCGCCGGAGGTGCTGGGCGGCGGCGAGCCCTGGGTGCCCTTCTTGGCGTCCTGGTACTCCCTGATCGCCGCCTGGAGGTCGCCGGTGGCCTGGCCGATCTTGACGAAGTCGCCGTCCTTGTAGGCCTGTTGGAGCCTGTCGACCGCCTGTTGCAGGTCGGTGACGGCCTTGTCGAGCGCCGCCGAACCCTGCGCCGGCGTGGTCGTCCCGTTGTTCTGCCCCCCGGCCGCCGGCACCTTGCCGCACGTGCCGAACAGCCCCTTCAGCGCCTCGCAGAGCGAGTTCCCGAACACCGCCTTGTCGCCGTAAGAGGCCAGCACCAGCGAGAGTGTCGGGTATCCCTTCCCGTTCTCGGACTCCAGGTACACCGGTTCCACGTACAGCAGGCCGCCGGCCACCGGCAGGGTGAGCAGGTTGCCGTACAGCACCGTCGATCCGTGCTGGTCGAGGAAGCTCAGCTTGGTGGAGATGTCGTTGTCGGTGTTGAACTTGTTCTGCACCTGGTTGGGCCCGAGGATCGGCGTCCCGCCGGGTAACTTGAGGACCTGCCACTGCCCGTATGTCGCCGGGTCGGAGGACACCGACACGAACGCGCCGAGGTTCTTGTTGTTCCTGGCGTTCAGGACCGAGGTGAGCCGGAACGAGGTGTCCGTGCCGTCCGGCTGCTGCATCACCAGGTAGTACGGCGGCTGCGGGCTGTGGCCGGCCTTCTTCGGGTCCGGGTCGTCCGGCACCCGCCAGAACGTGCCCTGCGTGAAGAACGACTGCGGGTCGGTCACGTGGTACTCGCGCAGCACGTCCCGCTGCACCTTGAACAGGTCCTCCGGGTACCGCAGGTGGTCGCGGAGCTGCGAGCCGATCGCTGAGGCCGGCTTGATCAAGTGCGGGAACGCGGACTGCCACGCCTTCAGCACCGGATCGGTCTCGTCGAAGGCGTACAGCGTGACATCGCCGGTGTAGGCGTCGACGGTCGCCTTCACCGAGTTGCGGATGTAGTTGATCTTGCGCTGCGGCTGCCCGGCCTTGCCCTGCCCGGTCAGCGAGTCCTCGGTCGCCGACTCCAGCGTGCGCCGCTGGGCGTACGGGTAGTTGTTCGACGTCGTGTACCCGTCCACGATCCAGACGATCTTGCCGTTGACCGCGGCCGGGTACGGGTCGCCGTCCAGCGTCAGGAACGGCGCCACCTTGTGCACCCGGTCCCGCGGGTCCCGCTCGTACAACAGCCGCGACTTCTTGGTGATCTGCCCGGACAGCAGCAGGTTGCGCTCCCGGAAGTACAACGCGTAGGTGAGCCGGTTCGCGAAGCTGCCGAGGCTGATCCCGCCCTTGCCCTGGTAGGTGCTGCGCAGCTGGTCGCCGGACTTGGACGGCCGGTCGAACTCCTTCTGGTTGCCGACGATCGCGTAGTCGGTGGCCAGCTCGCCGAAGTAGATCTGCGGCCGGGTCACCTTGATCTTCGACGGCTCGTTGAAGTCGCCGGAGACGAAGTCGGACGGCGAGGCCAGCGGCGAGTTGGCTGGCGCCGCCACCAGGCCGTACCCGTGCGTGTACGTCATGTGGCGGTTGATCCAGTTCTTCTGCGGGCCGGTGAGCTCGGAGGAGTCCAGCTCTCGCGCGGCGACCACGTAGTCCTGGGTCTTGCCGCCGACCGTGTACCGGTCGATGTCGAGCGTCTTGGCGAAGCCGTAGAAGTTCTGGTTCTGCTCGAGGTTGGTGAAGGTGTTGTGCAGCACGTTCGGATCGAGCAGCCGGATGTTGGGCAGCGTCGCGGTGTCGGTCGCCACGGTGGTGACGGTGTCCGGGTTGGTCGGGTCCGAGTTCGCCTGGTAGCGCCTGGTGTCGGAGACGGCCTGCGTGAGGTCGTAGGACTTCCTGGTGGCCTCGATGTTGCGCGCGATGTAGGTGGCTTCCCTGACGTTCGCGCTCGGCTTGACCGTGAACTGCTCGAACCCGGCCGGGTACACCCCGCCGATCAGCACCGCCGAGAGGATCAGCAGGCACAGCGCGATGCCCGGCAGCATCAGGTTGCGGACGACCACGTTGGCGACGAAGGCGATCGCGCAGAACACCGCCACGAACAGCAGGATCAGTTTGGCCGGCAGCACCGCGTGCAGGTCGGTGTAGCTCGCGCCGTTGATCTTCGCGGCGCTCCGGCTGGAGAACACCAGGCCGTACCGGTCAAGCCAGTACGCGGCGGCCTTGAGCAGCACGAACACGCCCAGCAGCACGGACAGGTGGGCGCGGGCGGCGAGCGTGACCCGCTCCCCCGCCGGCTGGACCCGCACCCCGCCGTAGAAGTAGTGCACGATCAGCGCGCCGAACAGCGACAGCACCGCGGCCAGGAAGAAGAAGCCGAGCAGGAACCGCTGGAAGGGGTAGGTGAAGACGTAGTACCCGATGTCCTTGTGGAACTGCGGGTCCTTCACCCCGAACGACTGGGCGTGGAAGAACAGCAGCCACTGCTGCCACCGCCCGGCCGCCGACACCCCGGCGAGCAACCCGATGAACCCGGACACCGAGAACAGCAGCAGCCGCAGCCGCGGTTCCAGGATGGCCCGGTACCGGTCCAGGCTCTGCTGCTCCGCCGACACCGGGGTGAACACCGGCCGCACCCGGTACGCGATCGCCAGGTTCGCGCCCACGATCAGCGTCATCATGCCGCCGAAGAGGCCGAACAGCAGCAGCTTGGTGGCCAGCAACTTCCCGTAGACGTTCGAGTACCCGACCGACCGGTACCACAGCACGTCGGCGTAGATGTTGATGAGCACGCCGAACAGCGCGAGCAGCACGACGATCAGGGCAGCGACGATCGCGATACGCCGTGACCGGGCGGAGAACGCGGGCACGGAAGCCCTCATCGCCACGGATGGCCTCCCCCAGTTCGCGGAACTGTCCATGTGACCGTGCGTGTGACAACGTACCGCGCCGGCCTGAGAGAGTGCCGCTGGCCGGACCTAGCAGCGCGGCAGGCGCGAATCGTTGCCCGCTCGGATCAGCTCCAGTGCCGACAGGGCGTCGTTGAGCGTGCCGGACTTGACCAGGCGCAGGCCGCTGGGTGTGGCGCCCTTCGCCTCGGAGCAGTTGTCGGGCGGGGTGAGGAAGTACCTGGCCCCGGCGCGGCGGGCGGCGATGAGCTTCATCTGGATGCCGCCGATCGGGCCGACGTTGCCGTCGTCGTCGATGGTCCCGGTGCCGGCGATGAACTTGCCGCCGGTGAGGTCGCGCGGGTCGAGCTTGTCGATCAGGCCGAGGGAGAACATCAGGCCGGCCGACGGTCCCTCCACGTTGGCCAGCTTGAAGGTGATCTTGAACGGGTGCGGCTGCTGCTGCTGGAAGGTGACCGGCACGGTCGCGTGCTCATTGCCGTCGGCATCCTTGGTGGCCAGCGTGGTCAGCGTCGTGGCGACCTGCTGGCCGCCCCTGACGACGGTGAACTGCACCTTGTCGCCGGGCTTGTGCTTGTCCAGCAGCGTGTTGAGGCGGTCGACGCTGGTGACGGTGTTGCCGTCGACCTGGGTGACGACGTCGCCGGGCCGTACCGCGTCGCCGACGCTGGCAGCGGCCTTGGACACCGTGACGGTCACCGGGTACCCGAGCACCCGCAGCGCCGCGGTCTCCGCCGAGCTCTGCGACTTCTGGAAGTCGGCCCGGTTCTGGGCGTCGACCTCCTGCTGGCTCTTGTTCGGCGGGAAGACCAGCTCGCGCGGGACGACCGCGTAGTCGGGATCGAACCAGCCGCGCAGCGCCTCGAACAGGTTGAGGTTGTTGGCGACGGACACGGTGGTGAGGTTGAGGTGCCCCTTGGAGGTGCTGGTCGGCTTGCCGCTGACCTGGATGATCTGCGTGCTGTCGACGGTTCCGAGCGTGTTGTACGTCGGGCCGGGGCCGAGCGCCACGTACGGCACCTTCAGGAACGCGACGCCGATCGCGAGGGCGATGAGAATCGTGACGCCGATCCCGAGGGTCGCCGCACGCCGTGACACGCTCATGAACCGGAGCCTAGACGGTCATCTCCGGCGGCGTTGGCGCGGCTCGTCGCCGGACAGCGCGGCGCGGAAACGCTCGGTCTGCTTGATCGAGTCGAGCAGATCGGGCGGGCGCCGGGTCCGGCGCGCCAGAGTTCCCAGCAGCACCGCCAGCAGCGTCACCGCCACAGGCGCAGCGAGCCACACCAGCACAGCCATACGATTCGCGTCCCTTGTCCGGCGTCGTTCTCCAGCCTACGTCGCCAAGGACATCGCACAGGGTGTCTTTATAGTTACGATACGTAAAAGTGTTCCGGTCGAACCGGAAGATCACCCACGGCCCTGCTTCTTCCGCCGCGCCCGGCGGACCAGCGCGGCGGTGCCGACGATCGCCACTGTCGCCCCGGCCGCCGCACCGGCACCGACCGCGACACCGCGTCCGATTCGTGCCCTCGACAGCGCCGGACGGGACTCGACGTACGCGGTGAGCGCCTCTTCGTTGCCGTACCGCGCCGTCCAGCCTGCCGCCCGAAGCCGCTCGGAGGATACCGCCCACGGGTGGACCAGATAGGACAACTCGCTCGGCGGGCCGCCGGACAATCCGATCCGGTGCAACCGCTCGGCCGTCCCGAACGCCACCGTGCTGGGCAGTTCGAGCCGGCGGCTGCCGGTGATGCGCTCCACGTCGTCCTGGCTGAGCCAGCCGTCCGAGGCCACCGTGGCCGGGCCGGACACCTCCCCGCGGGCGGCCAGGTCCACCGCGGCGGCCAGGTCGTCGACGTGGCAGAACTGCCAGTGCGGGCGGGCGCCTCGGACCATCAGCAGCCGAGGCGCGTCGAGCAGCCCGCCGGCCGGCGCCGGCACGCCGTCGCCCAGCAGCAGCGCGGGCCGCAGCACCACCACCTCCAGCCCGGGGTGGGCGCGCGGGTAGCGCTCGGCCATCCGCTCGATCTCCAGCAGGTCGCCGAGCGGCGAGGGCTCGGGCTGGGCGCGCAGCGGCGCGTCGTCCGGCAGCGGCACCGGGTTGTCGGCGAGCGCGCCGTACACCATCGCGCTGGTGACCAGCACCACACGCTTGATCCCGGCGGCGGCCGCCGCCGTGAGCACGACGGTGGTTCCGCGCAGGTTCAGGTCCCGCTGGTCGGTGCGGTCGAGGCCGGGCTCGACCGAGACGGCCAGGTGCACCAGCGCGTCCACGCCGGACAGGCTCTCCACCACCCGCGGGTCGCGGACGTCGCCGCGCCGCCAGGTGACGCCGTCGGCGGTACTGCGGGTGCTGTCCAGGCCGACGACCTGACGGAAATGTCCGGTAGCGCCGAGTCGTCCGGCGATGGCCGCGCCCAGGCCCTCTGCCGCCCCGGTGACCACTACCACCGGCTTGCGCCGCCGGCCGCCACCGGACGATCTGGGCGTTCCGCTCTGAGCGGAACCGCTCGGAGAACCACCGCCAGCCGTCATCCGTTTACCACCCGCACTACCGTGAGAACCATGACGTGTCCCTGGAGCGCCTCATGACCGACCTTCCGTTCGGCTTCCAGCCCTCGAACCCGGGCGACGACCCACGGGAGTGGGCCGCCAAGGCGCCGCTGTTCGCCGAGCTCGCCAAGCTCATGTCCTGGCAGGGTGGCCCAGTGAACTGGGACCTCGCCCGCCAGCTGGCGATCAGCCAGATCGGGGATGCCGACCCGACCGTGACCGGGGCTGACAATGACACGGTAGCCGAGGCGCTGCGGCTGGCCGACCTGTGGCTGGATGAGCACACCTCGCTGCCGTCCGGTACCAAGACCACCGCAGCCTGGACCCGCGTGCAGTGGGTGGAGCAGACGATCGGGGTCTGGCAGCGGCTCTGCGACCCGGTCGCCGCCAAGGTCGTCGAGACGATGGGCACCACCCTCCCCGACGAGGTCAAGGCCCAGGCCGGGCCGCTGCTGCCGGTGCTCAACCAGGCCGGCGGCCTGATGTTCGGGGCGCAGATCGGGGAGGCGCTGGGCGCGCTGGCCGCCGACGTGGTCGGCTCCACCGACATCGGCCTGCCGCTCGGCCCGGCCGGCGAGGCGGCGCTGCTGCCCGCCAACCTGACCGCGTTCGGCGAGGGGCTGGAACGGCCGGCCGAGGAGGTACGGCTGTACCTGGCGCTCCGGGAAACCGCCCACCACCGGCTGTTCGGTCACATCCCGTGGCTGCGCGGGCACCTGCTGGCGGCGGTGGACGCGTACGCCAAGGGCATCACCGTGGACCGCGAGGCCATCGAGCGGGCCATGGCCGACCTCGACCCGACCGACCCGGAGAGCATGCAGAAGGCCCTCGCCGGCGGGATGTTCGAGCCGCAGAACACCGAGGCCCAGCAGCAGGCGCTGACCCGCCTGGAGACCGCGCTGGCGCTGGTCGAGGGCTGGGTCGACACGGTGGTCACGGACGCGGCGGGTACCCGGCTGGAGGGTGCCGCGGCACTCGGCGAGACGCTTCGCCGGCGGCGCGCCACCGGCGGGCCGGCCGAGCAGACCTTCGCCACCCTGGTCGGGCTGGAGCTGCGGCCGCGCCGGTTGCGCGAGGCCGCCGCACTCTGGCGGGCCGTCACCGAGCGGCACGGCGCGAGCGGCCGGGACCGACTCTGGAGCCACCCCGACCTGCTGCCCGGCGCGGACGACTTCGACGACCCCGCCGGCTTCGCGGAGCGGGCCGGCGAGGACGAGGACCCGCCGGCACTGCCGGAGTCGCCAGACTCGCCCGAGTCGTGAGCCGGAGCCGGCCGGCGGCCGGTGGAGCGCGCTGGGTGGAGGTCGCGCCGGAGCGGCTGGACCGCTGGCTGGACGGGTTCGCCGCCCGGCACGGCGGCGGGTACGCGGCGGCGCGGGAGGCGGGCGCTGTCGTGCTGACCGCCGCCGACGGCGCGGTGGCCCGCGCGGAACCGCCGTTCCCGCCGCTGGCCGGCGACGGTACCGACCCGGTGGCCGACCTGCGGGCCCACGCGCTCCGGGAGCGGACGGTGGGCGCGCTGCTGGTCCGGCTGGGCGGGTTCGCGG
>JBJMIH010000142.1:0-40287 GCA_045806985.1 Mycobacteriales bacterium | reverse complement strand
GGGGCCGTCGACGATGCCGGCCAGGTCGCCCTGGCACATCCGGTCCAGCTCCAGCGCCGCGTCCATCCCCCACTCGAGCAGCTCGGCGGTGGTCTTGGACACGTAGGCGGCGGCGGTCTCGTCGGGGTGCAGCATCGCGAAGGCGAGGTCACGCAGGGTCGGCTCCACGCCGGTGTCCCTGGCCTGCGCCACCACCTGGGCGTGCGCCGCCCGCAGCGCGTACCCCTCGCGAGGGGCCAGCGAGCGGTGCATGATGATCTCCAGCACGGCCCTGACCAGGGAGTCCTGGCCGACCAGGTCGCCCTCGTCCAGGTCGCCGCCGCCCGGCGCGTACGCGGTCTGCTCGTCGCGGACGATGCGCGGGTCCAGCGGGTTGATCGTCATCCCGCCTCCGCGGCCGAACCGGATCGGGGTGATCCCGGTGATCTGGCAGAGCCGGTCGTACTCGCCGCCGTGGCCTTCCTTCTTCTTCGTGATGATCGCGACCTGGCGGTTGGCGCGGCGCAGCTGGCGGATGCCGTACACGGTCTTGAGCACCGAGGACTTGCCGTTGCCGACATCGCCGACCAGCAGCACCGCGCCGGACTCGATGTTCTCCATCGCGTAGTCGTCGAACACGTCGTGGATGACGACCTGGCCGGTGTGCAGGTCGGTGCCGATGACCGTGCCGCGCATACCCAGCGGCGGGCCGGCGACGGCCAGGTTCAGCGCCTCGGCCTGCCGGGTGGTGGTGTTGATGCCCTCCCGGCGCACCTCGTACAGGCCCATCCGGTCGGGCAGCGCCCTGCGCGCGGTGGCGGCGGGCAGGCCCTCCGGGGTCGGCACCAGGCGCGGGCGCCGGATCACCGGCCCTCGCGACCGTACCTTCCTCCGGCCCAACAACATCAGCCCATCCTCCCGCGCACCGGCTTCGGTCGCCGCAGACCGCGGAACAGCGGCAGCGTGTTCACGAAACCCCTGCTGTGCTCGCAGCGCAACCAGTCCAGGCCGGTGATGCCGCACGCGCGGGCCGCGTTCGCGATCCGCCGGGACGCCCTGGCCACCTCGCGCTCGGAGCGTGCGGTCACCACGACGTACGCGGTGGCGGTGACGCCGCCGGCGCGCGCCTCGCGGATGTCCTCGATCCGCTGCTGGGCCTGGGACAGCTGGGTGAGCTCGCTGCCGTCGGAGATCTTGCCGCGCTTCTCCTGCTCGCGGGCGTTCGCCACGTCGTAGGTGAGGTCGCGGACGGCCCGGTCCCTGGCCTCGCCGGCCGGGTGCAGGTCCATCAGCACGGTCATCACCCGCAGCGTCGCCGGGTGTACCGCGGTGAGCAGCGGCTGGAGCCACGCCATGTTGACCGGCTCGTGCGGCCAGGCGTCCGCCGGGATGTGCGCCACCCGGTGGAACCAGCGGTCGTTGACGAGCAGGTAGTCCAGCTCGTCGGTGGTCTTCTGCGGCCAGCAGCTCTGCGGGTTGGCGCCGGCCTGGTAGTCGATCGGGAAGTCCGGGTCGTACAGGCTGCGGAGCAGCGCCGCCAGCCGCACCGGGCCGAGCCCGGACAGCACCTGGATGCCGGCGCCCTGGCACAGCTCGGCGAACTGCCAGACCTCCTCGGCCATCAGCGCGGTGAAGCCGACGTCGCCCTTGCCGTAGTCCTGCGCCCTGCCGAGGAACTCGTGGTCGACCGGTACCCGGAGTACCACGTAGTTGCGGTGCTGCTCGGCCCGCTGCTCGGTGAGGACGGTCAGCTCGGCGTAGGACTCGTGCAGCTCGGTGGGGGCGTTCGGGTTGGCGGACTCCTCCACGAAGCGGGCGTGCTCGGTCGGGTCGATCGGCAGCACCCGGTTGAGCATCTGCACGCCGTCGATGAGCGAGTCGCCGTTGGCGATCTCGGCCAGCAGCAGCCCGAACCGCTCCGCGTCGCCGTCGTACACGGCGTCGTCGCGCAGGCCGGTGGCGGAACCGGCGATCTCCAGCACGGCGGTGAGGAACGGGTCGCCCCGGTTCTCGTGCAGCAGGATCGCCAGCGGGCCGTCGCCGGGCCGCTGGAACGACAGCCAGCGCACCTTGCCGACCGCCTCCGGCGGCTGCACCGCCACCGGGCTGCCGGTGTCCACCAGCACCCCGGCCTGGGCGGCGCCGGACCGGTACACGTCCTGGCCGTTCTTCTTGCGGCGGCGGAACATCCAGCGGACCGGCAGCCACTGGTACAGGTGCCGCTCGGTGCCGTGGCCCGGCAGGTACACCAGGCCGACCGGCACCGCCGCCACGAAGAAGCCGAGCACCCAGGCGGCCGGGCTGCTGCCGGCCACCGCGATCAGCGCGCCGAGCAGCAGCCCGCCCGAGATCGCCAGCGTCTCGGCGGGCGTGCGCCGGCCGAACAGCGACCGCCTGCTGGTGTCGCCGCCCAGTAGCGAGGTACGCGGCTTGTACGAGGTTTCCGCCACCGGTTGCTCCCGCTCTCCGTCCTGCTCGGTCCCGCTCGTGCCTACTCGTGCCTACTCGTGGTGCCTACTCTGATGATCGCTCTCTGCTGGCTCTGCTCCGGTAGTCGGGCCGGCGCTCGGTCAGCCGGACGGGAGGCGACCCGAGTGGAGCACGCTGCGCGCTGGGCGCCGGCGTCTTCCACCCGCCGCGGTTGGCGTCCTTGTTGAGCGAGACGCTGGACGCGGCGGAGGCCGCCGGGCCCTTCTGCGCGATCGGCAGCTGTTTGAGCGACCGCGAGCCGGCGTTCTTGGCCCGGTCCATGCTGCGCGACATGTTGGTGTCGATGATGTTCGACATGACCTGGGTGGGCCGGTTGACCGAGCGGCGGGGCAGGGCGCCGACCGCGTTGCGGCGGGCGAGCGCCGAGTCGTGCATCGTGTCGCCGAGCATCGGGATGAAGTGCCACAGCACCGGCAGCGCCACCGAGGCCAGCAGGGCCGCCACCACCATGAACATCATCGTGGAGGCCCGCTCGGAGACCACCTGGTGGCCCTGCGAATCCGAGATCGTGTTGACCCCGGCGCCGGCCGCCCACATGGCGGCCAGGCACATCGCGATGATCGGTTTGGCGAACACCAGCCCGGTCCAGATCGCGAGCGGTCGCCGGGTCGCCCCCCAGAGCTGCCGGTTGATGATCGCGGCGAACATGAACGGCGCGAACAGCGCCCCCAGGTACAGGGCCGCCGTCCGGAGCACCAGCTCGGCGAAGAGGAACACGCCACAGATCGTCATGGCGAAGCCGACCACCAGCATGGTGCCGACCCCGCCGGTCACGTCGTTGGGCGACATGTCGCTGGCGAACTTCAGCGCGTTGTTGAGGAACAGTTTCGCGTTGTCCTCCTGGCCGAGCGTGATCACGCCGGTCAGCCCGTCGGCGATGTTGGACACCATCAGCGCGATGGCAGGGAAGAACGCAGCCAGCAGGAAGGCCAGCGGCAGGCGGCCGAACGCGGCGGCGAACGCGTCCGAACCGTCGGCGCCGGACCGTACCGACTTCGCGACCGTCCACAGCAGCGTGGCGGCCATGAAGAAGAGCGCGATCGCGAACGCACGGGAGTACTGGTTGAGGAACCAGTCCATGCTCGGGTCGAACTTGCTGGAGGCGGTGATCATCTCGCCGACCTTGTGCATGTAGGACACGCCGGTCTGTACGGCGGCCTTGGCGAGGTCCTCCAGCGGGTTCTTCGGGGTGAAGTCCGCGTAGACGACAGCATGGGTCCCGAGTGCGTGCGCAGGCATCGGCGTGCTCCGTCCGTGTCGCGGGGTCAGCTCAGCCGACGAGCGCCGTGGTCGCCACGAAGATCAGTGGCGAGCCCACCACGATGATCAGCGCGGCCACCACCCACTTGACCTCCCCGAGCGCGTCCTCCACGGAGTTGGCGTACCCGTGCCGGCGGGCGTTGGCCATCTTCGCGCCGGCGAGGATCAGCTTGGCGGCCAGGTAACACAGCGCTCCCGCCCACAGGATCGCGAGAGCGGACTTGAAGATGTTCCCGGCCGACAGGAACGTCTGGAAGTCCGGCGTGACCCCTTCGAAGGGGTTGAACTTGGCGGCGTGGTAGGTCGTCATGGCAGTGGCTCCTTGGGAGGGGCAGGGTCACCAGCCAGGCTGATGCGGGAGGCGGCTGAGGGATCGGTTCTCGCAATGGCCGGATGACGGTGCGCCCCTGCGCTGCCGTTCCGCGGGGCCAGCACCGCGTGGGAGAGCGGAGGTCGAGACACAGGGACTACTCCCGAAACGGCTATACACAGGATAGCCGAGCAAATCCGAAGAGTAACCCATCCGACACCCCTCACTCTCTTCAAGGGACTTTCCCGTCACCGAACAGCACCGTACAGTGACTACCTGCGATCAGGTCAAGTTTGCAGGAAGCACGCATCCAGAGTAAGGCCGTAACCAGCCCGCTCGAAGTGTGCCCTGGGTGCTTTCAGTTGCGCCTACACCCCGTAACGCCCCACCCCAGGTCAAGAGGGCCCAGGGGGGTCAGAGGGCGGTGGTGAGGGCGGTGAGGACGTCGGATTTGCGGGGCTGGCCGGTGGCCTTGTTGACGATGTGCAGGTCGGCGTCCAGGACGAAGGTGGTCGGGGTGCTCAGGACACCGAGGGCGCGTACCGCGTCCAGGTGTGACTCCGCGTCAACTTCGATGTGGTGGACGCCGGGCACCGTGGCCGCGACCTGGCCGAGGATGGCGCGGGTGGCGCGGCACGGGGCGCAGAAGGCGGAGGAGAACTGGAGCAGGGTGGCCCTGGCGGCGCCGGGTTCGGGAAGGCCGAGGGTGCTGGCGAGGGCGGGTTCCAGCTGCCGGCCGCGGCCGGTACGCGGGTCGACGCTCACCTTCCGCACCGTACCCCGGCGCAGCCGCAGCACCAGGCCGGCGCCGAAGGCCAGCCCCAGCACGACCATGAGCAGCACGAACTTCCCCAACACGGCCGGTACAACCTAGTTGGACAGCGTGATGTTCCTGGCGTGCACGTAACCGACCACGCCGTCCGGCGTCGGCTTGACCGACTGGATCTTCAGGCCGAACGGCAGCGGCGGGATCTCGACCGTCCTGCTCAGCTTGTCGGAGATCTGCCTGGAGACGCTGGCCGGCAGCGGCACGCCGAGCGGGGCCTGCACGTCGTGCGCCTCGACCTTGAGCGTGCCGTCCGGCTGGATGCTCACGTCCGCCCTGGCGGTGAGCTTGACCGGGTTGCCGAGCACGTCGACCGAGCCGGACGCGCGCAGCCACGACTGGCCCTGCACGTACTGGAGCGTGATGCCCTGGAGTTCGGGCAGCTTCTCCAGCTCCTGGTAGGTGACGAGCGCGTTGCCGGTGACGTCGTCCACCGGGGCCGACTTCACCGAGCCCGAGGTGAGGTCGGAGAACGGCACGTGGATGCCGCGCAGGTCCACGGTCAGGGTCTTCACCTCGACCTCGCCGCGGCGCAGCGAGTGCACCACCGCGTGCGCGTGCTTGTAGTCACCGCCGAAGACCTGGGTGAGGAACGGGAAGCCGCTCAGCGTCACCTTCGGGTTGTCCACACCCGCCAGCTGCGGCGAGTCGGCGATCCGCTTGGCGACCTGCTTCTCGGCCACGTACACGCCGATGCGGTCCGCGGCCAGCAGTAGGCCGAGGAGCGTCACGAGGACGACGGACCAGATGATCACACGGCGGCGCATAAGGCATCCGAGCCTATATGCCCCGCCGTGGCGCCGTTCACACACCCATGACGAGGGCAGCTCAGTTGAGCAGGATCCAGCCGAGCGCGTACGCGGGCGCGACCGCGTACGCCGAGGCCAGCAGCGGGCCGAGGGCGAACCCGAGCCGGCCGCGCCGGTCCACCAGCAGGTACCCGGCCGCCAGGTCGGCCAGCACCGCCACCGCGGCCACCGCGATCCCGACACCCAGCCCGGACATCGTGCTGATCTTGCCCCCGACGTGGGCGGCGGCCACGCCGGCGGCGGTGCCGGCGAGGGCGCCGGCACCGAGGCCGGGCACGCCGCGGGCGACGGTCGGCGCGAACCGGGGGCCGGGCACGACCAGGTCCACCACCCTGGCCACGGCGATCGCCGTGCCGAGCGCCGCCGCCGCGACCACCAGCACGTCCCGGCCGCCGGGCAGCCTGGCGGCCACCAGCAGGCCGGCGATCAGCGCCATCGAGACGCCGAGGCTCATCGTGGCGGCCAGCGCCGCGGTCACGTCCTCCCTGGTCACGCCGCGTACCAGCTGGCCGGCGAGTGCCACGGGGAAGGCCACCGCGACGACAGCGGCCAGCGTGCGCAGCTCGGCGGTCTGCTGCCGGTACAGCAGCAGGTCGGCCGCGACGGCCAGGCCACCGGCCAGCACGCCGACCACGGTGGGGCCGGGCGGGCGCAGCAGCCGCAGCCACAGGCCGATCAGCAGCGCCTGGACCAGAGCGAGCGCGCCGAGCAGCTCAACCCGGCCGGACCGGGCCGCCACCGCCACGCCGCCGGCCACGGCCAGCGCCAGCGCCGCCGCGCCGAGCGACCCGGCGGGCGGGGGCCGGTCGACCGGCTCCGCCCCGGTCGCCGCCGGCAGGTCCGGCGGTGTGACGGGTACGGGGAGTGGCGGCCCGGGTACTGGAACGGGCGGCTCGGCGGTCGCCTCCGGGGCCGGGTACGGGCCTGGCGGCGCGGCCGGCGGGTAGCTGGCCGGTGCCGGCGTCACCGGCGGCGCGGCCGCGGCGAGGGACTGATCTTCCCAGCTGGGGGCGGGTACCTTTGCCGGGCGCCGGTACGGCACCGGCGGCCGGTCGTACTCCGGGCCCAGCTGTTGCGGGGGCCGTTGCGGGGGGCCACTCACAGGCTGATGGTGCCAGAGTCCTGGCGACTGGCGGTAACGAGCCAGCGGGCGACCCGGTCGAGCAGGGCCGGAGTCATGGCGTTCTCGGCGTGGCCGAAGCCCGGTTCGATCCACAGCTCGGCGGCCGGCGCGGCGCCGGCGAGCGCGACGGCGTGGTCGACGGGGAAATAGGTGTCGGCGTCGCCGTGCACGATCAGCAGCGGGCATCCGAGCTGGCCGGCCACGTCCAGCGGGGACGGCGGCGGGTCGGTCCAGCGCGGGCCGAGCCGGACGCGGAGGCCGTACCTGGCCACCGCCCGCCCGATCCGGGCCTCCAGTAGCCAGTGCACCCGGCGCATCGGCCGGGTGTCGCGGTAGTACCAGCGTGTGACCGGACTCACGACGGCGACCGCGGCGACCCCGCCGAACCGGGCGGCGTGCCGCACGGCGACGCCGCCGCCCATCGAGAAGCCGAGCGTCACCACCCGGTCGTGGCCCCGGTCGTGGGCCCAGTCGACGGCGGCGGCCAGGTCGTACACCTCGGCGTCGCCCACCGTGCAGCCGCCGCCGGACCGCCCGTGGCCACGGAAGTCCAGCGCGATCACGGTGCCGTACCGGGACAGTGCGCGCAGCAGCCGCTGGGTCGCCGGCCGGGCGGTGGAGTGGGTGAACCCGTGGCCCACGACGATCGCCGGCGCGCCGGGATCGGCCGGCCCGGTGAGGGCGAGACCGCGCAGGCGTACGCCATCCTGCGCACGCAACGTGATCGCCGATGTTCCCACCGTGTGAACTCTCACCTCACTCCAGGCCGCGACCTGCGCTATTCTCTCTCCAGCGGGATCCGGGCGGCGTCGCCCACCGGGTCCCTTTTGTGTTTCCTGAGGAGGGACGCCTTGCGGCTGCTCGTGTTGACCGCCGACCCCGGCGGGGCCACCGAGGTCCTGCCCGCTCTCGACCTGCTCGGACACACCGTGGACGTGGCCGCCGACGTGCCGGCGCTCGTCGACGGGGTGACCGCCGAGGCCATCCTCGTGGACTCCCGTACCGACCTGGCCGGCGGCCGCGCCACCTGCCGGCTGATGCGCACGGCCGGACTGTCCGTGCCGCTGTTCACAGTCCTCACCGCGGCGGGCCTGGCCGCCCTGTCCGCCGACTGGGGCATCGACGACGTGATCCTTGCCGACGCGGGCCCCGCCGAGGTGGACGCCCGGCTGCGGATCGCCACCGGCCGGCTGGCCACCGCCGCCGAGCCGGCCGAGGCCGGCCTGATCCGCCGGGGCGACCTGGTGATCGACACCGTCACGTACTCGGCCAAGCTGCGGTCCCGCCCGCTCGACCTCACCTACAAGGAGTTCGAGCTGCTGCGCTTCCTCGCCCAGCACCCCGGCCGGGTGTTCTCCCGCGCGCAACTCCTCCAGGAGGTCTGGGGGTACGACTACTTCGGCGGCACCCGGACCGTGGACGTGCACGTCCGGCGGCTGCGGGCCAAGCTGGGGCCGGAGAACGAGGCCCTGATCGGCACCGTCCGCCAGGTCGGGTACAAGTTCGTCTGGTCGGGCCGCACCGCCGACGCGGAGATCGTCAGCCGGTAGCCGTCGGGGTAGCGTCGGCGGCGTGCGGGACACCCCGGTCGCCGAGTACACCAGGCTGGAGCCCGGCCAGGTGGCCGAGGTCGGCGAGTTGCTCGCGGCCGCCACCGACGCCGACGGCGTCAGCCCGCTGTCCGAACACGTGCTGCTGCACCTGCGCCACGGCGGCGACGTCGAGGCCAGGCACCTGCTGGCGAGGGTGGACGGCCGGCTGGTCGGGTACGCCCACCTCGACGTCACCGACCTGGTGGAGGGGTCGAGCGCGGAGATGGCCGTGCACCCCGGGTACCGTCGCCACGGGCTGGGCCGGGCGCTGCTGGAGAACCTGCTGGCAGACACCCCGGACGGGCGGCTGCGGCTGTGGGCGCACGGCGAGCATCCCGGCGCGGTGGCGCTGGCGGCGGCCTACGGGTTCCGCCGGTCGCGGGTGCTGTGGCAGATGCGCCGCTCGCTGTACGCGCCGGTGCCGCGGTCGGAGTACCCGCCGGACGTGACCGTGCGGCCGTTCCGGGTCGGCACCGACGAGGAGCGCTGGCTGGCGGTGAACAACCGGGCCTTCGCCCGCCACCCCGACCAGGGCCGCTGGACGGTCGCGGACGTGCGGGCACGGGAGGCGGAGCCGTGGTTCGACCCGGCCGGCTTCTTCCTCGCCGAGCGGGAGGGCGAGCTGGTCGGCTTCCACTGGACCAAGGTGCACGGCGCCGGCGACCACGAGCACGAGCCGATCGGCGAGGTGTACGTGGTCGGCGTGGACCCGTCCGCCCAGGGCACCGGCCTGGGCACCGCCCTGGTGCTCACCGGCCTGCTGCACCTGCGCGCCGCCGGCCTGGCCGAGGTGATGCTGTACGTGGACGAGTCCAACCGCGGCGCGGTCCGCGTCTACGAGAAGCTCGGCTTCACCCACTGGGACACCGACGTCACCTTCCGCCACCCGTGACGGCGGGCCCGCGTGGGATCGTTCGCCGTCGCCCCGGGCTGACCGCGGCACGCGCTCCCGGGTAGCCCCTTTCGTGCGAACCCCTCGCTCCCGCACGAATCCCGGGGCGCGCTGCCGCGTGACCTCACCGTATGCGGCCGGCACCGGCCTCACCGTCCTCCCGGGCAGCGAGATCCCGCTTCCTCCCGCGGGACGGGTCTCCTCCTCGGGGAGGAGGCATCGCCGCTGGTCGGGCGGTTCTGTCGTACCCCGGTGATAGACCGGATCCATGCACTGGTCGGAATTCGAACACGCCCAACCCCGGCTGGCCGGGCTGGCGCGGCAGCGGCTGCTCGATCCGGGTGTCGTGCTGGTGGTGACGATCCGGCGGGACGGCACGCCCCGGCTGAGCCCGGTCGAGCCCTATGTCCTGGACGGCGACCTGTGGCTGTCGATGATGTCGGGGTCCAGGAAGGCCATGGACCTGCGGCGGGACCCACGGATCCTGGTGCACGGCGTGGTCTCCCACCGGGACGGTGCCGAGGGAGAACTCAAGGTCCGCGGTACCGCCCGCGCCGAGCACGACCCGGCGACGCACCGGCGGTACGCCGAGGCGGTCGCCGCCGACCTGGGCTGGCGTCCCGAGCCGGGCCGGTTCCACCTGTTCGCCGTCGACGTCGGCGAGGTCACCGCCATCAGGTACGACGCGGCGAGCGGCGACCAGTTCGTGGCCTGCTGGCCGCCGGGCCGGGAGTACGTCCGCCGCGCCACCTCCGCGACCAGTGTGGGGGACCCCGAGCCGCGGAGGGAGCTGATCGTCACGGACTGAGCAACGGAGCGGCGGTTCGGCGCGCATTCCGGCGGCCCGTCCACCGCCGGGTGGGCGCTCCCTGACATCGACCGGACCGGCCGGGAGGCCCAGGCCGGGAGGCCCAGGCCGGGAGGCCCCCCAGGCCGGGAGGCCCAGGCCGGGAGCGCCGGCTGCTCGGCGTGCTGCGCAGTCCCGGCGAGGCGGCCTCGCGGACCAGCGGGAGGGCGCCGCAGCCCGCGCTCGCCGCCCTGCCCGCCTTGGCGGACGGCAACCAACGGGCCGGGCTGTGCCGGTCCGGTAGGCGGCGCACGGCACACCCGTAACGCCACCAGCCAGGCCGCCGATCCCGGCACATGGCCCGCGACACACCCGCGCCGCCGCCGGCCGGACTGCCGATCCGGCACATGGCGCGGGGCACACCCGTACCGCCTCCCGCCGGGCTGCCGGTCCGGTACGCGGCGCGCGGCACGTCGCCGCCACTGCCGGCGCCACTGCCGGCGCCACTGCCGGCCGGGCTGCCGGCCCGGCTGCCGGTCAGGTACGTGGCGTGCGGCACGCCGGCACCACTGCCTGCCGGATCGCGTGGGCGGCGGTGACCGACGCGCGCGCGGCCGGCGCGTCGCTGGCCACGGTCACGTTCACCCACGACACCGGGGAGCTCGTGCCGGAGGTCGCCGGCGGCGGCCGCGGCCGGACGGTGCCCCCGGACGGCACCCCCGGACCCGGTACGCCGGGACGGGCACGGCATGCTCGACAGGCGCGAGCGCACCTCGCTGTTCGGCGGCACCCTGGCCGCCGGACCGGTGCCCGGCGGTGGTCTCCGGGTGTCCGCGCGCATCCCGCTCTCCGAGGAGGTCCGGTGACCGGCCCCGCTGTCACGGTGCTGCTGGCCGACGACCAGCCGCTGGTGCGTACCGGCCTGCGGATGATCCTGCAGAGCGGTCGCTGCGAGGTGGTGGGCGAGGCCTCGGACGGGACCGAGGCGCTGGCGCTGGCCGCCGAGCTGCGCCCGGACGTGGTGCTGATGGACATCCGGATGCCCGGCATGGACGGGGTGGCGGCGACCAGGGAGCTGGTCGCCCGCGACCCGGCGGCTCGGGTGCTGATGCTCACCACGTTCGACCTCGACGAGCTGGTGGTGGAGGCGCTGCGTGCCGGCGCCAAGGGTTTCCTGCCCAAGGACGTGCCCGCCGACGACCTGCTCACCGGGGTGCGGGCGGTGGCGGCCGGCGACACGATCGTGGCGCCGAAGCTGCTGGGCCGCCTCCTCGGCCGCTTCCTCAGCCAGCCGGAGCCGGTGTCGGCCCGGACCGGCGGCGTCGACACGTTCCGCAACCTCACCGCGCGGGAGACCGACGTGCTCCGGCTGATGGCCACGGGCATGTCCAACACCGAGATCGCCGCCGCGCTCGGCGTGGCCGAAACGACCGTGAAGACGCACGTCGGAGGAATCCTCGCAAAACTGGGCGCAAGGGACCGAGTACAGGCCGTAGTGCTCGCCTACCAGCACGGTCTCGTCCAACCGGGGTGAACCCGTTACCTGGACCACACTCACGACAGGCGCGTTTTGGGAGTAGTTCAGCTTTCGTTCACCTTCGCCGGCACACTCAGTCACCTGCCGTCCCTACCTTGCGGGCTAGCTCGGCACGGTGCCGGGCATCCAACAGTCCGGAGGATCCGACCGTGAAGCTCGGCCGTACTCCGCTCGGCGGGGTGGCGATCGGCAGCGTGGTGCTGCTCTCCGCCGTAGTCCTCGCCGGGTGCGGCAGCGACAAGAACAACTCCAAGGGCGGCGGCCCCAAACAGGACACTTCCGCGATCAAGTGTGAAAAGGGATCGCTCACCTCGGCCGGCTCCACCGCCCAGGCCAACGCGATGGCGGAGTGGATCAAGTCGTACAGCACCAAGTGCGCCGGCGCGCAGATCAACTACGGCGGTGGCGGCTCGGGCGCCGGCATCCAGCAGTTCAGCGCGGGCACGGTGGACTTCGCCGGCTCCGACTCCGCGCTCAAGGACACCGAGCAGCCCGCCGCCGACGCGCGCTGCAAGACCGGCAAGGCCATCAACCTGCCGATGGTCCCCGGCCCGATCGCGGTCGTGTACAACGTGTCCGGCGTGACCTCGCTCAACCTGAAGCCCGCCACGATCGCGCAGATCTTCGCCGGCAAGGTCAAGACCTGGAACGACGCGGCGATCAAGGCCGACAACCCGGGCGCGAACCTGCCGGGCACCCCGATCCAGACGTTCCACCGCGGTGACTCGTCCGGCACCACGGACAACTTCACCAACTTCCTCGCCTCCACCGCGGCGTCGGACTGGACCTACGCGCACGACAAGGTGTGGAAGGCCCCCGGCGGCCAGGGCTCGCAGGGCTCGGACGGCGTGTCGGCGAGCATCAAGAGCACCGACGGCGCCATCGGGTACGTCGAGTACTCCTTCGCCAAGAACAACGCGCTCAACATGGCCAAGGTCGCCAACGGCTCCGGCGACTTCGTCGAGCTGACCCCGGACAACGTGGCCAAGGCCGTCGGCGCCGCGCAGGTCATCGGCACCGGCAACGACCTGAAGCTCAAGCTCGACTACGCCACGACGACCAAGGACGCCTACCCGGTGCTGCTGGTGACGTACGAGATCGTCTGCGAGAAGGGCACGGCCACCGACAAGCTGCCGCTGCTCAAGTCGTTCCTGGACTTCGCGGCCAGCGCCAAGGGCCAGGAGACGCTGACGACGCTGGGCTACGCGCCGCTGCCGTCGGACATCGCCACCAAGGTGCAGAACGCCATCAAGGCGCTGAGCTAGTCCGTCGACGCCGGGGTCGCCCGCTCCCACCGACGGCGAGCAGGCGGCTCCGGCGGACCCACCCCACCCACCGAAGGATCACCCGAAGGAACCAGATGGCCTCACCCTCCTCCACCGCGGACCGGGTGGTCGCCGGCCTCGCGTCCCGGTCCACCGGCCGCCGGGCCGACCGGGCTTTCCGGATACTGTCGGCGGCCGCGGGCTGCCTGGTCCTCGTGATCATCGTCGCGATCGCGGCGTTCCTGCTGTCCAAGGGCCTGTCCGCGATCAACAAGGACAAGGCGAACTTCCTCACCACCAAGGTGTGGAGCCCCGACGCCGCCAGGCCGGTCTTCGGCGTGGCGGTTCTGGTGTACGGGACGGTGGTCAGCGCGCTGCTCGCGCTGCTCATCGCGGTACCGGTGGCGATCGGCGTGGCGCTCTGCCTCACCTACTACGCGCCCCGGCCGCTGGCCCGCGTCATGGGGTACCTGATCGAGCTGCTCGCCGCGGTGCCCAGCGTGGTCTACGGCCTGTGGGGGGTGCACTACCTGAACACCCCGGTCCGGTCGGTGTCGAAGTGGCTCGACAGCTGGTTCGGCTGGTTCCCGCTGCTGAACAGCAGGGGCGCGTACGGGTACTCGTACTTCCTGGCCGGCATCGTGCTGGCCATCATGGTGCTGCCGATCGTCGCCTCGCTCTCCCGGGAGGTGTTCCTCCAGGTGCCGAGGGAGAACGAGGAGGCGGCGCTGGCTCTGGGCGCGACCCGGTGGGAGATGATCCGGCTGGCGGCCTTCCCCTACGCCAGGCCCGGCATCGTGGCCGGTGTCATGCTCGGCCTCGGCCGCGCGCTCGGCGAGACGATCGCGATCGCGCTGGTGCTGTCCAGCGCCTTCACGATCAACTGGCGCATCCTCGAGCCCGGCGGCAACACGGTGGCGGCCAACATCGCGAACATGTTCGGCGAGTCGGGGCCGGTCGGCCGCAACGCGCTGATCGCCTCCGGCCTGGTGCTGTTCGTCATCACCCTGGCCGTCAACATGCTGGCCCGGTGGGTGCTGTCCCGCCGCGCCGCGTTCCGGGAGACGAGCGCATGCGCGAGCGTCAGCGAGCGAATCATGAGCACAGCGCAGTCGTGCCTCATGCGACCGGTGAGCGAAGCGAGGCGGTCGCATGAGCAGCTTGACGTACTCGCAGGCGCACCTGCGCCGCCGGAAGCTGACGAACGCCACCATGACGGCGCTGGTCTGGCTGTGTTTCGCGCTGGCGATGCTGCCGCTGGTCGGCGTGGTGGGGTACACGATCAAGCACGGGCTGAAGCGGTTCGACATGGAGTTCTTCACCCACTCGATGAACGGCGTCGGCCCGCTCGACCACAACGGCGGCGCGTACCACGCGCTGATCGGCACGGTCGAGCAGGTCGGCATCGCGATCATCCTGACCGTGCCGGTGGGCATCCTGGCCGCGATCTACCTGGTCGAGTACGGCCGGGGCTGGCTGGCCAGCTCGATCCGGTTCTTCGTCGACGTGATGACCGGCATCCCGTCGATCGTGGCCGGCCTGTTCGTGCTGGCGTTCTGGGTGCTCGGCCTGCACCAGGGGTACTCCGGCTTCGCCGCCGCGCTCGCCCTGTCGGTGCTGATGCTGCCGACCGTGGTGCGCTCGTCGGAGGAGATGCTGCGGCTGGTGCCGCTGGCGCTCCGGGAGGGCGCGTACGCGCTGGGCGTCCCGCGCTGGAAGACGATCCTGCGGGTGGTGCTGCCGACGGCGCTGCCCGGCGTGGTGACCGGCGTGATGCTCGGCGTCGCCCGCATCATGGGTGAGACGGCGCCGGTGCTGCTCACCGCGTTCGGCGCCGACTTCATCGTCAACGACCCGTTCTCCGGGCCGCAGCAGTCGCTCTCGCTGTACGTCTTCAGCCAGGCGCGCAAGACCGGCGGCGGCTACGTCGACCGGGCCTGGACCGCGGCCCTCACGCTCGTCCTGTTCGTCCTGCTGCTGAACATCCTCGCCCGACTCGTCACCCGGCGTAATCGAAGGACACGGTGACCCCATGGCCAAGCGGATCGAAGCCGTCGGCATCAACGCCTACTACGGCAAGCACAAGGCGCTCACCGACGTCGCGATGACGATCGAGCCGAAGACCGTCACCGCGCTGATCGGGCCGAGCGGCTGCGGCAAGTCCACGTTCCTGCGCAGCATCAACCGGATGCACGAGCTGATCCCGGGCGCGTACGTCGAGGGCCGGCTGCTGCTCGACGACGAGGACGTCTACGGCGCGACGATCGACCCCACCGCGGTCCGGCGCACGATCGGGATGGTGTTCCAGCGGCCCAACCCGTTCCCCACCATGTCGATCTTCGAGAACGTGGTAGCGGGGCTGCGGCTGAACGGCGTGCGCAGCAAGAGCGCGCTGCAGGCCGTCGCGGAGAAGTCCCTGAAGGGCGCCAACCTCTGGAACGAGGTCAAGGACCGGCTGGACAAGCCGGGCGCCGGCCTGTCCGGCGGCCAGCAGCAGCGGCTGTGCATCGCGCGGGCGATCGCCGTCGAGCCGGACGTGCTGCTGATGGACGAGCCGTGCTCCGCGCTCGACCCAATCTCCACCCTCGCCATCGAGGACCTGATCCGGGAGCTGCGGGAACAGTTCACGATCGTCATCGTGACCCACAACATGCAGCAGGCGGCGCGGGTCTCGGACCGGACCGGCTTCTTCACCATCGACAAGGCGGGCGACCCCGGCCGGCTGGTCGAGATCGGCGAGACCCAGAAGATCTTCTCCAACCCGACCCAGAAGCGCACCGAGGACTACATCTCCGGCCGCTTCGGCTGACCGTCGGCCAGTCAGGCGTACGTCACGTACAGCAGGTGGTGGTACTTGTGCGAGCCGTACCCGGGTCCGCCGTGGGCGCGGGTGTACTTGTCGGCGTCCTTGATGTCGGTCGGCGACAGGTGGATGCAGCCGTTCGAGTAGTACGGCTGGGCGGCCGCCTTCCACGACGACGGCGTCTTGGAGTGGATGAACAGAGCCGTGCGCCACTTGCCCGAGGAGCACTTGTGGTCGGTCAGCTCCCAGTTCATCGTCGGGATGATGCTGCTCCAGTACGTGCCGTGCTCCAGCCCGTCGTACCAGCCGTTCGGCAGCCACCCGTGGTTGGTCGCGCACGAGTTCGTGATGCCGGGCGGTGACCCGGAGCCGGCCCGCCAGGTCTTGTGGCCGGAGGCCACCTTCTTGCTGCCGTCGTACTTCGTCCACCACCAGGTCAGCTTGGAGCTGGCCGGGTGGGACTTGTTCTTGTAGTACGTGAAGTGCCCCGTGAAGTGCGTCGAAGCCGCCTGCGCCGGCAGGCTCGCGAACGTCATGCCGGCCACTGCCAGCGCCACCGCGCCGGCCGCCAGGCCCAGTCTTCGTCCCAGCACTGTTGATTCCTCCATGGGATCGGGAGTACGACAGCTGGGGACTCTGGCCCTGACCGCTGAAGACTCAATGAATGCGCAGGTCAGCCGGGCTTGAGGCGGTCGCGGAGGGTGCGCGCCTCGGCGGCGGCGGCCGCCGCGGCCACCGGGTCGCCGGCCCGGTCGGCGGCCTCGGCCAGCAGGTCCAGGGTGAGCGCGCCCCGGTACGGGATCTCCAGCCGCCGCCACCACCGGGCGGCCCGGTCCAGCAGGTCGGCGGCGTCCCGGGGCCGGCCGGCGGCGAGCTGGCCGGCGGCGAGTGTGTGCAGGGTCGCGGCCTGGCCGAACCGGTTGTCGAACTCCTGGAACACGATCAGCGCCTGCCGGGCCAGCCGCTCGCCCTCGGCCAACCGGCCCTGCCCGATCCGCACGTCGGCGAGGAGCTGCACGGCGTGCGCCGCCACCATCCGGTCGCCGTGGTCGGCGCTGACAGCGCATGCCTCGGCCAGCAGCCCGGCCGCCGCCGCCAGGTCCCCGGACGCCTGCGCGAGCAGGCCCTGCGCCCGCAGCGCCCGTGCCCGGCCGGGCCGGTCGCCGGCCTGGTCGGCCAGCGCCAGCCCGGCGGTGAAGCACTCGCCGGCCTCGGCCAGCCGGCCCTGTTCCAGGTGCACGACGCCGGCACCGCACCGGCTGTACGCCAGGCCGCGCGGGTCCTCCAGCTCCTCCCAGCGCCGCCGGGCCGCCTCCCAGCACTCGCCCGCGCGGTCGTACCGGCCGAGCAGCCGGTGCAGGTAGCCCAGTCCGGCGAGCGCGTTCGCCTGCCGGCTCGTGCCCCGGGGCACGTCGGCGAGGTCGGCCTCGGCCAGCGCCTCGGTGAAGTGGGCGATGGCGAGGGCGTACCGGTCCTGGATGGCGTACAGCTCCGCCAGCTCCAGCAGCAGCAGGCCGGTGGCGACCCGCGCGCCCCGCGACCGGGCCAGCGCCAGGGTCTGCTCGTGGGTGTCGCGCCAGTCGTCGAAGTAGTTGCGCATCTCGAAGAACGCGGTCTGGCTCACGGCCAGGCCGGCG
The DNA here is from genome assembly GCA_045806985.1 of Mycobacteriales bacterium. Lineage (GTDB taxonomy): Bacteria > Actinomycetota > Actinomycetes > Mycobacteriales > JBJMIH01 > JBJMIH01. The sequence goes on along the minus strand of JBJMIH010000142.1, from coordinate 22,977 downwards.
CCGAGATCGGCGTCGCCCCGCCGGACCGCGTGCTCGACCAGGCCGCCCAGCGCGCCCAGCTCCGCCTCGAACCAGGCCAGCGGCTCGGCGGTGAGCGCTTCGACCTCCCGGTCCGGCAGCTGGTAGCCGCGGCCGGGCCGGAGCGGCCCGGCGTTGCCGCCGCCGAGCAGCTCGTCGGCGGCGCAGGCGACCTGGAGGTAGGCGGCGGCGACCCGGCGGACCGCCGCGACCCGGTCCGGCTCCGCGTCCTCGGCCTCGGCCCGCTCCCTGGCGTACAGCCGGAGCAGGTCGTGCATCCGGTACCGGTCGCCGGCGGCCTCCACCAGGCGCGCGTCCACCAGCGCGGCCAGCACCGGGGCGGCCGTGTCCGGCGGGGCGTCCAGCAGCGGAGCGAGCACCCAGCCGGGGAAGTCGCGCACCGGCAGCAGTCCGAGCAGCCGGAACGCCCGCCGGGCCGTCTGGTCGAGGGCCTGGTAGCTGGGCGCGACCGTGGTGCGCACCTCCACGTCGCCGGCGGTGAGCTGGTCGAGCCGGCCCCGCTCGTCGGCCAGCAGCCGGGCCAGTTCGGCCAGCTCCCAGCCGGGCCGGGCGGCCAGCCGCGCGCCGGCGATCCGGATGGCGAGCGGCAGGTCGCCGCACAGGTCAACGATCGACTCGGCGGCCGCCGGCTCGGCAGCCACCCGCGGCGGCCCCGCGGTGGCGGCGAGCAGCAGCAGCGAGGCCCGGCGCGGCAGCACGCCCAGCTCGACCCGGTGCGCGCCGGCCAGCTCGGGCAGGGTTCTCCGGCTGGTCACGAGTACCGCGCAGCCGCCGCCGGTGGGGGTGAGCGCGCGGACGTCCTCGACGCCGGCCGGGTCGTCCAGCACCAGCAGCGCCCGGCGGCCGGCCAGCCGCGAGCGCCACAGCCGTACCCGCTGCGCGGTGGTCGGGCCGATCTCGGCGGTGCTCACATCGAGCTCCCGCAGCAGGTGTCCGAGCAGGTCGTGCACGCCGGGCCGGCCGGCGAGCTCGGCGTGGAACCGGCCGTCCGGGAAGTCGCCGGCGACGGCGTGCGCGGCCTGGACCGCGAACGCCGACTTGCCCACTCCGGCCGGCCCGGTGACCACCACCACCGGCGTACCGGGTCCGCCGGCCAGGGCGGCGACGGCGGTGGCCAGCTCGGTGGCCCGGCCGACGAAGCCGGCGGCCGGCGGCGGCAGCGGGTGGGCGGCCCGGCGGCCGGCGGGCTCGTGGCCGGCAGGCCCCCGTACCGCCAGGCCGGCCGGGAACGGCGGCTCCGGCACCCGCTGTCCGCGCAGGATCGCCTCCTGCAACTCGCGCAGGCCGGCGCCGGGCTCGATGCCGAGCTCGGCGGCGAGCACCGCCCTGCCCTCCCGGTACACCTCCAGCGCCTCGGCCCGCCGGCCCACCCCGCACAGCGCCACCATCAGCCGGTGTCGCAGCCCCTCGTCGTACGGCAGGTCCGCGACCAGGCCGGTCAGCTCGCCGACGCACGACTCGTACCGGCCCAGTGCCAGGTCGATGTCCACGCCCAGCCGGACGGCGTCGGCCCGGCGGCGCTCCAGCCGCACCGCCTCCGCCTCCACGTACCGGCCCACGTCGCCGCCGGCGAGGCCGTCCAGCGCCGGCCCGCGCCACAGCGCGAGCGCGGCACCCACCGCCTCGGCCGCCTCCTCCCAGCGACCGGCGGCCAGCAGCGCCTCGGCCTCGGCCAGCGCGTCGGAGAACCGGGTCGCGTCCACCGCCACGCCGCCGGTGGCCCGGAGCAGGTACCCGGCCTCGTGGGTCTCGATCAGCTCGCCCGGCACCCCGCCGTCGGCGAGCAGCCGGCGCAGCGCGCTCACGTACACCTGCACCTGGTTGCGCGGGTCGGCGGGCGGCCGGTCCCGCCACAGCGCCTCGACGATCTGCGCCATCGGCACCACCTGGTTGGCGCGCAGCGCGAGCAGCGCCAGCAGCGTGTTCTGCTTCGTCCCCGGCGCGCCGAGCACCCGCCCGCCGGCCCGGACCTGGGGCTCACCCAGGACCTGGAACTCGACCGCGGCCAGCATGGCCGCTCACGCTAGTGCACGCCGCCGGGGAGGCGGTCGAGGTACCGGCGGGCGGCGTGGTACGGCGCGAGGGCCTTACAGGAAGATCGCCTTGAGGACCTCTTCACAGCCGGCGGCCACCAGGGCGGCGGCGGGGATGGTGAGGATCCAGGCGACCACGATGTTCTCGGCGACGCCCCAGCGCACGGCGGACAGGCGTCTGGTGGCGCCGGTGCCCATGATCGACGCGGTGATCACATGCGTGGTGGAGACCGGCAGGCCCATGTGCGCGGTGCCGAGCATGACGCCGCTGGCCACGGTCTGGGCCGCGAAGCCGTGCGCGGGGTCGAGCTGGATGACGCGCCGGCCCAGCGTGCGCATGATCCGGAAGCCGCCGGAGTACGTGCCGGCGCTGATCGCCAGCGCGGCGGCGATGATCACCCACAGCGGCACGTCGAACGAGCTGAGGTGGCCGGTGGTGAGCAGGGCGAGGGTGATGATGCCCATGGTCTTCTGGGCGTCCTGGGTGCCGTGGCCGTACGCCATCGTCGCCGCGGAGGCGATCTGCGCGTACCGGAAGCCCTGCTGGGCCGGCCGGGGCCGGGCCCGGCGGAACAGCCACAGCAGCACGATCATGAACACGTACCCGAGCACCAGGCCGATCAGCGGCGACATCACCATCGGGATGATGACCTTGTCGACCATGCCCCGCCACTTCACCGCGTGGCCGCCCGCCAGCGTCGCCCCGACCAGCCCGCCGATGAGGGCGTGCGAGGACGACGAGGGCAGGCCGAAGTACCAGGTGATGAGGTTCCAGGTGATCGCGCCGAGCAGGGCGGCGCAGACCAGCACCAGGCCGGCGTTGCCCTTCGGCGTCTCCACGATGCCGGAGCCGACGGTCTTGGCCACCTTGGTGGAGACCAGCGCGCCGACGATGTTCATCACCGCGGCCATGGTGAGCGCGACGCGCGGGGTCAGCGCACGGGTGGAGATCGAGGTGGCGATCGCGTTGGCGGCGTCGTGGAAGCCGTTGGTGTAGTCGAAGGCGAGCGCCACCATGATGATGACGATCAGGGCAGCCGTCTGCCCGGACACTACTGCTCCCCCGGCATCAGGACTCCTTGACCGCGATGGTCTCGACGATGTTGGACACGTGCTCGAACGCGTCGGCCGCCTTCTCCAGCTGGTCGGCGACCTCCTTGAGCTTGAGCACGTCGAGCGCCTCGTACTGGCCGGAGAACAGCCGGCCGAGCAGCTTGCGGCGGATCTTGTCGGCCTCGTTCTCCAGCCGGTTGACCTCGGTCCAGTACTCCTCCAGGCCCTTCATCTGCCGCAGCCCCGGGATGGCCGCCGCCGTGGTCTGCGCGCAGCGCTGGAGCACGTCGACCACCTCGCCGAACTCGGTGGGCAGTTCGGCGATGCCGTACAGCGGGATGAGGCTGCCGGCCTCCTCCATGTAGTCCATGACGTCGTCGAGGAGGGAGCCGAGCCGGTAGATGTCCTCCCGGTCGAACGGGGTGACGAAGGTGGAGTTCAGCTGGCGGTAGAGCTGGTGGGTGATGTCGTCGCTCGCGTGCTCGATGTCGGAGAGCTGGTCGGCGACGGACTGGCGGTCCGCGCCGTTCTTCACCATCTGTGCGAGCAGGTCGGCGCCGACGACCAGGTTGTCGGCCGCCTTCGAGAAGTAGTCGTAGAACACGCCCTCGTGAGGCGTTAGCCGGAATCGCACGCCGCCGCCAATCTCGATGGGTCCGGGCTACCTGTCGGTCAGGATGCTAGGGGTTACCAGACACCCAGGGCACGGAGGCCAGCGGTTGAACACCCGACAAACGCACAGCGTAATCGCCTGGATGCGAAGCGGTGGTCATCTTTTCGCCGTCACGACAGGGATCAGTCTGATAGTCCTGTTCCTGCCGGGCCCCGACGTGCCGACCGCACCGACGGGGACCGACAAGGTGGTGCACTTCACGTTGTTCACCGCCCTCGGCTGGACCGGCCGGTACGCCCGCATCCCGCGCTGGCCGCTGCTCGCCGGCCTCGTCACGTACGCCATTGTCAGCGAGATCCTGCAAACCCTGCCACTCCTGCACCGCGACGGCAGCGTGTGGGACGCGTCGGCGGACGTGCTCGGCGCGGTGGCCGGCCTGCTGCTGTACGCGGTCAGTGGCGGGCCCGGAAGGCCCGGCTCTTGGCCCGGTTCCCGCAGACCGCCATCGAACACCAGCGGCCGCTCCGGTTCCGGGACTGGTCGTAGAAGGCCCAGCGGCAGTCGTCGGCGCCACACAACTTGATCCGGACCCAGCGGCCGTCGTACACCAGCTCGGCGGTCGCGGCGAGGATCCGGCCGAGCGGCCCGTCGCCGGTCAGCGCGGGGTGCCCGTCCTCGCCGAGACCGAGCCGCAGGGTGACCGCGGTCAGCGCGTCAGCGGGCGGCCGGTCGCCGGCCACCGCCCCGCGCAGCACCGCGCGTACCGCCCTGGCGTGCTCGGCGTCCGGGTCGTCCGGGTCGGCGGGCAGCCCGCGCGCGGCCAGCCACCTCAGGTAGCTCTCCCGGGTGGCCAGGTAGTCGGTGCCGTCGTCGACCTCGAGCGTGTTCAGGAAGTCGAGCACCAGCTGTGCCGGGTCCTTCACGTCACCAGCGTACGCCGTAAGTGGGTTGCGGCCGATCACGCGCAACCACCATACTCCGATCACTGGTGACGAAAGGACCTCGATATGCCGTACAAACTGGCCCAGTACGCCCTCGACTGCCCCGACCCGCGGGCACTCGCCGAGTTCTACCGCGCGATCACCGGCTGGGAGATCACCTACGCCGAGGGTGACTGGGTGACCCTGCGGCCGCCCGGCGGGGCCGGCCCCGCGCTGGGCTTCCAGCGGGTGCCGGACTACCGCCCGCCGCGCTGGCCGAGCGCGGAGGCGCCGCAGCAGGCCCACCTCGAGTTCGAGGCCGACGACCTCGACCAGGCCGGCAAGGAGGTCGTGGCGCTCGGCGCCCGGCCGCTGGAGGGCGCGCCGGCCGGCGCCGGCTGGCGGGTGTACGCCGACCCGGTCGGCCACCCGTTCTGCCTCGTGCCCGCCTGACCCGCCGGCGCCGACCGGTCGCCGTGCGACGATCGCCGCCGTGACTCCCGACGAGGCGCGGAAGCTGGCGGCGTACTGGCACGACGGTCAGGTGGACCTGGTCGGGGCGCCGTACGTGCGGCATCCGGTCGCCGTCGCCGAACTGGTGGCGGCGGCCGGCGGCAGCGAGGACCAGCAGGTCGCGGCGTTCCTGCACGACGTGGTCGAGGACACCGCGTGCACGCTGGCGGACCTGCGGCGGGCCGGCGCGTCACCGGCCGTGCTGGCGATCGTGGACGCGCTCACCCACCGGGACGGCGAGAGCCGCGCCGACTACCTGGCCCGCGTCGCCGCCTGCCCACCCGCCGTGCTGGTCAAGCGGTGCGACGTCGCGCACAACATGGACCCGGCGCGGCGGGCCCGGCTCGACCCGGCGACGGCGGAACGGCTGGCGGCCAGGTACGCCGACTCGCTGGCCTCACTCGACCTGATCCTGCTGCCCAAGGCGCACCTGCACCTGCACCTGGACGGCGCGATGCGGCCCGCCACCCTGGCCGAGCTGGCCGCCCGGTACGGCATCCCGGCGCCGCTGCCCACCGGGTACGGGTCGTTCGCCGCCTTCACCGCGACGATCACCGCGGCCGCGGCCTGCCTGCGCAGCCCCCAGGACGCGCGCCGGCTGGTCACCGAGGTGGTGGAGGACGCCGCCGGGGCCGGCGCGGTATGGGTCGAGCCGTCGGTGTGGCCGGGACTGTTCGGCGGCCGGCTCGGGCCGGACGCGGACGCGCTGGACCTGGTACTGGACGCCGGGCACGCGGCCGCCGCCCGGTGCGGGATCGGGTTCGGGCTGGTGGTGGCCGCGAACCGGGACCGCGGGCCGGCCGAGGCCCTCGCCACGGCCCGGCTGGCCGCCTCCAGGGCCGGCGACGGCGTGGTCGGTTTCGGCCTGGACGGCGACGAGGCGGCGGCCGGGCCGGTGCCGTTCGCCGAGGCGTTCGCGGTGGCGCGGAACGGCGGGCTGAGGGCGGTGCCGCACGCCGGCGAGCTGGCCGGGCCGGAGTCGGTCCGGGCCGCGCTCGACCTGCTGGGCGCGGACCGGATCATGCACGGGGTACGGGCCGTCGAGGACCCGGCGCTGGTCGACCGGCTCGCGGCGGCCGGCACGCCGCTGGACGTGTGCCCGACCAGCAACGTCAAGCTCGGCGTGGTGCCGTCACTGGCCGAGCACCCGCTGCCGGCGCTGGTCGCGGCCGGCGTGCGGTGCGGCATCCACGCCGACGACCCGCTGCTGTTCGGCACCGACCTGCGTACCGAGTACGACCGCTGCCGCCCGCTGCTCGGCGACGCCGGCCTGGCGGCCGCCGCCACCGTCTCGGTGCGGGCGTCGGCCGCCCCCGCCGGCCTTGTCGCCGAGGCCGTACGGGGAATCAAGGCCTGGCTGGACACCTAACGGGTGTGGTGATGGTCGAAGACCCGGCCGAGCAGTGCGACGAGTTGCTCGCGCTCGCGGGGTGACAGCGGGGCGAGCAGCTCGGCCTGAACCTCGGCCAGTACGGCCTCGAGCTGTTCCAGGCGGCGCCGGCCGGCCGGGGTGATGCTGATGATGTTGCGGCGGCGGTCGTCCGGATCCGGTTCCCGGACGACAAGGCCCCGCTCGGCCAGTTCGTTCACCATCGCGACGGTGTCGCTGCGGTCGATACCGCACGCGTCGCTCAGCGCGGCCTGGCTGCTCGGCCCGAACTCGTCGAGAGCCGCCAGCAGCGCGTAGTGGTAACCGCGGGCGTCCACGCCGGACAGCGTCTCGGCGAGCAGCCGGTGCGCGACCGCCGCGGTCTTGTTGATCAGCCAACTTGGCTTGCCGCGCAGGCGGCCGGGCGGCGTGTCCATACGAGGAAGTCTAGCCAATTCATTGGTCAGACCCACGATTCCTGCTATCGTTGGCCGAACCAATGTTGGCTAGACCAATCATTTGAGGTGGACCATGAGCACAGCAGTCGGCTCGGTCCGGCTTCCCGCCGACACCGCCGTCCCCGATCCCCGGCGCTGGTGGGCGCTGGGCGCGGTCGCCACCGCGCAACTCATGATCGGGCTGGATCTGACGATCATGAACATCGCCCTGCCGTCCGCGCAGCGGTCCCTGCACATGTCCGACAACAGCCGCCAGTGGGTGATCACCATCTTCGCCCTCGGCTATGGTGGCCTCCTGCTGCTCGGCGGCCGGCTGTCCGACCTCATCGGGCGCAGACGCAGCCTGATGATCGGGCTGACCGGTTTCGCGCTGGCCTCCGCGCTGGGCGGAGCGGCCCCGAACACCGCGACGTTGCTCACCGGGCGCGCGCTGCAGGGCGTCTTCGGCGCGCTGCTCACCCCGGCCGTGCTGGCCACACTGGCCGCGACCTTTCCGACCCCGGCCGAGCGCGGCAAGGCCTTCGGGATCTACGGCACCGCGATGGGCAGCTCGTCCGGACTCGGGGTAATCCTGGGCGGGGTGCTCACCGACTACCTCGACTGGCGCTGGTGCATGTTCGTGAACCTGCCGATCGCCGTGGCGGCCGGCGCCGGGGTGCTCTACGCCGTACGGTCCGCGCCGCGCACGGCCGGGCTCCGGATCGACATCGCCGGAGCGCTGCTGGCCACCACCGGGATGATGGCGCTGGTGTACGGGTTCGCCCGTGCCGAGCCGGACGGCTGGGGCGCTGCCTCGACCGTCGGGCCGCTGGCGGCCGGGGTACTGCTCCTCACCGCCTTCGTCGGGGTGCAGGCCAAGGTGCGCAACCCGCTGCTGCCGCTGCGGGTGGTGCTCAACCGGCGGCGCGGCGGCTCGTACCTCGCGGTGCTCAGCCTCGCCGTGGGCATGTTCGCCGCGCTGTTCTTCCTGACCTTCTACCTGCAGAACGTCCTGGGCTACTCCCCGGTCAAGGCCGGGCTGGCCTTCCTGCCGCTCACCGCCGGGCTGATGATCGGAGTACGGGCGGTCAGCAGGCTGCTGGCCCGCGCCCCGGTCCGGGCGCTGCTCTGCCCCGGTCTGCTCACCATCGCCGCCGGGCTGGGGCTGCTCGGCCTGATCCGGGTGGACAGCGGCTACTGGCTGCACGTCATGCCGGTGTTCCTGCTGGTCGGCCTCGGCACCGGCTGGGTACTGGTCACCGCCAACAGCACCGCCACTCTGAACGCCGGGGCGGACACCTCGGCCGCCGGCGCGTCGGTGATGACCTCGCAGCAGATCGGGGCCTCACTGGGCACCGCGCTACTCAGCACGATCGCGGGCACCGCGGCCACCCGCTACCTGCACACCCACCCCGGCGCGGGGCCGAGGGCGGCGGTCCACGGCTTCAACGTCGCCAGCCTGTCCGCGGCGGCCGCCCTCTGCGTCGCCGCCCTCGTCGTCTACCTGATCACCGGCCCCAAACACCCCTGACCCGCACCGGTCACGCCCACAAGGCGGACAGGTAGGCCAGCTGTTCGGCGGTCTGGTCGGACTGGCCGCCCTCGTGCTCGTTGTACGGGTACACCCGGATCTCCTTCGGGCCCGCGTAGTGGTTGTACGCGGCGTACACCGTGGAGGGCGGGCAGATCGGATCCATCAGGCCGACCGAGAACAGCGCCGGGGCGTTGGCCCTGGCGGCGAAGTTCATGCCGTCGAAGTAGGACAGCGTGGTGAACACCTGCTCGACCCGGTTCCGGTGGATCTTGAGGAAGTTGGCGATCTCCGCGTACGGCTCCTCGTCGGTGATCTCGGTGGCCCGCCGGAAGTGGCTGAGGAACGGCACGTCCGGCATCACCGCGGCGAGGTCACCGACCAGGCCGCTGACCGCGACCGTGATGCCGCCGCCCTGGCTGCCGCCGGTGACCGCGACCTTCGCCGGGTCGACCAGGGGGTGGCTGCGGGCGGCCTGCACGGCGCGCACCCCGTCGGTGAACAGCCGGCGGTAGTAGTAGTCGTTCGGGTCGAAGATGCCGCGGGTCATGAACCCGGGGTGGTTGGGCCCGGCCGGGCCGGTGTCCACGGTGGCCCCGACGCTCCACCGCCCGCCCTGGCCACGAGTGTCCATCAGCAGGTGGGCGTACCCGCCGACGGCCCAGACCAGCCGGTCGTGCGGCAGGCCGCGGCCGCCGCCGTAGCCGATGTACTCGACCACGCACGGCAGCGGGCCGGTCGCACCGGCGGGTACGGTGAACCACCCGCGCACCGGCTCCCCGTTCCACCCGGCGAACGTCACGTCGTAGGACTCGACGAGCCGCAGGTGGGTGGGTACGCGGGTGAAGGTGGCGGCGAGCGGGTGCTGCTCGGTGAGGTCGAGGGTGCGCTTCCAGAACGCGTCGAAGTCGGCGGGCTCGGTCCGGTCGGGCAGGTACGCCTCGAGTTCGGCGAGCGGCAGGTCGAACAGGGCCATGACGTGAAGATACGCGTCGAACCGGGGAAGAAGTTGCCTCACTTCGCGCCACCGGACGCGAAGATCGGTAGGGTCGCGAGGTCCGCACAGGTAGTGGTGGCACCGATCGGAGACCGTTGATGCCCGGCGCTGTACTCGCCCTCGACCAGGGCACGTCCGCCACCAAGGCATTGCTGGTCGGCCCGGACGGGAAGGTGCTCGCCGACGCCGAGGCGGCGGTGCACCCGCGGGTGCTGCCGGACGGCGGGGTCGAGCAGGACCCGGCCGAGCTGTGGGACTCGCTGGTGGACGCCGGCAAGCAGGCGCTCGCCGGCTACCGCGGCCAGCTCGACGCGGTCGCCCTGGCCAACCAGGGCGAGACCGTTCTGGACTGGGACCGGCGTACCGGCGAACCGCACGGCCCGGCGCTGTCCTGGCAGGACCGGCGGGCGGCCGGCGTGTGCGACCGGCTCCGCGAGCACGAGCCGATGCTGCGCGAGCGCACCGGGCTCACCCTCGACCCGTACTTCGCCGCGCCCAAGATCGCCTGGCTGCGGGAGCGGCGCGGCATCGCCGGCGTCGCCACCACCACCGACAGCTGGCTGCTGCACCGGCTGGCCGGCGGGTACGTCACCGACGTGGCCACCGCGTCCCGCACGCTGCTGCTCGACCTGGACAGCCGGCAGTGGTCGGCGGAGGCGTGCGCGGTGTTCGGGATCGACCCGGAGTCGCTGCCGGCGGTGGTGCCGTCGACCAGGGTGGTCGGCGAGACCGCGGTGTTCGGGCCGGCCGTTCCGGTGGTCGGCTGCACGGTGGACCAGCAGGCGGCGCTGTTCGCCGAGGGCTGCCACGCGCGCGGCGACGCCAAGTGCACGTACGGCACCGGCGCGTTCCTGCTGGCCACGGTCGGCGCCGAACCGGTGCGCCCGCGGTCCGGCCTGGTCGGGTCGGTGGCCTGGGACCTCGGCGCGGAGGCCGCGTACTGCCTGGACGGGCAGGTGTACACGGCCGGCGCGGCGGTCCGCTGGCTGGCCCGGATCGGCGTCATCGACCACCCCTCCGACCTGGACCTGCTGGCCCTGCAGAGCGCGGACAGCGGCGGCGTGCGGTTCGTGCCGGCACTGGCCGGGCTGGCCGCACCGTTCTGGCGGCCGGACGCGCGGGCCGCGTTCACCGGCATGACGCTGGCCACCGACCGGGCGCACCTGGCTCGGGCGGTACTCGAGGGCATCGCGGCGAGCGTGGCCTGGCTGGGCCGCGCCGTCGCCGACGACCTGGGCTCGCCGCTGCGGCGGCTACGGGTGGACGGCGGCATGACCCGTTCCCGGCTGCTCCTCCAGACCCAGGCTGACCTGCTGCAGATCCCGGTGGAGGTGTACCCGTCGCCGAACGCCAGCGCGCTCGGCGTGACGGCGCTGGCCCGGCTCGGCCTCGACCCGCGCCGCGCGCTGTCCTCAGTGGTGCCGCGCTGGCGGCCGTCGGCCGTGTACGAACCGGCCATCGCGCCGGACCGGGCGGAGGAGCTGCTCGCCGGCTGGCGGGCGGCGGCGGAGGCGGCGATTATCCTGTGAGTTACGAATATGACATCGCTGTCATCGGCGCCGGGGTGGTCGGCGCCGCGATCGCACGCGAGCTGTCGCTGACCGCGCTGCGGGTGGTGGTGCTGGAGGCCAGCGGCGACGTCGGGACCGGCACCAGCAAGGCCAACACGGCGATCCGGCACACCGGCTTCGACGCCAAGCCGGGCTCGCTGGAATCGGCGCTGCTGCGGCGCGGGTACCCGCTGCTGGACCGGTACGCCAAGGCCACCGGCATCCCGCTGGAACGGACCGGGGCGCTGCTGGTGGCCTGGACCGCGGCGGAGGCCGCCGCGCTGGACCGTGTCGTCGCCACCGCCGAGGCCAACGGCTACGCCGAGACCCGCCGGCTGGACGCGGCCGAGCTGTACGCCGCCGAGCCGCACCTCGGGCCGGGCGCGCAGGCCGCGCTGGAGATCCCCGGCGAGGGCGTGATCTGCCCGTTCACCACGCCGATCGCGTTCGCCACCGAGGCCGCCCGCAACGGCGTGGATTTCCGCTTCCATCACCGGGTGGAGCGGGCGGTCGACGACGGGTTGCGGTACGACCTGGGCGGGGTGCGGGCGCGCTGGGTGGTGAACGCCGCCGGGCTCGGCTCCGGCGACGTCGACCGGCTGTTCGGGTACGAGGAGTTCACGGTCACCCCGCGGCGCGGCGAACTGATCATCTTCGACAAGCTGGCCCGCCCGCTGCTCAACCACGTGCTGCTGCCGGTGCCGACCGAGCGCACCAAGGGCGTGCTGATCGCCCCGACCGTCTTCGGCAACGTGCTGCTCGGCCCGACCGCCGAGGACGTGCCGGACCGGACCGCGACCGCCACCACCGCCGCCGGGCTGGCCCAGCTGCGGGAGGCCGGCCGCCGCGTTCTGCCGGCGCTGCTGGACGAGGAGGTCACCAGCATGTACGCGGGGCTGCGGGCCGCCACCGAGCACGCCGACTACCAGATCCGCGCCCATCCGGACCGGCGGTACGTGTGCGTGGGCGGCATCCGCTCCAGCGGCCTGTCCGCGTCGATGGGGATCGCCGCGCACGTCTACGACCTGCTGTGCGATGCCGGCCTGGACATCGACCAGGTGCGGGACAGCGCGATGGTCGGCGGCGAGGGCCACCGGGTGCCGCCGGTGGGCGAGACGTGGCGGCGGCCGTACGCGGACACCGAGCTGATCGCCGCCAACCCGGACTACGGCGAGGTGGTGTGCTTCTGCGAGCGGATCACGCTGGGTGAGGTGCGGGCGGCGCTGCGCGGGCCGGTGCCCGCGCCCGACCTGGACGGGGTACGCCGCCGTACCCGCGCGGGGCTCGGCCGCTGCCAGGGCTTCTACTGCGCGGCCCGGCTCCAGGCGCTGGTCGCCCCATGACCGTGTTGGTGATCGGCGGCGGGCCGGCCGGGCTGTCCGCGGCGGAGATCCTCGCCACCCGGGGCGTACCGGTGACGGTGCTGGACCGGGAGCCGGCGATGGGCGGAGTGGCCCGGCACTGCGTGCGGCCGGGGTACGGGCCGACGCGGCTGCTCACCGGCCCGCTGTACGCACGGCAGCTGGTGGCGCGGGCGGCGGCGGCCGGCGCGCGGCTGCGGGTGGCGACCACGGTGACCGGCTGGGCCGGGCCGACGGCGGTCGAGGTGACGTCGCGGGCCGGTCGCGAGGTGATCGTCGCCGAGGCGGTGCTGCTGGCCACCGGCTGCCGGGAGCGGCCGCGGACGGCCCGGCTGGTGCCGGGCGACCGGGGCGGCGGCGTGTACACCACCGGCGCGCTCCAGCAGTTCGTGTACCAGTACGGCGACGGGCTCGGACCGGTCGGGGAGCTGGCCGTGGTGGTCGGGGCGGAGCGGGTGAGCTACGCCGCGGTGCGGACGCTGGCGCACGCCGGGGTGCGGACCCTGGCCATGGTGACCGAACACGAGCGACCGCAGATTGGTCCGCTCAGAAGTGCAACCGCCCGGCGCGTTCCGGTGTTCTCTTCCACGACGGTGAACCGGATCGAGGGAAGGGGGCGGGTATGCGCGGTCGAGCTGGCCTCCACGCGCACCGGCCAGACGCGGCGGGTGGAGTGCGACACGGTGGTGTTCACCGGCGACTGGGTGCCGGAGTCCGAGCTGCCCCGGCTGGGTGGGCTGGCGATGGACCCGGCCAGCCGCGCGCCAGTGACCGACCTGGCGGCGCGGACGTCCCGGCCGGGCGTGTTCGCGGCCGGCAACCTGCTGCACGCGGCCGAGAGCGCGGCGGTGTCGGCGCGGTGCGGGGCGCACGCGGCAGCGGCGGTGCTGCGGTACCTGTCCGGCGAGGCGTGGCCGGACAGCGACCCGGTGCCGCTGGTCGGCGCCGACCCGGTCCGCTGGGTATCCCCGGCCGCCATCCGCCCTGGCCAGGCGCAGGTCCCGCACGGCAGGCTGCTGCTCCGGGTGGACCGGTTCGCCACCAGCGCCGTGCTCGAGGTGCGCCAGGCCGACCAGGTCCTGCACCGCCACCGCGCCTGGCGGCTGATGCCGAACACCCCGGTCCACCTCCCCACGCCCTGGCTGCGCCGCGTCGACCCCGCCGCCGGCCCGGTCACCGTCGCACTCGCCTGAGCTGCGTTTGCTCCACTGTGGAGCGAATTGGGGAACGGCGGTACACCGGAGCCATGGACACCGGTCTTCTGCTGCTCCGCATCGTGGTCGGGCTGCTGTTCGTCGGCCATGGCGGGCTGAAACTGTTCGGCTGGCTCGGTGGGGACGGGCTCGACTCGACCGCGCGGTACTTCGACAGCCTCGGGTACCGGCCGGGTCGCCGGTACGCCATCGCCGGTGGCGCGATCGAGCTGGCGGGCGGTGCGCTGCTCGCGCTCGGCCTGTTCACGCCGATCGCCGCGGCAGTGCTGATCGCGATGATGGGCAATGCGATGGCGGTGGTGCACTGGCCGAAGGGGCTGTGGAACGCGGCCGGCGGTGTCGAGCTGCCGCTGGTGCTGGCCGCTGTCGCGGCCGCGGTGGGTTTCACCGGTCCCGGCCGGTACAGCGTGGACCGTGCGATCGGCTGGCACCTGTCCGGCGTGCCCTTGGGCGTGGTGGTGTTGCTGGTCGGCGCGGCCGGAATCGCCGGAGGGCTGGCCGCTCGGGCGTGGGCGACCAGGGACGTGGAGGCGCGCCGCGCGCACATGATCTGACCCGACCAGCGTGGGTGACGTGACGTCAGCCACGGAGTACAACTGGTGATATCGGATGCTCAGGAGGGAGCTGCCGTGAACACCGGGTTGCTGATCCTTCGCGTCGTACTGGGCCTGCTGCTCGCGGGCCACGGGAGCCAGAAGCTCTTCGGCTGGATGGGCGGTCCCGGGTTGAGCGGGACCGCGCAGATGTTCGAGAGCCTCGGCTTCCGCCCCGGCCGGGCGGCGGCCTGGGCCGGCGGACTGGCCGAGTTCGTCGGCGGCCTGGCGCTCGCGCTGGGCTGGTTCACGCCGTTCGCGGCCGCGATGATCGTCGGCATGATGGGCAACGCGATCACGGCGGTGCACTGGCCGAACGGCATCTGGGCCCAGAGCGGCGGGATCGAGTTCCCCCTCACCAATGCCGCCGCCGCGCTGGCGGTCGCGTTCATCGGGCCGGGTCGGTTCAGCGTCGACCACGGCCTGGGCTGGCACCTGTACGGCTGGAAATGGGGCGTGGTGGCGCTGGTCATCGGCGCGGTCGGTGTTCTGGCCGGCATGGCCACCAGGGCGAGCGCCGCGCGCACCGGCAGCGGCCGAACGCAACCGACGGCCTGACCCGAGCGCTTGACGGAATCCCCGCAAAGTCGAAAAGATACCGGTAGTAGATAGTAATCGTTTTCAGCACGGGGCCGAGGTTGTGCGGGGGGACGATGTCACGCGGGCCCACCGGCACCGGCCGTACCACGATCCGTGACGTCGCCAGTCGGGCCGGCGTGTCCGTGGCGACCGTCTCCCGGGTGCTGTCCGGCGACTACCCGGTCGCCGCCGGCACCCGGACCCGCGTGCTGCGGGCCGTCCGCGACCTTGACTACGTGGTCAACGCGCACGCCAGGGCGCTGGCCGGGATGAGCCCGCGCACCGTGGCGATCATCGTCGCCTCGGTCACCGCGCCGTTCCACGCCCACATCGCCCAGGGGGTCGAGGAGCAGGCCGCGGTCGAGGGCCGGCTCTGCCTGGTCTGCACCACCCAGGGTGACCCGGACCGGGAACTGGCCGTCGTCAGCCTCATGCGCGAACAGCAGGCCGACGCGGTGATCCTGGTCGGCGCGGTGGTGGAGAACGACGCCTACCGCGCCCGGATGACCCGGTTCGCCGCCGCGCTGGACGCGGTCGGCTCCCGGCTCGTCCTCTGTGGACGGCCACCGCTCGGGCCGGACGTGCCGGCCACCGTGGTCGACTACGACAACACCGCCGGGGCGTACGCGATCACCAGCCACCTGCTGTCCGCCGGCCACCGCCGGATCCTCTACCTGGGCGGCGCGGTTGGCCACACCACCGGCGACGCCCGGGTCGCCGGCTACCGGCAGGCCCTGCGTGACCACGGCCTGGAGCCGGACCCCGGGCTGGAGTCGTTCGGGCGGTTCAGCCGGGCCTTCGGGTATCGCGGCATCAAGGAGATCCTCGACCGCGGGCCGTGCGACTTCACCGCCGTCTTCGCCGCCGATGACCTGGTCGCGGCCGGCGCGCTGCAGGCGCTGCGGGAGGCGGGCCGGCAGGTTCCCGCCGACGTGTCGATCGTCGGCTACGACGACATCCCGCTCGCCGCCGATCTGAACCCCCCGCTGACCACCGTGCACATTCCGCACGAGGAACTCGGCCGCACCGCCGTCCGGCTCGCCCTGCACCGGGACGGCGGCGGCCCGCAGCACGTCGTCATCGGCACCCACGTGGTGGTGCGCGACTCGGTCACCCCGCTGCCCCGCGAGGCCCCACCGACCAAGCAGGCCCCACCCACCAGGGAAGCCGAGCCGACCAGGCAGGCCCCACCCACCAGGCAGGCCCCACCCACCAGGCAGGCCGTGCCAACCGGGGAAGCCCCGCCAACCGGGGAAGTCCCGCCGAGCGGGCAGGCCGCGCCGCCCAGGCAGGCCGCGCCGCCCGGAGAGGCCACGCCCACCGGAGAGGCCCCGCCCACCGGGGAAGCAGCGCCCACCGGGGAGGCCGCGCCGAGCGGGGAGGCCGCGCCGAGCGGGGAGGCGGCGCCGAGCGGGGAGGTCGCGCCGTGATGGCGCCCGGGCTCGTGTCGGTGACGTTCCGGGGGCTGGACACCGGCCAGGTGCTGGCGCTGGCCGCCCGCGCCGGGCTGGCCGCGATCGAGTGGGGCGGCGACGTGCACGTCCCCCAGGGCGACCTGGGCACCGCCGCCGACGTCGGCGCGGCCACCCGCGACCACGGCCTGGAGGTCGTCGGCTACGGCTCGTACGTACGGGCCGGCCGGGACGGCGCCGCCGACTTCGCCGCCGCCGCGGAGACCGCCGCCGCCCTGGGCGCGCCCCGGGTGCGGGTGTGGGCCGGCACCGCCGGCTCTGCCGAGACCGATCCAGCCGGCCGCGCCGCCGTGGCCGGCCACCTGCGCGAGTACGCCGGCATCGCGGCCGACCACGGCCTGCTGGTCGCCCTGGAGTACCACCGGAACACGCTCACCGACACGGCCGGGTCGACGCTGCGCCTGCTGTCCGAAGTGGACTCCCCCACCGTGCGTTGCCACTGGCAGCCGCCGGTGCTGGCCACCGACGCCGAGGCGGTGGCCGGGCTGCGGCAGGTGCTCGACCATGTCGACGTGGTGCATACGTTCTCGTGGACGCGGGAGCCCACCCCGGTACGGCTGCCGCTCGCCGCCAGGGCCGCGCTGTGGGGCCAGGTGCTGACCGTGCTCGCCACCACCGGCCGCCGGCACGACCTGTTGCTGGAGTTCGTCGCGGACGACTCGCCGGCCCGGTTCGCCGCCGATGCGGCCACCCTACTGACCTGGTGTAAGTAGACCGGTGCGGACGGTTTCCGCACTTTCGTGACCGAGCACTCTCGTAGCAGAGTGGAGTCCCCGCGCGCAGGGGAGAGCCCCGCAGGAGGTCACACCGTGAAGTTGCCGCTCCCGCACCGGCGGGTGGTGGTGTTCGGCGTGGACGGCGTCCGCCACGACACCCTGGAGATCGCCGCGACCCCGCGCATCCACGAGATCGCGGCGGCGGGTTTCCTGTCCCGCTTCGAGGTGGGCGACCACGCGCCGACACTGTGCGGGCCGTGCTGGGCGACGGTCGCGACCGGCGTGTGGCCGGACCGGCACGCGATCGTCGGCAACCACTTCGGCGGGCACCGGTTGGCGGCGTTCCCGGACTTCCTCACCCAGCTCCGCCGCGCCAACCCGGCCTTCCGCACGTACGCGGTGGCGAACTGGCCGCCGCTGGTGGGCGCGTACGACGGCGGGCCGCTGTTCGCGGGGGCGACCCGGCTGGTCGGCGTCGACGCGTACGCGCTCGGCTACCCCGAGGCGGACCGCCAGGTCACCGAGGACGCGGCGCTCACCCTCGGCACCCGCGACGTGCACGCGGCGTTCGTGTACCTCGGCGCGGTGGACGAGGTCGGCCACCAGAAGGGCACCGGCGACGAGTACATCTCCGCCGTCGAGCGCGCGGACGTCCAGATCGGCCAGATCATCGACGCGATCCGGGGCCGGCCGGCGTACAGGACCGAGGAGTGGACCTTCATCGTCGTCACCGACCACGGCCACCGCGACGGCGGCGGCCACGGCCAGCGCTCGGAGTGGGAGCGGACGGCCTGGATCGCGGCCTGCGGCCCGGACGTCCCGATGCACGCCCACACCAGCCACGTCGACGTGCACCCGTCGGTGCTCGTCGCGCTCGGCGTCGAGATCGACCCGCGGCTGGGCCTGGCCGGCGTCCCGTTCTCGGAGGCGTGACCGCCCCGGTCAGCGCGCGCCGAGCAGGTGCTCGAGGGCGAGCTGGTCGAGGTGGTGGTAGCCGTAACCCTGGCGGCCGGCCGCCTCGACGTCGTAGTCCTCGAACGCGGACCGGTCGGCCAGCAGGTCGGCGTGGCTCTCGCCGTCGGCCAGGGTCGGCTGGGCGAGCTCGAGGATCTTGCTCGCCTCCATCGCCTCCCGCACCTCCGGGTCCGCCCTGAACGCCGCCGCCCGCTCCTTGAGCAGCAGGTACGTGCGCATGTTGGCGGCGGCGGAGACCCAGACGCTGTCGGCGTCCTCGGTCCGCAGCGGCTTGTAGTCGAAGTGGCGCGGGCCGTCGTAGCCGGGACCGCCGCCGGGCGCGCCGTTCTCCAGCAGGTCCACCAGGAAGAACGCGCTGATCAGGTCGCCGTGGCCGAAGACCAGGTCCTGGTCGTACTTGGGCCCGTGCTGGCCGTTGAGGTCAATGTGGAACAGCTTGCCCTGCCAGAGCGCCTGGGCGATGCCGTGCACGTAGTTCAGCCCGGCCATCTGCTCGTGCCCGACCTCCGGGTTGAGCCCGACCATGTCGGCGTGCTCGAGGGTGGAGATGAAGCCGAGCGCGTGCCCGATGGTGGGCAGCAGGATGTCGCCGCGCGGCTCGTTCGGCTTGGGCTCGAGGGCGAAGCGCAGGTTGTAGCCGTGGTCGACGCAGTACTGGGCGAGCGTGTCGATGGCCTCGCGGTACCGGTCCAGCGCGGCCTGGACGTCCTTGGCGGCGTCGGTCTCGGAGCCCTCGCGGCCGCCCCAGAACACGTACGTGTTGGCGCCCAGCTCGGCGGCCAGGTCCAGGTTGCGCATCACCTTGCGCAGCGCGTACCGGCGCACCGACCGGTCGTTGCTGGTGAACGCGCCGTCCTTGAACACCGGGTGGTTGAACAGGTTGGTGGTCGCCGTCGGCACCACCACGCCGGTCTCGTCCAGCGCCTTCCGGAACCGGGCCAGGTGCTGCTCGCGCGCTGCCGCGTCGCTGCCGAACGGCGACACGTCGTCGTCGTGGAACGTCACGCCCCACACGCCCAGCTCGGCCAGCCGGTGCACGGACTCGACCGGGTCGAGCGGCGCGCGGGTGGGATCGCCGAAGGGATCGCGGGACTGCCATCCCACCGTCCACAGCCCGAACGCGAACCGGTCCTCGCGGGTGGGTTGAGCTGCCATCGCGATGCTCCCTCCGGGCCGTGCCGAAAGTATCGGCCAGGTTGCCGATTGATTGACGCGGACGCTACGAGCGTAAAAACCATACGTCAAGGCGGTGTTCACGGCATTTCCCCGCTACGTGGCGGAGCGTCCCGCCGGTTAGAGTGATACGTGTGAGCACGCCCAGGTCGTCACGGGATGAGCGGTCGGACCGACCTGCCGCCGCGACGATCGCAAAGATCGCGCAAGAGGCAGGGGTCTCCGTCCCCACCGTTTCGAAGGTGCTGAACGGCCGGGCCGACGTCGCCGCCGATACCAGGGCCAGGGTCGAGGCGCTCATCCGCGAACACGGGTACCAGCGCCGGACCAACGCCCGCGCCACCCCGGCCCCCATGCTCGACCTGATCTTCCATGAGCTGGACAGCGCGTGGGCGGTCGAGGTGATCAAGGGTGTGGAACGGGTCGCCCGCGACCAGGGCCTGATCGTCGTGCTCTCCGAGAGCGCCGGCCGCACCACGCCCGGCCAGAGCTGGGTGGACGGGGTGCTCGCCCGCCGGCCCACCGGCGTGATCCTGGTGCTTTCCGACCTCAGCCCGGCCCAGCAGGCGCAGCTCAACGCACGCAGCATCCCGTTCGTGGTGGTCGACCCGGCCGGCGACCCCGGCCCGGACGTGCCGTCGATCGGCTCGGCCAACTGGAGCGGCGGCCTGGCCGCAACCCGCCACCTGCTCGAACTCGGCCACCGCCGGATCGGGGTGATCAGCGGGCCGTCGTCGATGCTGTGCAGCAGGGCCCGGCTGGACGGTTACCGCGCCGCGCTGGAGACCGCCGGCGTGCCGATCGACCCCGCGCTCATCCGGTCCGGCAACTTCCACGTCGAGGGCGGCTACGACAACGGCACCGACCTGCTGCGGATGCCCGACCCGCCGACCGCCATCTTCGCCGGCAGCGACCTCCAGGCGCTCGGCCTGTACGAGGCGGCGCGGGCGCTCGGCGTCCGCATCCCGGAGGATCTGAGCGTGGTCGGGTACGACGACCTGCCGGTCGCCCGCTGGGTCGGCCCGCCGCTCACGACCATCCGCCAGCCGCTCACCGAGATGGCCGAGGCGGCGGCCCGGCTGGTGATCAGCCTCAGCCGCGGCGAGAAGCCCTCCAACCTCCGCCTCGACCTGGCCACCAGCCTGGTCACCCGGCAGAGCACCGCCCCGCTCGCTACCGCCGAATGAGCCGGAAGCGGTCCACCACGGTCGCCACGGTCCGGTCGCCGGGCGCGTCCCAGACCTCGGCGGAGAAGATCTCGACCTCCACGAAGCCGGTGTAGCCGGCCGCGGTGACCAGGTCGGTGACGTGCCCGAAGTCGATCGCGCCGTCGCCGAGGTGGCCCCGGCCCAGCAGCATGTCCGCCGGGAGCGGCACCACCCAGTCACACACCTGGTACGCGAAGACGCGCTCGCCGGCGCGGCGGAGCTGACCGGCCAGGTCCGGGTCCCACCACACGTGGTAGGTGTCCACGCACACGCCGACCTGGTCGGCGGGATACGGCTCGGCCAGGTCGAGCGCCTGGGCCAGGGTGTTCACCACGGAGCGGTCGGCGGCGAACATCGGGTGCAGCGGCTCGACCGCCAGTCGCACGCCCCGGTCGGCGGCGTACGGCACCAGGGCGGCGAGCCCGTCCGCGACCGCCTGCCGGGCGGCCGGCAGGTCCCGGGAGCCGGCCGGCAGCCCGCCGCAGACCAGCACCAGCGTGGTCGGGCCGAGGGCGGCGGCCTCGTCGACGGCGCGCCGGTTCTCGGCCGCCGCGTCCGGGCCGGTGAAGAAGCCGCCCCGGCACAGGCTGGTCACGGTCAGGCCGGAGTCGGCGAGCATCGCGGCGGCCGTGTCCAGGCCCACCTCGGCCACCGGCTCCCGCCACACGCCCAGGCCCTCGATGCCGGCCGCCCGGCAGCCGGCGATCGCCTCGGCGAGCGTCCAGTACTTGGTGGTGGCCTGGTTGAGCGCCAGTTTCAACCCCGTCACCCGCGCCACTCCTTCATCCGGTCGGCGGCCAGCTCCGGATCGGGCAGCACGCCGGCCGGGCCGGCCAGCGCGTACAGCTCCTCGAGGTGCTCCCGGGACCGCGCGGTCTCGTACCCGCCCACCATCGCGAACCGGTCCTGATGCCCGGCCAGCCAGGCCAGGAACGCGATGCCGGTCTTGTAGTGCCAGGTCGGGGCGGCGAACAGCTGCCGCGCGAGGGGGACGGTCGGCGCCAGCAGCCGGTCGTACTCCGCCACCTCACCGGCGTTCAGGGCGCGCAGCGCGGCGGCGGCCGGCACGGCGATCGGGTCGAAGACGCCCAGCAGCGCGTCGGAGTACCCGTGCTCGTCGCCGCGGATCAGTTCCGGGTAGTGGAAGTCGTCGCCGGTGTAGAGGCGGACACCGGGCGGCAGCGCGCGGCGGAAGGCGACCTCGCGGTCGGCGTCCAGCAGTGACAGCTTGATGCCGTCGACCTTGCCGGCGTACCGGGTGACGAGCGCGAGCAGCGCCTCCTCCGAGCCCCAGTAGCCGTCCAGCGCGGGGTCGAACATGGGGCCGAGCCAGTGCAGGATCACCGGCTCGGACACCTGCTCCAGCAGCCTGGCGTAGACGGCGTGGTAGTCCTCCGGCCCGGTGGCGGTGGCGGCGAGCGCGCGCGAGCACATCAGCACCACCCGGGCGCCGGCCTCCTCCACCACCGCGACCTGCTCCTCGTACGCCCGGACGATGCCGGCCAGGTCGGTCGGGCCGGTGAGCTGGTCGGTGCCGGCGCCGCAGCACAGCAGGCCGCCGGCGGCCCGGGCCTCCGCGCCGGACCGGCGGATCAGCTCGGCGCAGTCCGGCCACTCCAGGCCCATGCCGCGCTGGGCGGTGTCCATCGCGTCCGCGACACCCAGGCCGAGCGACCACAGGTGGTGGCGGAACCGCAGCGTGGTGTCCCAGTCGATGCGGTGGTCGGCGCCGGCCGCGACGTGCGCGGCGGCGTAGGCGATCCGGTTCACGGCCGGATTCATGGGTCAGCCCTCCAGCGGCGGGACGTCGAGGCGCCGGCCCTCGCGCGCCGACCGCAGGCCGAGCGCGGCGAGCTGCACGCCGCGGGCGCCTTCCAGCAGGTCGTGAAGGTACGGCGTGCCGGTGGCGGCCGCGCGCAGGAAGTCCTCCCACTGCGCCTTGAAGCCGTTGCCGTACTCCGTGTTGTGCGGCACCTCCTGCCAGCCGGCCCGGAAGTCGATCGGCGAGGGCTCGTCCGGGTTCCAGACCGGGCTGGGGGTGGCGGCGCGGTGCTGGATCCGGCAGCGGCGCAGGCCGGCCACTGCCGAACCCTCGGTGCCGTCGACCTGGAACTCCACCAGCTCGTCGCGGAACACCCTGGTGGTCCAGGACGAGGTGATCTGGGCGACGATGCCGCCGTCGAGCTCGAAGATGCCGTACGCGGAGTCGTCGGCGGTGGCCGGATAGCGCTCGCCGCGCTCGTCCCACCGCTCGGGAATGTGGGTGGCGACCTGCGCGTAGACCGACCGGACCGGCGCGATCACGTGGTCGAGGACGTACCGCCAGTGCGGGAACATGTCGAGCACGATGCCGCCGCCGTCGGCGGCCCGGTAGTTCCAGGACGGGCGCTGGGCCGGCTG
Source organism: Mycobacteriales bacterium (assembly GCA_045806985.1). Lineage (GTDB taxonomy): Bacteria > Actinomycetota > Actinomycetes > Mycobacteriales > JBJMIH01 > JBJMIH01. The sequence goes on along the minus strand of JBJMIH010000142.1, from coordinate 231 downwards.
CCAGTCGCCCTCGAACACCCAGTAGCCGAAGTCGCCGCGCACCTGCAGGATCCGGCCGAAGAAGCCGCCGTCGACCAGGCGCTTGAGCGTGCGCAGGCCGGGCAGGTACAGCTTGTCCTGCACCACGCCGGTGACCACGCCGGCCTCGCCGGCCAGCCGGGCCAGGTCGAGGGCCTCGTCCAGGGTCTCGGCGGTGGGTTTCTCCACGTAGACGTGCCGGCCGGCGGCGAT
>JBJMIH010000141.1:0-24581 GCA_045806985.1 Mycobacteriales bacterium | reverse complement strand
GCGCCGAGGCCGGTCGCGGCGGCGGCCGGCAGCCCCAGCACGGCGGTGGCCGGGCCGGCGGCGGCGCGCGCCGCCTCCTCGTCGGGGTGGGCGAGCCGGTGCGCGACCTCGCCGGCGGTCGGCCGGGCGGCCGGGTCGGCCGCGGTCATCGCGGCGATCAGCGACCGCAGCGGCGCCGGCAGCTCCTGCGGGATCGACGGCGGGCGGTGCAGCCTGGCCAGCGCGGTCTCGATGCCGATCCCGGTGTACTCCTGCCGCCCGGTCAGGCACTCCAGCAGCACCAGCCCGAGCGCGTAGATGTCGCACGGCGGGCCGGGCTCCTCGCCCTGGACCTGCTCGGGCGCGAGGTACGCGGCGGTGCCGAGCAGCTGCCCCGCCGCGGTCATCCGGCTGGTGTCCATCGGCCGGGCGATGCCGAAGTCGGCCAGGTACGGCTGCCCCGCCTCGTCCAGCAGGATGTTGGACGGCTTCACGTCGCGGTGCACGATGCCGCTGCCGTGCACGTGCTCCAGCGCGCCGGCGACCCGGATGCCCAGCGCGACCACCTCGTCCGGCGGCAGCGGGGCGTCGCGGCGCAGCCTGGCCGACAGGGTCTCCCCGGTGATCAGCTGCATGACCACGTACGGCTGCTCGTCGTCGGCGACGGCCGCGTCGTAGATGCGGACGATTCCGGCATGGTTGAGCCCGGCGAGGGCGCGCGCCTCGACGGTCCACCGCTCGGCCTCGGCCCGTTCCGCGGCGGACACGCCGCCGGCTGGGGCGTCCGGGTCGCGCGGGGTCGCGTCGGCCGCCACCGGCGCGGGCACGCCGGGCAGGACCGCCTCCCTGGACCGCGGCCGGTCGAAGACCTTGACCGCGACCGGACGGTTCAGCCGCTCGTCGTGGGCGCGGTAGACGCGCGCCATCCCGCCCTGTCCGAGCAGCTCATCCAGGCGGTACCGGTCGGCCAGGAGTGGCGCCTGGCCGGGCGATCCGTCAACCATGCTTCCGGGGTCTCACAGTCCCGTCATTCCGTCGAACCACCGGCGGCGATCGCCTGGTCGATCAGATAGACGATCTCGTCGAGGATCGGTACGCCGAAACTGGGCAGCAGCCGCACGACCTGTGGATCGTGGTCGCTGGCCTGATCGGCGAACTCAGCGTTCACGTGCACCACATCGTAGTCCAGGTGGATGATCTGCCTGCCGGCGAGGATGTGGTCGATGTCCTGTGAGTTGCCCTGGTAGTCGTAGCTGTACCGCTCGCCGGCCGGGAGGCTCGTGATCAGGTCGTTCAGCACGCCGTCCTGGGTGAGCCGGTGCACTGCCGGGGAGAACGGGAAGTCGTTCAGGTCGCCGAGCACGACGATGTTGGCCTTCGGCGCGACCGCGAGCAGCTGCTTGACGAACGTGTTGACCTCGGCGGCCTGCTTGAGCCGCTGGGTCTCCGAGCTGCGGGTCGGCGGCTGGAACCGGCTGTCCAGGCCCTGGTCGCCGAGCTTGCTGTTGAAGTGGTTGGCGACCACGAAGACGGTACGGCCCTGGAAGGTGAACTCGCCGGCCAGCGGCTTGCGGCTGCTGGTCCAGGCGTCGCTGGCCGGGTCGATCCGGCCCGGCGAGACCGACAGCGCGGCCCGGCCACGCACCCTGATCACCTGGACCGGGGTGGTGGCGGTGCCGCCCGGCCGGTCCACGAAGCCGACCCTGGCCGGGTTGAACAGGAACGCGACCCGGATGTTGCCGCCCGGCTGGCCGCCGTCCTGGTCGTTCACCGGGTCGATCTCGCGCCACTGGTACCGCGGCCCGCCGGCCGCCACGATCGCGTCGGTGAACCTGGTGAGCGTCGCGTCGGCGGCGACCACGCCGTCGTCGGTCGCGCCGTCGTTGTCCTGGATCTCCTCGAGGCTGACGATGTCCGGGGTGGCCAGGTTGGTGACGACGCCCTGGGCGAGCCGGTCGAACTTGACCTGCGGGTCGGTCGGGGCCAGGTTCTCCACGTTGTAGGTGGCCACCGCGAGCTGGGTGATCCGCTGCCTGGCGGTCACCTCCGGGGTGAGGCCGCCGCCGGCCAGCGTGCCGAGCGTGGTGGCCTGCAGCTCGTACCCGCCGAAGTTGGTGTAGTCGAGCGGGCCGACGGTCGGGCCGGTGAGCTTGTCGCCGACGTTGGCGCGCGGGAACGGCCGCTGCGAGAACGGGATCAGCGACACGACCTCGAGCCGGCCCGAGTTGTCGTCCGCGTACGAGCCGTAGAGGGTGCCGCCGCGCGGGGTCCGGTTCTGGTCCGGCTTGGTGGTCACGTACAGCTCGTTGAAGGAGTCGGACGGGCCGACGACACGCGCGTCGTCCACCTCGACCCGCTCCCCCTCGTGCGCCTCGTAGAAGTCCAGGGCGTAGGAGTCCGGGCGCAGGGTCAGCGGCTCGATGTTCCCGCCGTTCGCGTCCGGCGCCCAGGCGTCGGGCACGGTGTCGGGGTCGAGGCGGAGGGCGGGCGGCACCGGGTTGCCGGCGGACACGACCGCCCAGGTGGCCGAGCCGAGCTCGGTGAGCGACTGGACGCCGGTGTCGGCCCCGCCCGGGTAGTACTCGCTGACCTTGCCGGAGACGAGAACGGAGTCGCCGACGGACAGCGGCGGAGTGCCGGAGCCGGTGAAGACGAACAGGCCCTCGCTGGTGCGCGGGTCGCTGTCGGGCGCGGAGTCCTGGAACCAGAAGCCCCGGGAGGAGCCGAACGCCCGCACGCCGGTGACGATGCCGGGGACGTTGGCGACGGTCCGGCCGGCGTACGGGGACACCCGGGTGGTGCCCTGGATGTCGTGGATGCGCACGTCACCGGGGGTGGGCGTGCCGCCGCCCCCGCCCGCGGTCTCGCCCTCGCTGTTCACCGGGGCCGGGGCGCCGGTGGCGAAGTCGGCGGCGTTGTCGTCGGTGTCCGGCAGCCCGGCCTTGCGGGCGGCGGCCGTGGTGCTGCCGGGCGCGGGGGTACCGCCGGAGCCCTCGTGCACGGTGGCGGCGCCGTACCCGACCAGGTCCCTGACCCGGCTGTCGGCCGCGCAGTCGGTGGCGGTGAGGCAGGTCAGCGGGTCGGTGCCGGCGACGAGCGCGACCGTGCCGGCGGTGGCCCCCATCGCGATCGCCCCGGTCGCGTCCGGGGTGGGCAGCGCGGTGGTGCCGCCGGTGCCCTTGGACTCGCCGACCAGGTACTGCCCGCCCGCCGCGATGCTGCCGGCCAGCGGCGTGACCTGCCACTTCGAGGTCGAGCTCGGCGAACCGGGCAGGTACTGGACGCTCCAGCCGTCCACCGCGACCGGGCTGGAACCCCGGTCCGCGAGCAGCACGTAGTCGTCGGTGAGGGTGGCCCCGGAGTTGCCGCCACCGCCGTACACCTCGGCGATCAGCGCGTCGGCGGACGGAGCCGCGCCGGCCGGCGCGGACAGCGCGACACCGGCGAGGGCCAGCCCGGTGAGGCCGGCGAGCGCGGCGCTCGCGGCGGTACGGAGGGTTCTTGCGGGCACGCGGGGACTCCCATTCCGGGACGGGGCGGGACACCGCATCTTCCCCCGCCGAACCCGAACGGAAAAGAACCCTCCGGCGAACGCCCGGTGTCAGGTATCGGCGGATCGGGGGCGACGCCGGTGCCGGGCACCGGCGCGAGCACACCGTCCGCCGTCAGGTGGCGGTGCCGTTGGCGGACTCCACGTCGCCGGGTTTGTCGAGAGTGGTGGGCACGCCGGGGGCCGGCTCGGGCACGTCGACGCGCCCGTCGGGCTGGTCGGCGGCGGGCCGTTCGGGTGCCGGCGGCGAGGGCGGGAGCGCGTCGGTGGCGCGTTCCAGGAAGCGCAGCAGCTCGACCGGGAACGGCAGCACCAGGGTGGAGTTCTTCTCGGCGGCGACCTCGACCACGGTCTGCAGCAGCCGCAGTTGCAGCGCCGCCGGTGTCTGGGCCATCCGGGTGGCGGCCTCGGCCAGCCGCTCCGAGGCCTGGTATTCGCCGTCGGCGGTGATGACCCGCGCCCGCCGCTCCCGCTCGGCCTCGGCCTGCCGGGACATCGACCGTTTCATCGTCTCCGGGAGCGCCACGTCCTTGATCTCCACCCGGTCGATGTGGATGCCCCACCCGGCCGCCGGGTTGTCGATCATCAGCTCCAGGCCCTGGTTGAGCCGCTCCCGGTTGGACAGCAGGTCGTCCAGCTCGCTCTTGCCGATGATCGAGCGCAGCGAGGTCTGCGCGACCTGGCCGACGGCGAACCGGTAGTCCTGCACGTCGACGATGGCGCGGACCGGTTCGAGCACCTTGAAGTACACGACCGCGTCCACCCGCACGGTGACGTTGTCGCGGGTGATGCCCTCCTGGGCCGGCACCGGCATGGTGACGATCTGCAGGTTCACCCGGCGCAGCCGGTCCACCCCGGGGACGACCACGGTGAGGCCGGGCCCGCGGGTCTGCTCCAGCACTCTGCCGAACCGGAAGACCACCCCACGCTCGTACTGCTTGACCACCCGCAGGCCGCAGAGGAAGCCGAGGCCGGCGAAGGCGACCCCGCCGGCGGCGAGTCCGATCAGCACGTCGAGGAGAACCATGGTGTGCCTCCTGCCCCGGCGCCGAGCCACGACGCCGGTCCAGGCCAGTGTAGGCCCGGGAGCGGGCTCCGGGACCGGACGAATTCGGCCGCGGGTACGCCTTCTCAGCCTCCTTTCAGGCACCTCTCAGGGTTGGATCACAGACTCACCTCATGTCCATCAATGAGGAGTCCGCGATGATTCCGGAGCCCGGGGACGACGTGCTCGCCGAGGGCGGCGAGCCGCGGCGCCACCGGTGGGGCAGGCCGATCGTGCTCATCGCGTCGGTGACCGCGCTGGCCGCGGTCGGCGTCGGGGTCGCGTACGCGGCCGCCGACCCGTCCGGCAGCCCGTCGCCGTCGCCGACCGAGTCCGCGAAGGCCGCGCCGGGCGGGCCGCACGGGCACCTCGGCGGCGGCCCGCGGTTCGCGCCGTGGGGCGGGCCGGGCGGCGCGCTGCACGGCGAGTTCGTGGTGCCGAAGTCCGGCGGCGGGTACCAGACCGTCGACACCCAGCACGGCAAGGTCACGGCCGTGAGCAAGGACTCGATCACCGTCAGGAGCGACGACGGGTACTCGAAGTCCTACGCGGTGACCAGCGACACGATGGTGAACGCCGACCGGGACGGGATCAGCGCGGTGAAGAACGGCGACGACGTGGCCGTGACCGCGACCGTCAGCGGCGGGAAGGCCACCGCCACCACCATCGTCGACCTGACCCAGGCGAAGGCGAACATGAAGAAGTGGGCGCCGCCGGCGCCGAGGCAGCCGGGGCCGGAGCCGAGCGGGACGGCGACGCCGGACGGGTACTTCCGCTTCCACCCGATGCCGCGCGGCGGTGGCGCGCCGGCCTGACCACCACGGCCTTCCGGGAAGAATCTTGCGGCCAGTGGTGCCTGCGTGAAAGATAACCACACCAGCACCACTGGCCCTTGACCCCGGGAGGCACGGTGCCGTCCAAGCTCGCTCTCCGACTCGGCGTCGCGGCGATGGTCGCCGCCGGCATGCTCGCCGCCGTCACGCCGGCGCGGGGCGCCGCACCGGCGGCCCGTCCCGCCGCCGACCCGCCGCTGTCGGCGGGCGCCACCGCGTACGTCGACGTCTCCGTCGCCACCCTGTGGGTCTCCCCCGGCCAGGCCCGCCCGCTCGACGAACCGTCCGAGACCAATCCGGCCGACCCGCGCGCGTGGGTGGCCGGGATGAGCCTGGCCGACCGGGTCTGGCTGGTCGGCAAGCTGGAGACGCAGGCGCTGTACGGGCAGACCGTCACCGTGCTGGAGACCTCCGGCGACTGGGTGCACGTGGTGGTGCACGGCCAGCCCACCCCGCGCGACCCGCGCGGCTACCCCGGCTGGCTGCCGGCCGCGCAACTGACCACCGACCGCGCCTTCGGCCGCCTCCTCGACCGCCCGTTCGCGCTGGTCGAGGCCCCGACCACCTGGCTGTACGCCGACGTGGCCCGGCACCGCGGGGTCAGCGAGCTGTCGCTGGACACCCGGCTGCCGGTGCTGGCCCGTGCCGCCGGATCGGTGCTGGTCGCCACCCCGGACGGCGGCCAGGGCTGGCTGGCGGCCCGGGACACCCACGTGTACCGCACCGCCGCCGACATCCCCCGGCCCACCGGCGCCGACCTGGTCGCCACCGCGAAGGTGTTCGCCGGGCTGCACTACCTGTGGGCCGGCACGTCCGCGTTCGGGTTCGACTGCTCCGGCTTCACGCACACCGTGTACGACCTGCACGGGGTGACGATCCCGCGGGACGCCGACGCGCAGTTCGCGGCCGGCACGCCGGTGGCCGCCGACCAGCTCCAGCCCGGTGACCTGCTGTTCTACGCGTACAACCATGGCACCGGGTTCGTCCACCACGTCGGCATGTACCTCGGCGACGGGTACGAGATCGACGCCCCCGCCAACTCCTCGACCGTGGAGAGCCCGATCGAGATCGTGAAGGTGGCCGAGCACCGGTACGCCGACCAGTACGCCGGAGCGCGCCGCTTCCTGTGACAGGCTGGCGGCCATGACCGACATCCGCGAGCTGGACCGGCGGGCCGTCGAGGCCACCGGCGCGTTCCTGGCCACGGCCGGGCCGGCCGACCTGGCCCTGCCGACGCCGTGCGCCGGCTGGACCCTGCGTGACCTGGCCGAACACCTGGTCGGGCAGAATCACGGCTTCGCCGCGGCCGCCCGCGGCGAAGGGGCCGACCTGGCCGTGTGGCGGCCGCGCCCGGTCGGCGACGACCCGGCCGACGCGTACCGGGCCTCCGCCGACGACGTGATCGCCGCGTTCGCCGCGGACGGCGCGCTCGACAGCGGCTGGGCCTTGCCGGAGATCCGCGACGGCGGCACCTTCCCCGGCCGGATCGGGATCAGCTTCCACTTCGTCGACTACGTGGTGCACGCCTGGGACGTCGCCGCCACCCTGCGCCTCGACCCGATGGCCGACGCGGAGGGCTCGGCCGGCCTCGACCCCGAACTGGTCGCGGCCGCCCTGCCGGTCGCCGAGCGGGTCCCGGACGACCCCGAGTCGCGCGCCCCCGGCCGCGCCTTCCGCCCGTCCCTGCGCACCGGCCCCGACGACCAGGCCCTGCACCGCCTCCTCCGCCTCCTCGGCCGCGACCCCGCCTGGAAGCCGCCGACCGGGTAGCGTCGGGGTCATGCGTGTGGTGATCGCTGGAGGGCACGGACAGATCGCGCGGCGGCTGGGGCGGTTGCTGGCGGCGCGCGGGGACGCGGTGGCCGGGCTGATCCGCAACCCGGAGCAGGCCGGTGACCTGCGCGACGACGGGGTCGAGCCGGTCGTGCTGGACCTGGAGGCCGCCTCGGCGGCGGACGTGGCCGGGGTGCTGGCCGGGGCCGACGCGGTGGTGTTCTCCGCCGGCGCCGGGCCGGGCAGCGGGGCGGCCCGCAAGGAGACCGTGGACCGGGGCGCCGCGGTGCTGCTGGCCGACGCGGCCGAGCGGGCCGGGGTACGCCGGTACCTGATGGTGTCCTCGATCGGGGCCTCCGCCGATCCGCCGGCCGGCACCGACCCGGTGTTCGCCGCGTACCTGCGCGCCAAGCACGCCGCCGACGAGGACCTGCGCCGCCGTTCGCTGGACTGGACCGTGCTGCGGCCGGGCCACCTCACCAACGACGCCGGCACCGGCCGGATCCGGCTGGCGCCCCGGGTCGGGCGCGGTTCGGTGCCGCGCGACGACGTCGCCGCCACCCTGCTCGCGCTGCTGGACACCCCGGCCGGCGCCGGTCACACGCTGGAGCTGGTCGGCGGCGACACCCCGGTCACCGAGGCGGTGGAGGCGGCGGTCAACGGGGCTTGACCGGCGTCCGCACGGGGCGGTGGCGCCGCTGCGCGACCCGGTCGGGGCGATCGTCACCGGGGCCGGGGCCGCCGAGGGTCGCCGCCGGCCAGCCGGCCACCGCGCTTCACCACCTGGCCGCCGACCACCTGCACGCCGCCGCCTGACGTCCGATTCGTTCAAGCCGGGGCGGGCCGGGCCGGCCTACGGTCGGGCCATGGACGACATCCTCGAACGCGCCGAGCGGTTCGTCTGGCTCACCGGCCGGGTGCTGGAGCAGCGCCGGTTCGCGTACCTGTTCGGGGACGGCACGGCCGCGGCGGTGCTGGCGGCGCTGCGGCCGTACCGGAACCCGGACGGCGGGTACGGCTGGGCGCTGGAACCGGACGGCCGGGGCCCGACCAGCCAGCCCGTGCACGCGGATTTCGCGCTGCGGGTGCTGGACGAGGTGGGCGCCGTCGACGCGGACTTCTGCGCGGGGCTGGTCCCGTTCACCACCGCAGACGGCGGCCTGCCGATCGTGCACCCCGCCATCGCGCCGTACCCGCGCCCGCCCTGGTGGGCGATCCCGGAGCGGGTGGAGGGCTCGCTGATCCCGACCGCCGGCATCGCCGGCCTGCTGCACCGCAACCACGTCGAGCACCCGTGGCTGGACGGGGCGACCGCGTTCTGCTGGGACCGGATCGAGAAGCTGGTCGACGGGCAGGGCACCACCCACCCGTGGGAGGTGCTGGCCTGCGTGGACTTCCTGGACGGGGTGCCGGACCGGGACCGGGCCCGCGCCGCCTCGGCCGGGCTGGGCGCCAGGGTACGGGCGGAGTCGCTGGTCGTGCTGGACCGGGACCATCCCCCGGCCGGCCCGCCGCCCGGGTACGCGCCCGGCGAGTTCCACTACCCGGACGACTACGCGCCGCGCCCGGACAGCCTGGCCCGGGAGTGGTTCAGCGACGCGGAGATGGACGCGGCGCTGGACGCCCTCGCCGCCGAGCAGCGCCCGGACGGCGGCTGGCCGGTGCGGTGGGGGAAGTGGAACCCGGCGGCCGAGCTCGAGTTCCGGTCCGAGGTGACCCTGCGGGCGCTGCTCAGGTTGCGGGTGTACGGACGCTGAGCAGCTCGGCCAGGGTGACGCCGGACAGCGCCCGCACGTCGCGGGCGAGGTGGGCCTGGTCGGCGTACCCGATGGTGGCGGCGACGTCGGCGTATCCGAGCCCGCTCCCGGCGAGCCGGACCGCGCGCTGGAATCGCAGCACCCGCTGGAGCACCTTGGGCCCGTACCCGAACCAGGCCAGGCAGCGCCGGTGCAGCTGCCGCTCGCCGAGCCCGACGGCGGCGGCCGCGTCCGGCACACCTGAGCCCTTGGCCATCAGCTCGCACACCACGGCGGCGGCCGGGTCGGGTGTCACCAGCCGCCGGCCGACGGCCTCCGCGAGCGGGGCCAGGCCGGCGGCCGGGTCACCGGCCCGGTCGACGGCCTCCCCGATCCGCTCGGCCAGCCGGCGCACCTCCGCGTCGGGCCACAGCGCGTCGAGCGGGACGCGCCCGTCCCGCAGCTCGTGGCCGGGGACGCCCAGCACGGCCGGCCCGGCGCCGGGCCGGAACCGGATCCCGACCACGGTCGTGCCGGCCGCCGGCCTGGTCACGTGCGCGACCGTGTCCGGCCCCGCCACCTGGAGGCCGTTCCCGCCGCCCACGCCGAAGATCAGGTCGGTGCAGCCGTCCGGCACCACCCTGGCGACGGCGGCGGTTCCGGCGGTACGCGTCCACAGGCAGCTCACGGCCGGCGCGAGTGGCGCGGCCGGAGCGGTCTCCTGGTAACGGTCGGGCATCACCCGTCACGGTAGGCCGCCGCGGCGAGCTGGGCGACCGTCTCGATCCGGTCCGCGAGGGGACCGTCCTGCGACCAGGCCAGCAGCACCCGCTTCCACAGCGGCATCCCGACCAGCGGGCGCACGGCGGTGCCGGGGGCGGGCAGGCCGGGGCTGGCCAGCGCGACGTACCTGCCGGTGGACACCAGCCGGGCGGTGGCCATCGTGTCGCTGGTGTAGTGGTTGACGACCGGGCTGAAGCCGGCGGCGGCGCACGCCTCCCGGAACAGCGTGTCGGCGCCGTCCTCGCCGGGCGGCCGGCCGATCCACTCCTCGCCGGCCAGGTCGGCCAGGTCGATCTCGGTGCGCAGCGCGCCGGGATGGCCGGCGGCCACCATGACGTGCACGGGCTCGACCTCGACCAGCGTGCGGCCGGTGACGCCAGGCGCCCACGGCAGCGTGAAGCCGGGGTACTCCCGCACCAGCGCCACGTCCAGCTGGCCGGCGGCGAGCAGCTGCACGAACAGCGCGGACGACCACTCGGTGAGCGAGCTGATCTCGCCCACCCCGGGCAGCGCGGCCAGCCGCTGGGTGAGGCCGGCGAGCGGGGCGCCGGGGAACGCGCCGACCCGGACCGGCACGCCGCCGGCGGCGCTGGACGCGGGCCCGGCGCCGAGGTGCGCGGCCGCCGCGAGCACTCCTCGTGCCCGGCCGACCACGTACCGTCCGAGCGCGGTCTCCTGGACGCCCTTCGGGGTCCGGTCGAACAGCTTGCCGCCCACCGTGTCCTCGATGCGGCGGAGCTGGGCGGTCAGCGACGGCTGCGGCACCCGCAACTGGGTCGCCGCCCGCGAGATGCTCTCCGCCTCCGCGATCGCCACCAGCGCTCTGAGGTGCCGTAACTCGAGTTCCACGCCGCCGGGACCCCCTTCCCGATTCATACCGTAGCGTAAGTATGAACGCCCGAGATGTCCGGAAGGTTCACAACCCATCAGATGTCAGTGATGGGTAAGGAGTATGTGCCGGACCTGTAACGCGGTCGCGCAGGATCAGGGGGCAAATCGCCACAACTTCCACATTGGAGGAGAAGTGCGCAGACCCTCGCTCCGCGCCGGCCTGGTGTCGCTGGCGGTCGGCGGCCTGGTCGGGACCGCCGCGCTCGCCATCCATCCGTTCGCCGCCATGTCGGCGGCGACGCGGCCAGCCACCCAGCCGGCCACTCCGGCGGTCGAGCACATGTGCTCGAAACCCAGCCACCCGGGCGAGATGGCCTGCCTGGCCCTGCGGCGCACGCACGTGACGCAGCCGAAGGCGGTCGGCCGGAACGCGGCTCCCTCCGGACTCGGCCCCGCGGACCTCCAGGACGCCTACAAGCTGCCGTCGTCGACGGCGGGCTCCGGCGCCACGGTGGCGATCGTGGACGCCCAGGACGACCCGAACGCCGAGTCCGACCTGGCGACCTACCGGTCCCAGTACGGCCTGCCGGCCTGCACCACCGCCAACGGCTGCTTCAAGAAGGTGGACGAGCGCGGCGGGACCAGCTACCCGACCGCCGACACCGGCTGGGCCGGCGAGATCAGCCTGGACGTGGACATGGTCTCGGCGGTCTGCCCGAACTGCCACATCCTGCTGGTGGAGGCCGACCAGCCGTCAATGGGCGACCTGGGCGCGGCCGTGAACACCGCGGTCGAGCTCGGCGCGAAGTACGTCTCCAACAGCTACGGCGGCGGCGAGGACGCCACCGACACGAACAGCGACTCGCAGTTCTTCAACCACCCCGGCGTGGCGATCACCGTGTCGTCCGGTGACTCGGGGTTCGGAACCGAGTACCCGGCGGCGTCGCAGTACGTGACCGCGGTGGGCGGCACCTCGCTGAGCAAGTCCTCCAGCGGCCGCGGCTGGGACGAGAAGGCGTGGAACGGCGCCGGCTCCGGCTGCTCCACCGTCGACGCCAAGCCGTCCTGGCAGACCGACACCGGCTGCGCCAAGCGCACCATCGCCGACGTGGCGGCCGTGGCCGATCCGCAGACCGGCGTCGCCGTGTACCAGACCTACGGCGGCAACGGCTGGGCCGTGTACGGCGGCACCAGCGCCTCGGCGCCGATCATCGCGTCCGTGTACGCGCTGGCCGGCAACCCCGGCGCCACCGACAAGCCGGCGTCCTACCCGTACGCCCACACCGGCGACCTGTTCGACGTGACCGCCGGCAGCAACGGCTCGTGCGACCCCGGCTACCTGTGCACCGCCGGCTCCGGCTTCGACGGCCCCACCGGGCTCGGCACCCCGAACGGCACCACCGCGTTCGCGCCCTGAGCTCACCGCGAGCCCTCCGAAGGGGATAGAGGGCCCGGCCCCCGCCGAACCCACGCGGCGGGGGCCGGGCCCTTTCCCGGTACGGGTGTCACCGTGGTGTCACCGTCGTGTCAGCGTGGCGTCCGGGCCAGCGGCTGGTACGCCGGCGGCGGCTGGACGGCCTCGCGGTACTCGCCGTGCGACAGCTCCGGCAGCCAGCGCAGCCACCGCGGCAGGTACCAGTTGCGCTCGCCCAGCAGCGTCATCACCGACGGCAGCAGCACCGCCCGCACGATCGTGGCGTCCAGGAACACCGCGACCGCCAGGCCGACGCCGAGCTGCTTGAAGTCCTGCATGGACAGCGTGCCGAAGACCGAGAAGACCGCAATCATGATGATCGCCGCGCTGGTCACCACGCCGGCGGTGGTACGGATGCCGTGCGCGACGGCCTGCGTGGTCGGCATCCCGCGGTCCCGCGCCTCGCGGATCCGGGACACCACGAACACGTGGTAGTCCATGGACAGTCCGAACAGGACGACGAAGACGAACAGCGGGATCCAGGACTCGATCGCGCCCGGCGCCTCGGTGCCGACCAGGCTGGCGCCCCAGCCGTGCTGGAACATCGCGACCATCACCCCGTACGCCGCGCCCACCGACAGCAGGTTCAGGCCGATCGCGGTGCCGGCGATGGTCACCGACCGGAACGAGATCAGCATCACCAGGAACGTGATGCCGAGGACGAACAGGAACACCGGCAGGATGCTGGACCGCAGCTGGTCGTTGAAGTCGGTGCCGAAGGCCAGGTCGCCGCCGACCACGGCCTCCGCCCCGTGGACCCGGCCCAGCGTGTCCGGCACCAGCGTCTCCCGCAGCGTCTTCATCGCGTGCACGGACTTCGCGTCGTTGCCGTCGCCGGCCAGCGGGATGTCGATCTCGACCACGCCCTTGTCCGGGTGCGTCCTCACCTCGATCGGGTTGCCGTACTCGCCGGTGCGCTGCGCGGTCGCCTTCAGGTCCGCGATCGCCTGCTGGACCGGCGCCGACGTGACGTCGTCGGCCTTGACGACCACCTGGGCCGGCTCGGGGCCGTGCGGGAACGCGGTCGTGACCTGCTTGAACGTGGACACCAGCGGGCTGCTGGACGGCAGCAGCTGGTCGATGCCGAGCTTCTGGGTGCGCATACCGAGCGCCGGCGCGGCCAGCACCGCCAGCACCCCGGCGGAGACCAGCGCGGACACGCCCGGCCGGGACAGCACGCCACGCAGGATGACGGCCCAGAATTTGCTGCCGCCGGTCGGCCGGCGCAGCCGGGCCAGCCCGGGGACGCGGCCGAACTCGACCTTGTCGCCGAGCAGCGACAGCAGCGCGGGCAGCACGGTGACCGAACCGATCATGGCGATCGCGACGACGATGATCGTGCCGAGCGCGAAGCCCTCGAAGATCTTCATGCCGGACAGGAACATGCCGGACATCGCCACGATCACGGTCATCCCCGACACCAGCACCGAGCGGCCGGAGGTCGCGGCGGCGATCCGCAGCGCGGTCTCCCTGTCCCGGCCGGCGGCCCGCTCCTCCCGCTCCCTGCGCAGGTAGAACAGGCAGTAGTCGACGCCGACGGCGAGGCCGATCAGCAGCATCACCGAGTTGGTGCTGTCGTTCTGCGGCACCAGGGCGTGGCTGGTGATCGCCACCACGCCGATCGCGGCCACGAACGCGGTCATCGCCAGCAGCACCGGCAGCAGCGCGGCCAGCAGCGCGCCGAACGCGATCAGCAGGATGCCGAGCGCCAGCGGCACGGCCGTCCACTCGGCGACCGCGAAGTCGTGGCCGACGGCCTTGCCGATCAGCTTGTCACCGCTGGCCTGGCCGTACTCGGAGATGGTCAGGTCGGGGTTGGCGGACCGGACCTTCCGCACCGCGTCCAGCACCGGCTGCACCCGGTCGCTCGCGGTCTCCGGGTCGCCCCGCACCTTGAACCGCACCAGCGCGTCGTGCCGGCCGGTGGAGATCAGGTTGGCCCGGTACGGGTCGGTGACGTCCTGCACCTTGCCGGTGCCCTGGACTCCCGACATCAGGTCGTCCACCGCGGCGCGGAACTTCGGGTCGTCGGCGGTCGTCGATCCGCTGTGGACGAGGACGACCTCGCCGGCCGGGGTGGTCAGGCCGGCGTCCTCGAGGATCTTCAGCGCCCGGCTGGAGTCGCGGACGCCCTGCTCGGAGTTGGTCAGGTTCTTCTGGCCGGCGGCGCCGCCGATCACCGCGGCGAGCACGACGAACAGCAACCAGCCGAATATGGCGGTCTTGCGATGGCGCGCGCTCCAGGCGCCCAGCGCGCCCGCGAGGTTGCGTTTCATGGAAGTCTCCCGAATGCCTCGGTTGCCCGACCGGCTGGTCAACCGGCCTGGCACCGAAACTAGGGATCTTCACGTCCGTCACCCATCCTGCTGACCGCCGTCCCGTGCGGGGGCTAGCCCCACCCCGGCCCGCTCCGGTACTCGGGAAGACCCCCGGTCCGCCTTCCTGAACTCCGCCTCCCGGTCGCCGCGCGACGGCCGGCACAGCACCGCGAGGCCGGCCCCGAGGAGGTACGCGGCGGAGGCCACCAGCATCCCGACCCGCATCCCGGCCACGAAGCCGGCGCCGGCGCCGAGCAGCGCCCCGAGCACCGCGATGCCGAGCGCGCTGCCGACCTGCCGGGCCGCGTTCAGCGCGCCGGAGGCGACGCCGGTACGGCCGGTCGGGGCGGCCTCCACCACGGCGGCGGTGGCGGCCGGCATGGTGATCGAGATGCCAGCGCCGGAGGCGGCCATCGGCAGCGCCAGGTACAGGTACGGCGTGTGCGCCCCGGCCAGCGCCAGCCCGGCGAACGCGGCCGCGCCGAGCAGCATCCCCAGCACCATCGGCGGCCGCGGGCCGTACCGTCCGGTCAGCTTGCCGCCAAGCCAGCTGCCGGCGGCCACCATCGCCGTCTGCGGGACCAGCGCCACGCCGGTCAGCAGTGGCGACATGCCGCGCACGTGTTGCAGGTACAGGCTCATCACGAACAGCACGCCGTAGAAGCTGAAGTTCATCAGCGTGCCGACGCCGGTGGCGGCGGACAGCTCGCGGCTGCGGAACAGGCCGAGCGGCAGCATCGGCGCGGCCGACCGCCGCTCCAGCGCCAGGAAGCCGGCGCCGGCCAGCACCGCGACCACCGCGGCCGCCGGTACCAGCGGCGTGCCGAGGACGCCCTTCCGGCCGGACTCGATCACCGCCAGGGTGAGGGCGACCAGCGCGAGCACCCCGGCGGTCTGCGCCGGCCAGTCCAGCCCACGCCGGGCGGACTCGGGCCGCTCGGTCTCGGGGACGCCACGCTGGACCAGTCGCCAGCCGACGGCGGCGACCGGAAGGTTCACGAAGAACACGCCGCGCCAGCCGACGCTCGCCACCGCCAGCCCGCCGCAGAGCGGCCCGGCCGCCGCGGCGGCGCCGCCGACCGCGCCCCAGGCGCCGATCGCCCGCGCCCGGACCTGCGGGTCCCGGTACGAGGCCTGCAGCAGCGCAAGCGAGCTGGGCAGCAGGAGCGCGGCGCCGACGCCCTGGCACAGCCGGGCGCCGATCAGCACCAGCAGGCTCGGCGCCAACCCGCAGGCCAGCGAGGTGACGCCGAACACGACCAGGCCGGCCCTGAACATCCGCCGGCTGCCGTACCGGTCGCCGAGGCCGCCGGCGAGCAGCAGCAACCCGGCGAAGATCACCGTGTATCCGTCCACCACCCACTGGAGATCCGCCACGGGCGCGCCGAAGTCGTGCCCCAGCGCGGGCAGCGCGACGTTGACGATCGTGGCGTCCATGATGACCATGAACACGCCCAGGCAGATCGCGGCGAGCGGTCGCAGGGGAAAGCTCATACCTCCACCTGTACCAAGCGGACACTTCGACACCAGTGGAATGGTTGCCGAAGATCCGGTCTGGGTAGTTTGACCCCATGCCGTTGCCACGTCTGGTGCCGCTGACCTGCGCGATGCTCCTCGGGATCACGACCGGGATCACGACCGGGTGCGCGATGAGCAAGGTGCCGCGCCACGCGGCGGTACGGGTGCACGGACGGTTACTGACCGCGTCCGGCAGGCCCGTCGCGCACCGGGATGTCGCGCTGGCCAGGGTGCCCGACCCGCTGGAACTCCTCACCCAGGGCATCGTGGTGGCCGGCACGGTCGGCGTGCCGTGCCTGTCGAAGAACCCACCGCCGATCTGCCGGCTGCTGCGGCGGACCAGCACCGACGGCAAGGGCGGGTACGCGTTCGCCATGGACGGCGAGGCGGTCCGCGGCAGCATCGGGGAGGCCAGCCCGTTCCAGCTGTCGGCCGCGCTGCCGGCCCGGCACGGGCAGGTCACCGGGCCGGTCATCGAGACCAGCTTCCTGGTTCAGCGCGCCGACCTCACCCTGCCCGACCTGGCCTTCTGGGAGCCGTCCGGGCTGGCGGTGGAGTCCGGGCGGCAGGCCGTGCGGGTGCGGTGGGACGCGTACCGGGCCCCGGCCGGCTGGCGGGCGAACCCGTCCACCGTCGAGGTCACGGCCGGGTCGGGGCGGGTGTGGTCGCAGCGGCTCGCGCCCGGCGGCACGTTCGACGCCCGCGCGGTCGAGGACGTGCGGGGCGCGGCCTACGTCGCGGCGCACGCCGACCGGAAGGGGCCGGACACGACGTTCCAGACCACGTTCGCCAGCCCCCGGCTGCGGTTCACCGGCGCCGCCGGCCGCCCGGAGTCACGCGGCCGGCCCTGCCTGCTCCCGGACGGCACCGCCCGGCGGTGTGCCGCCACCGACGGCGCGTTCGACCGCCCGCTCACCGCGGCGCCCTGCCCGACCAGCCAGTGCCCGCCGCTCACCTGGGTGGCGGTCGACCTGGGCGCGGCGCGGCCGGTCAGCGCGGTGTTCGCCCACGGCCTCGCACTGACCACCGGCCGGGCCGTGGTCAGCACCAGCGACGACGCCGTCGCCTGGACGCCCCGCGCCACCGTCGCCGTCACCGACTTCCTGCGGGTACCGCTGCCCGCCGGCATCACGGCCCGGTACGTCCGCCTCGCCGCCGCCGACGGCACCACCCCGATCGCCGCCCTCACCGAACTGTCGGTCTGGCCGTGACCGAGTTGGTGGACCCGTTCGGGACGCTCGGGCAGGCGCTGTGGATCGGCGGCGGGCAGTGGGCGGGCAAGTCGACGGTAGCCCGGCTACTGGCGGTCCGGCACGGGCTGACCGCCTACCACTACGACGCCCACGACGCGCGGGCGCACGAGGATCGGCGGGTGGCCCGGCGGGTACGGGCCGGCGAGCCGCCGGACGGGCCGGACCCGGAGCGCGTCTGGGTCGACACCACGCCAGCCGAGATGGCGACCGCCACCCTCGCGGGCTTCCCCGTCCGCTTCGAATGGGCCCTGGACGACCTGCGCGCGCTGGTGTCCGGCCGGCCGATCGTGGCCGAGGGCTGGGGCCTGCGCCCGGAGCTCGTGGCCCCGCTGCTGGACTCGCCGGACCGGATGGTGGTGCTGGTGCCGACCGAGGAGTTCCGCGCCCACCAGGTCCGCACGCTGCCCCGCGCCGCCGGGCTGACCGCCCCGGTCAGCGACCCGGCCCGCGCCCAGCGCAACCGCCTCGAGCGCGACCGCCTGGTCGCCGCCGACGCCCTGCGCTCGGCCCGCCGGCTCGGCATCCGCGTCCTGGAGGTCGACGGCTCCCGCGACGCCGAGGCCGTCGCCGACCTGCTCAGCGCGCAGTGGGCCCGGTACCTACCTGGCTGAGCAGCTCCTCGAGCTGGCCGCGGGCGCGGGCGGCGGCGAGCGGGTCGAAGTAGTCGCGGGACTCGACGATCTGGCCGTCGCGGACGCGCATGACGAAGATTCCCGGGATCCGGAAGGACTCGCCGGTGTCGGGGTTGGTGCCCGCGTAGGCGAACTCGGCGACGATGACCTCGGGATCGGTGGTCTGGTGGATCCTGATGTCGACGGGTTCGCGGCGCAGCGCCGGCCCGCCGCCGCCGAAGTGCGCGCGCAGCTCGTCGCGGGTGCGCAGCGGCGCCGGCCGGAGCGGGTGGAAGGGGTGCTCGACGTGGGTGCGCTCGGCGTACAGGTCGGCCAGGCCGTCCCGCTGGCCGGACGCGACCCCGCGGACGAGGGCGAGGAAGACGTCGGAAGGAGTACGCGGGTCACTCATGAACTCTCCCTGTAGGCTCCGGAGTGATGACTCCGAAGATACGGAGTCACGACTCCGGACGTCAACATGACCGCCAGGCAGGGCAACCGGGAGCGCGTGCTGGCCGCCGCCGAGGAGGTGTTCGGCCGGGCCGGCGCGGGCGCCTCCACCGAGGACGTGGCCCGGCTGGCCGGGGTGGGGATCGCGACGGTCTTCCGCCACTTCCCCACCAAGGTCGCGCTGCTGGAGGCCGTCTTCGTCGCCCACGTGGACCGGCTGGTCGCGCACGGCGCCACGCTGCTGGAGGCCGGCGACCCCGGCCGCGCGTTCCGCGACTTCTTCGCGCACGTGGTCGCCGACGCCGCCACCAAGCTCGCCATCGCCGACGCGCTGCTCCAGGCCGGCAGCGAGGCCGACGGCGAGGTGGAACGCGCCACCACCGCGCTCCGCCGTACCGTCGGCGCCCTCCTCGAACGCGCCCAGCGGGCCGGCGCGGTCCGCGACGACATCGAGCTGCCCGAGCTGTACACGCTGCTGGTGGGCGCCTCCCGCGCCGCCGCCGTCCAGCCGGACCCGGAGGTACGCGACCGCGCCCTGGCCATCCTCTTCGACGGCCTCACCCGCCAGCCGGTGGACGACGGTTGAACCGTTGCCCGCGCGGTGTCGTGCGAACTGAGCGAAAAGCACGTTCACCGGCACCGCCCTGGGGCGACAGGGCGGGCCACCGAGAGGGGACTGCTCATGTACGGAATTCGTGCTGGGCGCCGGCTTCGACGTCGAGCGCTCATGGCACTGACCGCCGCGTGTACCGCGGTGGCGTCGGTCGCCGCCCTGTCCGCGCCGGCGCAGGCCGTGTCGCCGACCGACGTGCTCGGTTACATCACGCAGGCGTACGGGGTGTACCAGAAGCTCGCCGGCAACGAGCTCACGCTGGAAGGAGCCGTCAACCAGCTGGAGGCCGACATCGCCAACGCGCAGACGGCGATCGTGGCGGAGATCGACGCGGTGACCGTCGCCCACGTCCAGGCGTGCGCGCGCAGCGCGTACATCACGGCCCAGGACCTGCCGACGATGTCACCGGACCGCAAGTCCGCCTTCGCCGGGGACACGCTCAGCTGCGCCGAGGAGGCGAAGTTCCAGCTGGAGTCCGTCAGCTCCACGGCGGCGGCCGACAAGCTCGGCCTCGTCCTCAATGTCATCGGGCCCATCGCGCTGTTCGCACGGACCGCGGCCGGCCTGTCGAACGGCACGCTGAAGCAGGATCTCATCACCGGGAACAACGAGAACATCGCACGGTTGGCTCCGAGTTGCTTCGCGACCCCGCTGACCGGCGACAACGAGCCCGGCCAGCCGCTGGAATGGCAGCTGGTCTGCACCGCGTACAACGGCGACATGGGATTCGACTCGGCCTTCGGGGTCATCGACTTCTCGTACGCCAGCGCGCGGGCTCTGCGGAACACCAGCTCGCCGGTGTCGTCGGCGGCCCTGCCCCTGCTCACCGCCATGAACTGACCGTCCACCACCCGGTGCTCGTCCCGGCCGGACCGCCGGGACGAGCACGGCCAGGAGTACTGGTGTCCTAGCGGAGGGTGGTTCCCGGCGGTTCGCCCAGTAGGGGCAGCTCGTCGCGGGTGGGGAGGCCCTCCCAGTCGCCCGGCGTGGTGGCGGCGAACGCGCCGGTGGTGACCGCGCGGGCCAGGCGGCCGTCGACGTCGAGGCCGTCGAGCAGGGCGGACAGGTAACCGGCGACGAACGCGTCGCCCGCGCCGACCGGGTCGACGAGGGTCACCTCGCGGGCGGGTACGGCCAGGGTGCCGGCGGCGGTCACCGCCTCCGCGCCGTCCGCGCCGCGCGTCACCACCACCTCCGCCACCCCGGCGGCCAGCAGGCCGGCCGGCCCGTCCGGGGCGACCAGGGCCAGCTCGTCGGCGGAGGCGACCACGATGTCCGCGGCCGTCGCGAGTGGACGCAGTACGCGGGCGGCCTCGGCGGCCGGCCACAGTCTCGACCGGTAGTTGACGTCGAAGCACACGGTGACACCCGCGTCGCGGGCGGCGGCCACCGCCGCCCCCACTGCGGCGCGCGGCTCCGGGCCCAGCGCCGGCGTGATGCCGGTGACGTGCAGCACCCGGGGCAGGGGGTTGAGCGCCTTCAACACCTCGGCCTCGGTGAGGCGGCCGCCGGCCGAGCCGGTGCGGTAGTACCCGACGCGCACGACGCCGACGAGCCTGGGCTCGAAGAGGATCAGCCCGGTCGGCGCGCCCGGATCGGTCGCGGCGTGGGTGACGTCCACGTTCTCGGCGCGGAGGGTACGCAGCACCAGCGCGCCCGGCTCGTCGGCGCCGACCCGGCCGACCCAGCGCACCGCGTGCCCGAGCCGGGCCAGTCCGATCGCGACGTTGGCCTCCGCGCCCGCGACCGACCAGCGGGCGGTGCCGCCGAGCCGGATCGGGCCGTCGGCGCGGAGCGCCGCCATCGTCTCCCCGAAGGTGACGACATCCATGGTCACGGCCTCACCGCCGCGAGGAACTCGCGCGCCCGGACCCGCAGCGCGGCCAGGTCACCGCCGCGCGCGGCGTCGCCCACCAGCGGCGAACCCACCCCGACCGCGAGCGCGCCGACCGCCAGGTACTCCCGGGCCGCCGCCGTGTCCACCCCGCCGACCGGCACGAACGGGATCGACGGGAACGGCTCGCGCAGCGCGCGCAGGTAGCCGACGCCGCCCTGGGAGGCCGGGAACAGCTTCACCGCCGCCGCCCCGGCCTGGTGGGCGGCCAGCACCTCGGTGGGGGTGAACGCCCCCGCCAATACCGGCACGCCGGCCGCCGCGGCCGGCCCGAACACCCCCGGCGCGACCGCCGGCGTCACCAGGAACCCCGCCCCCGCCTCCACCGCACGCTCCGCGTCGGCCGCGGTCAGCGCGGTGCCGGCGCCCAGCACGGCCTCCGGTCCCAGCGCGGTCCTGGCCGCGTGGATGACGTCCAGCGCGCCGGATGTGGTCAGCGACACCTCGACCGCCGGCACGCCCTCCTCGACCAGCGCCAGCACGGTACGCAGCGCCGCGTCCGGCTCCGGCCCGCGCACGATCGCCAGCAGCCGCCCGTCCCGCAGTACCGCCAGTACGTCCACTGTCACCACTCCGCGAACGAGCCGTCGGCGTGCCGCCACACCGGGTTGCGCCAGCGGTGGCCGACCTCGGCGGCCCGGCGCACCGCGGCCTCGTCCACCTCGATGCCCAGCCCCGGCCCGAGCGGTCGGGCCACCTGCCCGTCCACGAACCGGAACGGCGCCGGGTCGACCAGGTAGTCCAGCAGGTCGTTGCCCCGGTTGTAGTGGATGCCCAGGCTCTGCTCCTGGATCAGGAAGTTCGGCACCGCGAACGCGATCTGCAGGCTGGCGGCGAGCGCGATCGGCCCGAGTGGACAGTGCGGGGCGAGCGACACGTCGTAGGCCTCCGCCATCGCCGCGATGCGCCGCGTCTCGGAGATGCCGCCCGCGTGCGACAGGTCGGGCTGCGCCACCGCGATGCCGGTGGGCAGCACGTCGCGGAAGTCCCACCGGGAGTACAGCCGCTCCCCGGTGCCGATCGGGACGGTCGTGCACTCCACCACCGGCCGCAGGTCGCGAGAGTACTCCGGCAGCACCGGCTCCTCCACGAACAGCGGGAACAGCGGTTCCAGCAGCGGTAGCACGCGGCGGGCCATCGCCGTCGACAGCCGGCCGTGGAAGTCCACCACCACGTCGCGGCGGTCGCCCAGCGCCTCCCGCACCGCCGCCACCCTGTCCACCACGCCGCGCGCGGCGGCCGGCGAGTCGACCGGCGCCATCGCGCCGGAGCCGTTCATCTTGACCGCGGTGAATCCGGCCTCGACCTGGGCGCGGGCCAGGTCGGCCACCTCGGACGGGTCGTCGCCGCCGATCCACGCGTACACCCGCACCTTGTCCCGCACCGGCCCGCCGAGCAGCTCGTGCACTGGCGCGCCGCGCACCTTGCCGGCGATGTCCCACAGCGCCTGGTCGATGCCGGCGACCGCGCTGGACAGCACCGGCCCGCCCCGGTAGAAGCCGCCCTTGGTGAGCACCTGCCAGTGGTCCTCGATCCGCAGCGGGTCGGACCCGACGAGGTGGTCGGCCAGCTCGGCGACGGCGGTCCGCACCGTGTCGGCGCGGCCCTCCACCACCGGCTCGCCCCACCCGCTGACGCCCTCGTCGGTGTCGACGCGCAGGAACAGCCAGCGCGGCGGCACCAGGAACGTCTCGAGTCCGATGATCTTCACGCGTCCCCCATCCGGTCGGCCAGGTCGGTGCTGGCCTGGGCGAGCAGGTCCCGCATGGCGGCCACCGCCGCGTCGCCGTCGGCGGCTCGCACCGCGTCCAGCAGTGCCCGGTGCGCCGGCACCGAGTCGGCCCAGTGGCCGCCCTGGTGCACGATCTCGTCGCGGACCCGGAGGCCGGTCTCGATGACGACCTCCATCCTGCTCAACAGCTCGTTGTGCGCGGAGTCCAGCAGCGCGCGGTGGAAGCGCAGGTCGGCCGCGATGACCGCGTCCGCGTCCCTGCCGGCGCCGGCCATCAGGGCGAGGGCGTCCTCCAGCGCGGCGAGGTCGGCGTCGGTACGCCGCAGCGCGGCCAGCCGGGCGCCGGCCGGCTCCACGATCGCCCGCACCTCGGCGAGGTTCTCCAGGAAGGTGCTGTCCGGGTTCTCGCGGCCCTGCCAGCGCAGCAGGTCGGCGTCGAGCAAGCTCCAGGCGGACCGCGGCCGGACGTACGTGCCGCGCTTCTGCCGCGAGTCCACCAGGCCTTTCGCCGCGAGCACCCGCAGCGCCTCGCGGATCACGGTCTTGCTGACGTCGTACTCGCGCTCCAGCACCTCGGGCACGAGCGCGACGCCGGGCGGGAAGTCGCCGCGGATGATCCGCGCCCCGATCGACTCCACGACCTGCCCGTGCAGGCCACGTCCTGGGTAGGTACCCACCGTCGTCCTTTTCATGTTCACGCCGAAGACTTGTACACGCTCCAGCCGCCGTCCACGACCAGGTTCGCACCGGTGACGAACGAGGCGTCGGCGGAGGCCAGGAACGCGACGGCGGCGGCGACCTCGGCCGGCTCGCCGAACCGGCCGGCCGGTGTCTGGGCGACGCTGGCCGCGCGGGCCTCGGCGTCCACCCGGTCCCAGGCGGCGGTCATCACCGGGCCCGGCAGCACCGCGTTGACGCGCAGGTCGGGGGCGTACTCGACAGCGAGCTGGCGGGCCAGCGCGCACAGCGCGCCCTTGGCGGCGGCGTACGCGGGGTGGCCGGGCAGGCCGACCAGCGCGTGCACCGAGGAGGTCAGCACCACCGCACCTCCGGCCGCGCGCAGCGGCTCGAGGAACGCGCGCACGCCGAGGTAGGCGGCCTTGAGGGAGACGGCGACGGCGCGGTCCCAGTCGGCCTCGGCCAGCTCGTGGGCGGGCGCGACGGTGTTGGCGTAGGCGTTGCTGTGCAGCACGTCCAGCCGGCCGTACCGGTCCCGCACCGCCTCTGCGAGCGCGGCCCAGTCCCCGGCCGAGGCGACGTCGCAGCGCTGGCCGAACGCCGTGCCGCCCGCGTTCGCGATGGTCTTGACCACGGGGTCGGTGTCGGCCACGTCGGCGACGACGACCGCGGCGCCCTCGGCGGCGAACCGGCGTGCGCAGGCCGCCCCGATCCCCTGGGCACCCCCGGTGACCAGCGCGACCTTGCCCTCGAAGCGGTGGCAGTCCACCGATCACCTCCTTCCGCTCGGCGAGACGCTACCCCAGAAAGAATTAATTATGCAAACATCTTGACGCGCTCCGGTAGCGGTTCCAAGATGTGCGACCAAAGAACCTTCGACAGGGGTGACCAGATGACATCCGCGACACGGACGGCCCGGGCGGGGCTGCTGCTGGGGCTGGCCGCGCTCGTCGTGGCTGCCGGCTGCTCGTCCGGCAAGACCAAGTCGGCGAGTTCCGGCGGCAAGACCAAGAAGTCCGGCACGATCACCATCGCCTACCTGCAAAAACAGGGCGACCAGCAGTACTTCGTGGACGAGGCCGACGGCGCCAAGGAGGAGGCCGCCAAGCTCGGCCACGTCAAGGTCCACGTGGTCGACCTGGGCACCGACTCGAACAAGGCGATCAGCGCGATGACCACCGAGGTCGGCCAGAAGGTCGACGGCGTCGCGATCGTCGTGCCCGACCAGAAGATCGGCCCGCAGGTCATCGACGCGGCCAACGGCGCCGGCATCCCGATCGTGGCCTCCGACGACCCGATCAAGGACGGCGCCGGCAAGGCCGCGGCGTTCGTCGGCTTCGACAGCCTGCAGATGGGCACCTCGGTCGGCACCCAGGCCGGCAAGCTGTTCAAGCAGGCCGGCTGGACCGCCGCCGACACCAAGGTGCTGGCCGCGTACAAGCAGGACCTGTCCGACTGCCAGCTCCGCGAGCAGGGCGAGGAGCAGGGCTTCCAGCAGGCCGCCGGCGCG
>JBJMIH010000140.1:0-88321 GCA_045806985.1 Mycobacteriales bacterium | reverse complement strand
GCGCGGACGCATACACGCGGTCGGCAGCCACCAGGACGATAACGACCAGCGGGATCGCGATGACGACTGTCTGTCGCCGGCGGATCGACCAGTCGCCCAACCTCGGCCGCCCTCGGCGCAAGGGCCACCGCCACGACCGTGCGCGTGACGTGGTGTTCGCCGAGGACTGGGGCGTGCGGACGCGCGAGCGTGTCCCCGTCTGCTGCATCTCGACCTTTCTACAACCGGCAGGTTCTGCGCTGCTCCGCACCGAAACTTACCGTTCGTGACGTTCGGGGAGACAGATGAGGCGAGTCGCTCTCAAGACAATCAGCTGGGCATCGCTGTCAGGGTATGACAGCGACTGTCACCTGTGACAGCCGCTGTCCGAAGAGTCCGTGCGGAAAGTCTGGACACAGATCGTGCAACTCCGATGGAATTCCACGCTGTTGTTCCGCGTCGGCCGACTTGGTGGGAATTGACTTGAGGAAGACCGCAGCTGTCTTCGTCCTGGGCACAACACTCGCGCTGACCGGCTGCTCCAGCGGTGGCGGCCAGTCGGACAGGCTTCCCGACACCGTCAACCTCGGAGTCCTGGTCACGCTGTCGGGTTCCGACCCGGCACAGAACGCGGAAGGTGAGGCCCGGCTCCAGGGAGCACAGCTCGCCGCGGCGCTGATCAACAATCCCGACCCCGGGATCAAGCTCCCCGCACAGCTGGGAAAGGCGAAGCTTCGGGTCACCTCGCAGGACACCAAGGGTGACCAGAACGGCGCGGCCGACGCGGCGAACCGGCTGACCGCCCAGGCCGGGGACAACCGGATCGCCGGGATCATCTCCGCCGACTCCGCCGACGTCACCGCGATCGCCGCGCCGCACGCGCAGGTCGCCGGCATCCCGCTGGTCACGGCCATCGCCACGGAAGGGTTCCTGACCCAGCTCAGCCAGACGATCCTGTACCGCACGGTGCCCACCGACGACGTGCTCGTCGCGAGCGCGTTCAAGCTGGAGCGCCAGGTCTCGCGGTCGCTGCACCCCAAGGTCGGCGTGCTGACCACGGGTAACAATGACGTGGTGCAGGCGATCAGCAACCAGGCCGCCAACGACGGTGACGCGACCGCGACCAGCACGGTGAACGGCACCAACTTCACCGGCGGCGCGCACACCCTGATGAACAACCATCCGAACGTGGTGTTCGCGGTGGCCGAGACGGCCAACGACGCCATGGCCATGACCGACGCGCTCGGGGCCACCGACGTGCCCGCGGTGTTCGGCATGGGGCCGGGCTTCAGCAGCCCGGATTACCGCAACAACAGCGGGACGGCCGTACTCCGTCCCGTCGCGTGGTCGCCGGACTCGGCGATCCACAACAAGATGGGCCAGGCCGTCGCCACGGCGTACCAGCATCGGTTCAACAAGCCGATGACGGCCACGGCCGCGGAGACCTTCACCGCCACCGTGGTGCTCGCCTCGGCGATCGGCAAGGCCCACAGCATCAATCCCGGCCGGGTTACCGGGGCCCTGGCCGACCTGACCCTCAACGGGTTGCAGCTGCCCACCCCCTGGGCGGGCGTCCAGTTCGACGACCTGCACGAGAACAGCAGGGCGGGTGCCGTGATCGAGCAGGTCCACGGTGCCACCGCCCAGGTCGTGTACCCACCGGAGATCGCTACCACCCAACCGCCCTCAACGGTTACCCTCACGGCCGCGGTCCGCAGCGGCCGGTCCACGGGGGGCTCCATCCGCGTCACACCTGCCTCGTGGGGCCTCACGCCGTGATCTCCGAAATCCCCCTCATAAAGGAGCACCTTCCCCATGCCCATCCCGGAGCATCGATTTCTCCGATCGCGCGGACTGCGGTTGGCCGCCGCGGTACTGGCCGTCCTGGCGGTCGGCGCAGCCGCATGCTCGTCCAGCAAGACCACCGACAAGGGTCAGGCCGCGAACCGTAAGGCGAAGCCTGGCGAGACCCTCAAGGGTGTCTGCCCGTCCACGATCGTCGTCCAGACCAACTGGGTGCCCCAGGCCGAGGACGGCTACCTGTTCCGGCTGCTGGGCAAGGTCGATGTCGACGTGGCGCACAAGAAGGTGACCGCACCGCTGATCTCGCACGGTGCGGACACCGGCGTGAAGCTCGAGATCCGGTCCGGCGGCCCCGTCAACAACTACACGCCGGCGATCAAGGCCGCGTACCAGGACGACTCGATCACGCTGGCCGGCGGCGACATGGACCAGCTCATCCAGTTCTCCAAGGACACGCCGATGAAGGCCGTGTTCGCGCCGATGGACCTGTCGCCCGTCGTGCTGATGTGGAACAAGGAGCTGTACCCGACGATCCACTCGATCGGCGACATCGGCCAGAACCCGAATCTCAAGGTGCGGACCTTCCCCGGCGCGACGTACGTGACCTACCTGGTGCAGACGGGTGTGCTGAAGGCTAACCAGATCGACGCCTCCTACGACGGCTCGCCGACCGCGTGGCTGGCCGACAACGGCAAGGAGATCCAGCAGGGCTTCATCACCAACGAGCCGTACGCCTACGAGCACGACATCAAGCAGTGGATGAAGCCGGTCCGCTGGGCGCTGGTCGGCGGCAACTACAAGGGCTCCTACAAGGTGTACCCGGAGACCATGAACGTCCGCGTCGACAAGGAGGCGCAGCTGGCGCCGTGCCTCCAGCGGCTGGTCCCGGACCTCCAGCGGTCGATGATCGACTACATCAACGACCCCAAGTCGACGAACGACCTGATCGTCAAGCTGACGCAGCAGTTCAGCCCGATCCCGTACGCCGCCGACCAGGCCGCCAACGCCGCCAAGGCGATGAAGACCAACAACGTCGTCGGCAACGGCCCGAACAAGACCCTCGGCGACTTCGACGCGCCGCGGGTGTCGGACCTGTTCACCCACGTGCTGTCCGTGTACGCCACCCAGCACGTCGAGATCAAGCCGGGTCTGAAGGCCGAGGACATCTACACCAACAAGTACCTGAACCCGGACCTCGGACTGTGATGACAGCCACCGACCGGGCATTCTTCGACCCGCTCGCCGTCGCGTACGAGCGGTACGGACGCCTGCACGCCCACGTCTACCTGCCCTACCTGGAGGAGAACCTCCCGGGGCAGGTGGACAGGGCGGTGGACCTCGGCTGCGGTTCCGGCCGGTTCACGCCGTTGCTGGCGGATCGTGCCGACAAGGTGCTGGCAGTGGACAAGGCGGAGAAGCAGGTGGCCCTGGCCGCCGAGCGGAACCCGCACTCCAACGTCTGCTACGAGCAGCGCGACCTGATGGAGGTGACCGTGGACCGGGACGGGCAGTTCGACACCGTCCTGACCGTCAACACGCTCTTCCACCTGTTCGCCGTGCACGGCGCGGAGACGGTGTTGGAGCACGTCAAGAGCCTGGTCAAGCCCGGTGGGGTGGCGGTCATCATCGACGTCGTGGCCCCTCGCAGCCGCTCGGCGCTCCGCCAGCGGCTGCGGGGGTTCCGCGACGTTTGGGCGACGTTCAAGCACAGTCGTTCCCTACGAGACGCCTGGTTCGTCTTCACGTTCCGGCAAAGTAAGGGTTGGATGGCGCACGTGAGTACGAACGCGCCCTTCACCCCCGAGCAGTTTCGCGAGCACTACTCGGCCCGGTTCCCCGGGGCGGTCCTGACCGAGCGCCTGGGCGGCGATCCGCACGTGTCCGCCGTCCGTTGGCAGCGGCCCTCATGACCAGCACCAGCGACGCGCCCGCCGGCACCGCCGCCGGCGCCGGCCCCGTCGCCGACCGACTGATCACCGGCAAGGAAGTCACCAAGAGGTTCAAGCGGGGCCACAAGGTCCTCGACGCGGTCGACATCACCGTGGACACCGGTGAGTTCGTCGCGATCGTCGGGCCGTCCGGCTGCGGCAAGAGCACGCTGCTGCGGCTGGTGTCCGGCCTGGACAAGCCGTCCGGCGGGATCCTGACGATGTCGGCCCGGCAGATCGGCTACGTGTTCCAGGACCCGGCGCTGCTGCCGTGGCGGTCCACGATCAAGAACGTGGAGCTGCCCGGCGAGCTGCACGGGCTGTCCGGCTCCGAGCGGCGGGCCCGGGCCGAGGAGGCCCTCGCCCTGGTCGGCCTCGAGGCGGCCGCGAGCAAGCTGCCCCGGCAGCTGTCCGGCGGCATGAGGATGCGGGCCGCGCTGGCCCGCGAGCTCACCATGCGCCCGGACCTGTTCCTGTTCGACGAGCCGTTCAGCGCGGTGGACGAG
Organism: Mycobacteriales bacterium; assembly: GCA_045806985.1. Classification (GTDB taxonomy): domain Bacteria; phylum Actinomycetota; class Actinomycetes; order Mycobacteriales; family JBJMIH01; genus JBJMIH01. The sequence continues at coordinate 84,105 of JBJMIH010000140.1, read as the reverse complement.
CTGACCCGAGGGCGGCTCGGCTCCGAGCTGGAGCAGATCTTCCTCGACCAGCAGTTCGGCGCCCTGTTCGTCACCCACTCGGTCAGCGAGGCGGTACGCCGGGCCAGCCGGGTGCTGGTGATGTCCAGGCACGGCAAGGTGGTCGAGGAGATCCCGGTGCCGCTGCCGTACCCCCGCCCACCGTTCACGCGCGTCGACGCGGCGTGCGCCAAGGTGGAGGAACAGGTGTTCCGCGTACTCGAGCGAGAGTTGGAGTTGACGTGACCGCACTCTCCGACCGCGAGATCACGGAGAGCGCACCCGAGCGCAGGACCAGGGAGGGTTCCCTCTGGCGGGACGGGCTGGCGCTGCTCCTCCCGCCGTTCGTCACGCTCGTCCTGATCATCGCGGCGTGGGACTACGTGAGCTGGCGGGTCCTGAAGCCGGGCCGCCGCTGGCTGCTGCCCTCGCCGAACGCGGTGCTGCACGCCGGGTACAGCCACGCCGACACCCGGGTGCAGCTGTTCAACGCACTCGGCGTCACCACCGAGACGGCCGTGATCGGCCTGGTCATCGCCATCGTCATCGGCGTCGCGATCGCCGTACTGATGATCCAGGCCCGCTGGCTGGAGAGGGCGGTCCAGCCCATCGCGGTGGTGCTCCAGACCACGCCGCTGCCGGTGATCACCCCGCTGTTCGGGTTCTGGTGGGGGTACGACCTGCCCAGCCGGCTGGTCGTGGTGGTGCTGATCGCGCTCTTCCCGATCATCGTCAACACCCTCGACGGGCTGCACCAGGCCGACGCGACAATGCACGACCTGATGACCCTGCACAGGGCCGGCCGCGGCGCCCGGCTGCTGAAACTCCAGCTGCCCGCCGCGCTGCCCAGCTTCTTCACCGGGCTGCGCATCGCCGGCACCAACGCGGTCATCGGGTCGGTCGTGGCGGACTTCTTCTTCAAGCAGGGCGAGCCCGGCCTCGGCATCCTCGTCGACACGTACCGCGCGCAGGTGCACCTTGACCAGGCCCTGGCCGCCGCCCTGCTCGCCATCCTGCTCGGCGCCACCGTCTTCGGCCTCTTCAGCGTCCTCCGCCACTTCGTGGTGGGCCGCTGGGCGCCGCGCCGCTGGAGCTGACCGACCCTCGAGGCGGCTGGCGCACCGTCAGCGCGGCGAGTACGGCATCGAGGAGGCCGGGGAACTGGCTATCCAGACCGTCGTCGCGGCCGACGACGGTCTGGAACCGCACGCCCGGCCGCGGTGACGCCGTGGTGTCCCGCGCTACGGACGTCGCCCCGTACGCCGGGGTGTCGCCGGCATGTTGCCGGAGATGGCCGCCCGGTTCGCCCGCCAGGTCGCCGAGGGCCGTTATCCGGGCGAGCGCACGCGGTGTCGACGCCGGCCATGGCGCCGACGGCCTGGCCCGCCCGGTCGGGGTCCTGCGGGCGCCGGCCCCCGGGTGGGGCAGGTCCGGGCCGGGGCGGCGAGACCGCCGGCCCCCGGCCCGGAGGTGGTGTTTCAGCTGGGCGCCACGGCGCGGCCGGTCTGCGGGGAGATCATTCCCGCGCAGAGGCCGCGGCTGCGCAGGTTCTGCGCGATGCCGGGGATCGCGGCCAGGGTGTTGGCCGGCCACTCGTGCATGAGGATGATCTGGCCGTTCTGCAGCCGGCCGTTGGCGGCCACGATCGCGCTGGTGCTGGCGCCGTTCCAGTCCTGCGAGTCGACGTCCCAGATGATCTGCCGCAGGCCGAACTGGTTCTCGACCGCCTGGACCGTCGAGTTGGTCTCGCCGTACGGAGGCCGGAACAGCTTCGGCGTGCCGCCGCCGGCGTTGGCGATGGCCTGCTGGGTGTTGCCGATCTCCGTCTGGATCTGCCCCTGGCTCAGCTGGGTCAGGTGCGGGTGGGTGTAGCTGTGGTTGCCCACCCACATGCCGGCGCTGACCTCGGCGCTGACCTGGCCCGGGAACTGGGCGGCGAACTGGCCTTCGTTGAACATCGTGGCCCGCAGCCCGTTCTGCCGCAGCGCGTTGAGTATCGCCGGCGTGTGGGCGTTGGACGGTCCGTCGTCGAAGGTGAGCCCCACGTACCCGTTGCAGGTGGCGGCCTGCGCCGGGGCGGTGTGGACGGTGAGGGCGGCGGCGCCGGCGACCGCCACGGTGGCGACGGCGAGCCCGGCGACCTGGAAGCGCTTCCATACGGGTGTGGTTCGCATCGGGTCGCTCCTCTCAGCTCACGTTGATGTTGGAGTTGCCGCTGCTCTGGTACCCCTCGGTCGCGAGGATCATGTAGTAGCTGAAGCTGCCCATCGGCATCCCGTGCGCGGACCAGGCGTTGAAGAAGTTCCCGGTGGTGATGGTGCCGCCGGTGCGCCGCGACTGCCGGACGGCCCAGTACTGGTTGAAGGTCCTGGTGCCTTCGACGGACGGGGCGTTGACCCTGGTCGTCTCGTAGATGTCGTACGTGCCGCCGTCGCTGGTGACGGTGCCCTTGTAGTTCCCGGTCGGCCGGTACGTGCCGTAGTTGTCGACGATGTAGTACTCGACCAGCGGGTTCGAGGTCCACCCGTAGAGCGACAGGTACGCGTTGCCGGACGGGTTGAAGCTGCCGGAGTAGTTCACCGTGCGGTAGCCGCCGTTGGCCCAGCCCTTGCCGGCGACGAAGTTGTTGACGTTGCTCCACGACGTGCTGTAGTTGCCACCGCCGCCCAGGTTCATGCAGACGGATCCGCCACCGGCGCTCCAGAACGAGTAGTAGTACCCGTTGTTGGTGCCGGTCTGGTTCGAGCAGACGGCCGCGCTGGCGGTGCCGGGCAGCACCACGACGGCGGCCGCGACCAGCCCGAGGATCCAGGTGGAGCCCAGCAGCATCCTGCGATACTTCTTCACGTGTCCTCCCTCGAAAGTGTCGGAATCCCATTGATCACTTTCGAGAAGTGACGGTAACCTAGATCGCGTTTTGGGTCAATTGTCCAGTTTGAACTGGTTGACACGCTCGAAATGTTTCGAGGAAGGGCCGACCGGTCAGGGGCACGGCGAGGCGCCGGCCCGGTGCCGGGGTCCGTGCTGGCGGAGAGGTCAGGGTGACAGCTGGTGGCAGCGCTCGTGGAAGTCGCGGGCGGCCGGGGCGCGGCGGCGGTACTGGGCCAGCGACCGGTCCAGCGCCAGGATCTGGTGGGTGACCTGGTTGCTGTTCAGGTGCGTGGTGGCCAGCACGAGGGCCTGGTCGGCGGTGGCGACGACCTGCGGGATGTCCGGCCGGGGCTGGGCGAGCCTGGCCATCGCCAGGTTGGCGAGCGCGAGCGCGCGGTTGCGGACGTAGCTGGGGTGCAGGTACGCGATCGCCTCGGCGAGGTCCTTCTCCGCCTGGGCCGGCTCGTCCAGCGACAGCCAGCTGATGCCCGAGTGCAGCATCAGCGACGCGTGGTCGAAGTGGTACGCCCAGTGGTGGTCGGGCGGGCCGTCCCGGTCGCCGGCGGCGTCCCGGTCGATGTCCAGGTGCTGCTGGGCCCGTTCGAGCACGGCGAGGAACGCGCCGCGGTCGCCGACCCGGGCGGCGGCGAGGGCCTGCCGGGCGGCGATCAGCCCGCGCGCCTTGCTGTCCTCCTCGCGCACCTTGGACTCCGCGGTGTGCGCGAGGATCATGCCGTCGTGGCCGCGGCCGAGCTGGCAGGCCTGCCAGGCCATCGTGAGCAGCACGTGCGCCGCGTGGCCGCCCGCGCCGCCGCCGGTGGACGCCACGTGCGCGCCGTGCAGCGCCGCCACCCAGTGCTGGAAGGCCAGGTCGTGCATGCGTGCCTCGTACGCGCACCAGCCGGCGAACTGGCAGGCGTCGGCGTACGCCGCGAACAGCCGCCGGCCCAGCGCGTCGTCGTACCCGCCCCGGTCGAGCAGCGCGGCCAGCCGGCGCACCCGCAACCGGGCGGCCGGCAGCAGGTCGGCGCCGCCGGTGCGGTCGTCGTGCAGGCGGAGCTGGCGCAGCGCGGCCTGGTGCTCCTCGATCAGCTCGGCGGTGACCTCGACCGCCCCGCCGCGGCCCGCGTCCTCGACCGGCGCGGCCGACACCCAGCTCAGCACCGGGCGGACGTAGTCGCCGTTGGCGTAGCGGGGCAGGTCGTCGGCGGGCGCCGTGTCGGTCGCCGGCCCAGCCGGCGCTCCGGCCGCCGCCATGCCGCCGGCAACGCCGCCGCCGGTCGCGACGCCGGTCACGTTGCTGGTGATCAGCCGGGCAGCGGCGAGCGCGCCCTCGACGTCCCAGCTCAGGATCGGGATGCGGGTGAGCATCCCGGCGCGGTAGTCCTCCTCCAGGGCGTGCACGTCGTCGGGGCGGAGCCGCAGGGCCTGGGCGATCGCGTCCAGCCACGGGTCGAGCCCGCGGGTGTGGCCGCTCTCCCAGCGCATGGCGGTACGGACGGAGACCCCGACAGTGGACGCGAACCGGTTGAGTGACTGCTCGCCGAGCGCGGACTTGCGCTCGCGGGTCAGCCAGTCCCGGGGCGCCGACTGGTCGGCCGTCGGTTCGCTCGCTGCGGTTATCTCACTCACCTGACCAGCTCTCCGGAGGGGCCGTGCCTTCGGGTCCGGGAGCACGAGCCCACAGCGTGCGGGTCCATGGCCACGCTGTTGCCCGCGATGCTACCGAAAACGTCGTCCTTGTCCCTGATCCCGCCACCATACAAATACACATTTCGGGCAGATGTCGAGTGAATCCCAATTCGACCTGAAGAGGTCAGACCACCCCCTTGTCGGTCGAGGCGGTCGCCAGTACCGTGGCGGGGTCATATAGCTGGATAAAATTCACATATGTGACCCAGCTCCACCGCCCCAGGGAGCGGCGATGCTTCGAATCGAACGGCGCGTGACGGCCGGCGCGGCGGTGGTCGCGCTCGCGGCGGGCTTCGGCTCCGCCGCCATCGGTACGGCCCGCGCGAACGACCCCGCGGCCACGACCACCATCACCGTCGACCCGAGCCACCAGGTCGGCACGCTGCCGGCCGACTTCGTCGGCCTCTCCTTCGAGATGCGCGAGCTCGGCGTCGGCAGCTTCGACGCGCGTACCGGCAACCTGGTCGCGCTGTTCCGCACCCTCAACCGGGCCGGCAACGTCCGCATCTCCGGCAACACGCTGGACCGCGACACGCTGTGGGTCCCGGCCGGGCAGTCCCCGCCGAGCCCGTTGCCGGACTGGGTGCAGGACGTGGTGACCCCGGCCGACATCGGCCGGCTGGACCGGTTCCTCGGCGCCACCGGCTGGCACACCGAGGTCGGCATCAACGTCGGCCACTACGACGCCGCGCTCGCCGCCGACCAGGCGAGGGCGATGACCGCCATCCTCGGCCGCCGGCTCGTCGGCGCGGAGTGCGGCAACGAGCCGAACGCGTGGGCTGGCAAGAACCTCCGGCCCGCCGGCTACGGCTACCCGCAGTACAAGCCGGACTGGGAGGCGTGCGCCGCCACCCTCGGCAGCCACAAGCTGGCCGGCCCCGACACCAGCTCACCCAGGTCGACCGGCCCGTGGTTCACCTCGTTCGCCCAGGACGAGCACGACAGGCTGGCGCTGCTCACCGCGCACAACTACAGCGTCAGCTCGTCGGCGACCGTCACCGACCTGCTCTCGCCGCAGACCGACGTCAACGAGGCCAACGCCGTGTCCGCGCAGCTCGCCGCCGCCAAGGCGGTCGGCCTGCCGGTCCGGCTGGACGAGACCAACTCGGCGGCCGGCGGCGGCATCCTCGGCGTCAGCGACACCTACGCCGCCGCGCTGTGGGCGATGGACTACAGCCTGCTGATGGCCCAGGACGGGTTCGCCGGCCTGGACTTCCACGGTGGGCTCGGCGTCTGCGACGCCCCGCTGTACAACGGCAAGTTCCAGATCTACACGCCGATCTGCGCCGCGAACGACGCCGACGCGGCGGCCAAGGTCTACACAGCGGCACCGGAGTACTACGGGCTGTACCTGGCCAGCCGGATGGGGCCGGGTACCTTCCTGCCGGTCGCGGTGTCCAGCGACCACAACGTGACCGCGTACGCGGTCCGCGGCAGGGACGGCCGGACCCGGATCGCGGTGATCGAGAAGGACGACACCGCCGGCGCCCCGGTCCGCGTGGATCTCGCCCTCGGGAAGGGTCGGGGCGGCGGCCACGCCGAGGTCGTCCACCTCACCGGCACCTCGCTGACCGGCAAGGACGGGATCGCCGTGCAGGGCGCGTCGGTGGACCGGCGCGGCCACCTCCACCCGCACGCCCCCGACCGGATCAGGACCCGCGACGGCACGCTCAGCCTGGACGTCGCCGCCGGCAGCGCCGTCCTGATCACCCTCGACAGGGACTGCCACTGATCGCCAGACAGATCCGACCTCTCGCCGCTGACAGGCGCTGACAGACCACTGCCAGCGCCTGTCAGCGCGTCCGGGCGGGGTGTCAGCGCGCTGTGCGGCCGGTACCAGCGGCGGCGCGCAAGCTCGACTCGAGCGAATCGAGAAGGAGTCGAGTGATGGAACTGGCGATCGAAGCCGAAGGACTGGTCAAGCGGTTCGGCAGGACCGAGGCGCTGGCCGGCATCGACCTGGCCGTCCGCCCGGGCACCGTGCTCGGGGTGCTCGGCCCCAACGGGGCCGGGAAGACGACGGCCGTACGGATCCTGGCGACGCTGCTGCGCGCGGACGCGGGCAGCGCGCGGGTCGGCGGGTACGACGTGGTGCGCGACGCCCAGCGGGTGCGCCAGACGATCGGGCTCACCGGGCAGTACGCGTCGGTGGACGAGGACCTGACCGGCACGCAGAACCTGATCCTCATCGGGCAGCTGCTGGACCTGCGTACCTCCGACGCCAAGGCGCGGGCACGGGAGCTGCTGGAGTGGTTCGGCCTGACCGAGGCGGCCAACCGGATGGCGAAGACGTACTCGGGCGGGATGCGCCGGCGGCTCGACCTGGCGGCCAGCCTGGTCGGCCGGCCGTCGGTGATCTTCCTGGACGAGCCGACCACCGGCCTGGACCCGGCCAAGCGCGAGGACATGTGGGACGTGGTCCGCAACCTGGTCGGCGAGGGCTCCACCGTGCTGCTGACCACGCAGTACCTGGACGAGGCCGACGCGCTCGCCGACGAGATCACCGTGATCGATCACGGCAGGGTGATCGCCCACGACACCCCGGACGGGCTGAAGCGCATCGTCGGCGGCCAGACACTGCGGGTACGCCCGACCGACCCGGCCCGGCTGGCCGAGGTCGAGGTGATCCTCGCCGGGCTGTCCGAGACCCGGCCGGAGTCGCTGGCCAGGGGCGTGCTGAGCGTGCCGGTCGAGGGCGACGCCGTCCTCGCCGCGGCCGTCAACCAGCTCGCCGCCGCCCGGATCTCGGTGACCGAACTGTCCCTGCACCTGCCCAGCCTGGACGAGGTGTTCTTCACCCTCACCGGCGCGCGGACCACCAACGAGGAGGAAGCAGCATGACCACGACACTCCCCACCACCCGTACCTCCAGTACCCCCGCCACGGGCCGCGGTCCCGGACCGACCGACGGGGCGGCCACCGCCCAGCCGTGGCCGGCCGGCCTGCGGTTCGTCCGCCACGCCGTGTCGCTGGCCCGGCGCAGCCTGATCAAGACCATGCGCACGCCGGAAGCGCTGATCGACGTGACGCTCCAGCCGATCATCTTCCTGCTGCTGTTCACCTACATCTTCGGCGGCGCGCTCGGCGGCGGCTCCCGGCACGACTACCTGCAATTCCTGCTGCCGGGGCTGCTCGGGCAGTCGATCGCGATGGGTGGTATCGCGCTCGGCCAGAACCTCAACGCCGACATCGAGAAGGGCGTCTTCGACCGGTTCCGGTCGCTGCCGATCGCCCGTTCGGCCCCGCTGGTCGGCGCGGTGCTCGCGGACTTCGTGCGGTACCTGATCCTGTGCACGATCTTCCTGGGCTTCGGGTACATCCTCGGGTTCCGGGTGCAGACCAACCTGGCGGCGACGGCGGCGGCGATCGCGGTGTCGATCGGCTTCGCGCTGTGCTTCTGCTGGATCTCGGTGTTCGTCGGGATGGTCGCCCGCAGCTCCGGCGCCGTGCAGGGCATCATGTTCCTGCTGGTGCTGCCGCTCAGCTTCGGCAGCAACGTGTTCGTGCAGGTACACACCCTGCCCGGCTGGCTCCAGGCGTTCGTCAAGGTCAACCCGATCTCACACCTCGTCGGCACGGTACGCGGCCTCACGATCGGCGGCCCGGTCACCTCCCATCTACTGTGGACTCTCCTGTGGATGGCCGGCCTGCTGGCGGTCTTCGTCCCTCTCGCCCTGCGCGCCTACCGCCGCCGCACCTGACGACCCCTCCGCGCCCGGCCGCCGGGACCTCCCACGGGGAGGCCCCGGCGGCCGGCCCCTGTCAACGCATTGTCATCGCGCCTGGTTACGGTGGCCCCGTGCGGGCGCGGATGGCACTGGTGGCGGCGATCGTCCTCCTGATCGCGGCGGGCGGAACAGTGGTGTGGCTGGTACGCGACGTGCGCTCGTCCTCGCACCGCTGTGCCTACCACGACTGCGCCCTCGCCGACGACGAGGAAGCCTTCTACCGCAGCTGGGACCGCAAACTGCGCCCGCTCGCCAGGACGGACTGCGTCGCCGCCGAGTGCACCGCTTACGCCCTCAGCGTCAGCGGCCTCCTCACGCCGCTGAAGACCGCCGTCCAGGCCCGTCCCGACGTGGACCGCTACGCCACCGTCCTCAAGCAGATCGACGAGGTCACCCTCCAGGTCAACACCTACCTGGCCTGCCTCACCAACACCTGCGACGCGAACTCCATCGCCGAGACCGTCGGCATCCTCGACACCTACCTCGGCTTCGTCCCCAACAACACCCGCGAGGGCCAGAAGCCCTGACCATTTCTTTACCCCGTGTTCAGACTGGAAGGCAACGGCGACCGGTGGGAAGCGGGCCTTCGTCCCCGGGAGTCAGTATCCCGGCCCGGTAGGCGGCGGAGACCAGGCCGACACGGTTCGTCTGGCCGCTTTTGGCGAGCATTGCCGTCATATGGCGAACGACGGTGTGAACGCTCAGGGAGAGCCGTGCGCCGATCTCCCTGTTGCTGTGTCCGGCGGCGGCGAGACAGAGCACCTGGACTTCGCGTTCGGTGAGATGTCTCTGGGTGCAGCAACATGGACCAGGCAATTTCTGACCCATTGGACCATCCCCCTGACTCCTTCTCGCGGAGATTAGTCACAGGTACCCATGATCGGTAGTGACATTTATCCACTTCTACTGCGGACCGTTGCGATGTGAACGGATGCCGGAGCGGTCGAGACTGCCGGGAACGGCCCGGCAGGGGCCGGAGCCGGCCCGAAACGATCATGGGAGTGCCATGACAAGACGATCAGTCCGTCTGTCTCTGGCGGCGATGCTGGCAGCCGCGGGCGCGCTCGCGCTGACCGCGCCCGCCGCCGCGCAGGCGATGCCGGGCACGGGTGGCGCCGTACCGGCCTTCTGCGGCGGTACCGGGCCCATCCGCGCGGCGGACCTCGCGGCGGCGGTGAGCCTGAACGGCTGCGAGCTGCGGGGACGCCTCGTCGTCCAGTCCGCCGGCGCGGCCCACATCGGAGTGCGCGTGCCGCCGCCCGGGCGGGCGGAAGGCGCCGAAGCGGCCACCACGTCCGGCGACCGGGTGCTCGTCGTCTCCAACACCGGCGGCCACGTCTCGGCCACCACCTCGTTCCGTCCCGTGCCGGCGCCGGCGCCGGCGGACGTCACCCCGGCGACCGATCCCGCCTGCAACGAGCTGGCGGCCGCCTATCTCGGGTTCGTCTGGGTGGAGACCCTCAACTGGTTCTACAACCAGTCCACGGTCAGCCGGGCCGGACTGGACGGCCCGACCACCCGGGACGAGATTCGGCAGGCCAATCGGAACATCACCCTGGGGATCAACAACTGCGGGTGGTCCGAAACGGGCTTCGGTGCATTCGGCGCGTACCAGGGAACGACCGACAAGTTCGCCAACATCAACAGCGCCGCGGAATGCACATCCAAGTTTCCGGACGGGCAGAACACGGTGAGCTGGGGGCCGTTCGACAGCAATGAGGCCGACACGCTCGCGCTCACCTGCTTCGAGTACGACACCGGAGGCAACCGCTTCGCGATCGAGGCCGACACCTATCTCGGGTCGAACCGCCGTCTCGTCACCTCCTTCTCGCCGTTCTGCAGCGATTCCTTCGACCTGCAGAGCGTCATGACTCACGAGTGGGGCCACTCCTACGGCCTCGACCACGTGAACGCGCCACATCTGGTGATGTACGACTTCCAGTCCGCGTGCGCGCTCCGCCGGCACCTCGGCGAGGGCGACTACGCCGGAATGGCGCATCTCTACGGCCTGCGCTGACCTCCGCGCCGGCGCTCCCGCGCCACTCCCCGGCTCGGGGAGTGGCGCGGGAGCCAGCCGGGTCAGCTGGCCGTGCAGGGGGTGTTGTTGACGGTGAAGGCGGTGGGGTTGGCGTTGGTGGTGGTGGAGGTGGCCAGGAAGCCGAAGTCGGCCTTGCCGCCGTTGGCGGCGAGGGTGCCGTTGTAGGAGGCGTTGGTGACGGTGACGTTCGCCGCGGACTGGGTGTAGCTGCCGCCCCACAGCTGGGTGATGGTCTGGCCGTTGGCGTAGGACCACTTCAGGGTCCAACCGTTGATGGCCGAGGTGCCGCCGTTGGTGACGGTGACCGCGGCCTGGAAGCCGCCCTGCCAGCTACCGGTGACGGAGTACGCCACCGAGCAGCCACCGGGTGGCGGCGGGGGCGGGGACGACGTCGTGGGGGTCGGCGTCGGCGAGGCGGTCGTCGGGGTCGGGGTGGGTGAGCCGGTACCCGTGCCGCCGCCGCCGATCCGGTCGCCGACCTGGATGCCACGGCCGTTGGTGCCGACGTACACCCGCCCGTACACCCGCGGGTCGCCGGTGATGGCGCCGTTGGTCGAGCCCCACTGGTGCTGGTCGTCGTTGATCCGCACCCAGTTCGCGCCGGAGTCGTCGGACCGGTAGATGCCGCGTACGCCACCGATCTGCGCGCTGGTGTACAGGGCCGGGTAGGTCGCGCCCGGCGCGGCCCTGCCGAAGCCGATGTTGTCCGCCTGATCCACATTGGACAGCTTGGTGAAGCTGGCGCCTGAGTTGGTCGAGTGCCACAGCCCGTACGCGGCACCGGACGCGCCGCCGGCCAGCCAGATGTCGCCCTCGTGCCCGGCGACGGCCTTGAACTGCGCCGTCGAGGGCAGCCCGGTCGCCGCCGTCGCGGTGAAGGTCTGGCCGCCGTTCGTGCTCACGTAGAACGTGCCGTTGCTGAACCCGTAGAACTTCATCGGATTCACCCGGTCCGACCGCACGCTCGCCCCCGTCGGGATGCCGGTCGACGCGGTCCACGAGTTGCCGAACCCGACCGAGAACTGCACCCCGGTCCCGCTCGGACTCCACACGAACCGGCTGCCGTCGGCCGCCGCCGCGACGGTGCCGCCGCCGTTCACGCCGCCCGGCTCGCTGCCCTGGAACCAGTTCGCGCCGCCGTCGGTCGAGAACCCGATCCGGTTGACGTTGGGGTTCGCGGACTTGTCGATGTCGCCGACCCGCACCACCACGCTCGGGTTGGTCTCGGCGTAGTCGATGCTGCGGGTGGTGGTCAGGTTCGGCGAGGTGTACATCAGTGACGGCACCGCGTCGAGGTTGGTGTGCCGGAAGCCGCCGATGTCACCGAGCGCGGACAGCAGCGACGCCCCGCTCGGCGGGCTGATCAGGTCCTGCACCGAGGTCTCCTCGATGCCCCTGGCCATCACCGAGATGTTCACCGTCCCGCCGGTGTCCCACGCGGTGAGGTTGTTGGTGCCGTACAGGGTGGCGCCGGTCCCGTACATCATCCGGTTGGAGTTGAACGGGTCGATCTCCAGCGCCTCGGTCATCCACCCCAGCTTGGGCGTGACCTCGGGCAGCTGCGGGTTGGCGCCGAACGTCAGCCACGGGGCCGCCGACACGTCGAGCGAGTACCGGAAGCTGCGGTTCGGGTAGCTGGTGAAGTCCCAGATCCGCGTCCATGTCGCGCCGTTGTCGGTGGACCGCCAGATCATCGTGTCCGGCCACCACGAGCTGTACCCGGTGACCATCAGCGTGCCGGGGTGCTGCCGGTCCACCGACAGCCCGGCGTACCCGAAGTAGTTGTTGCTCGATTCGGACGACGGCACCGGGCTGACCTGCGTCCACGTGCCGGTGGCGGTGGCGTACCGCCACACGTCGCCGTGCCCGCCGTCGTACGGCCCGCCCTTGTCGCTGGTGGCGATGTAGAAGTAACCGTTCGTCGTGTCCAGCACGCCCTTGTGGGCGATGAACCCGGTGGGCTGCCCGGCCAGCCGCGACCACGTCGCCCCGCCGTCGGTGCTGCGGTACACGGTGTTCTGCAGGTCGGCGACGCCGACGTAGATGGTCTGCGTCGCGTTCGACCCGCTACCCGTGCGCGGGTCGAACGTCACCCACACCACGCCCTGGTTGTCGGCCAGGTAACCGCTGCTGTCGGTCGGGTCCTGCACGTAGTTGCCCGGGTTCGGGAAGCTGGTCACCTTCGACCAGGTGACGCCCGAGTCGGTGCTGCGCCACAGCCCGTTGCCGCTGGGCGCGCCCAGGTACAGGATCGAATTCTTGTGCGGGTCGATCGCCAGCCGCTCGCCCATCCCGCGGCCCGGCATGTTGCCGCCGAGCTTGAACGGCAGTTGCGTGGCCGCCCAGGTGGCGCCCTGGTCGGTGGACCGGAGGATCGCGCCGTTGTCCGGATCCCAGCTGTTGGTGTAGGTGCCGACGGCCGCGTACACCCGTTTCGGGTCGACCGCGTCGGTGGCGACGCTGACCACGCCGGTCCGGTCCCACTGGGTGAAGCTCACCGAGTCGAGCAGCGGGGTCCAGCTGGAGGTGGACTGGTTCCAGCGGTACGCGCCGCCGATGTCGGTGCGCGCGTAGATGAGGTTGGCCTGGGACTGGTTGAAGACGATGCCGGGAACGAAGCCGCCGCCGACGATCTGGGCGTTGCGCCAGGAGTACTGGTCGGCGGCCACCGCGGCGGGTGTGGTGGCACCCACGGCGCCGTGTGCCACGACGGCCGTCGTCGCCGCCATCGCCGCGACCGCGAGCACGCTGCTTGCTACCGACAATTTGCGCACGAGTGTTTCGCGCATGGACGGGCTTCCCTTCGAGGAAAGCGCTCCCAGGGCGACCGTGCGGCGAGGCGGACGCGCACACGCAGGGGGCGACCACAGTGCGGGGGTATGGGCGATATGCCAGAGGTCTCCCGGTCCGTGCCAGAACGGTCACATACCGAGATCGGCCCTGTCAACGGTGGGCGAGGATCCAGGTGCCCTGGCCGCCGACACTTCCGGGCTTCGGCCAGCCCGGCGCACCGCTGCCCGCGTTCTCCCTCGCTTCACTCCGCCCCTCGCTCCGCTCGGGGACGTCGCTGCGCGACGCACTGTGTCGCCTGGCTCGCTCGCTGGCGCTCGCTCGCGTGTCGCTCCGCTTACACGCCACGCTCGGTCGAGCCTTGGCAGCGGCACGCAGGTTCCGGCCTCGGGCCCTGTCAACGGTGGGCAGGGCACCGCGTACTCGCCCGGGTCACCAGGGCTGGCGCGAGCAGTGTCGCCGACGGCACGTCGTCGCCGGCCAGCTTGGCCATGACCAGGTCGACCGCGCTCCGGCCGACGTCCTCGGCCGGGATGGTGATGGAGGTCAGCGGCGGGTCGGCGTGCTCGGCCAGCTCGTCCGGGCTGATCACGACGACCGACAGGTCGTCGGGGACCCGCCGGCCGCGCTCGCGGAACGCGGCCAGCAGCGGCGCGACCGCCGGCTCGTTGTGCACGACCACGCCGGTGATCGCCGGTTCGGCGGCGAGCAGCCGGTCGGCCAGCGCCCGTACCCCGTCCTGGGTGGGCTGGCAGGGGTGGATGTCCGCGTCCACGCCGCGCCGGTCGGCGGCCCGCCGGAACCCGTCGACGGTACGGGCCGCGAACCCGGTACCCCGGTCGTAGACCTCCTGCGGCGGCCCGACCAGCGCGATCCGCCGGTGGCCGAGGTCGGCCAGGTGGTCGACGCAGCGCGCGCCGGCCGCCTGGAAGTCCAGGTCGATGCAGGTCAGTCCGCCGGCGTCGGCCGGGAACCCGATCAGCACCGCCGGCCGGTCCAGCCCGCGCAGCACCGGGATGCGGGCGTCGCGCAGCTCGACGTCCATCACGATCAGCGCGTCGACGAGCGCGCTGCGGGCCACCCGGTGCAGGCCGTCGACGCCCTCCTCCTGGGTGAGCAGCAGCACGTCGTGGTCGTGGCGGCGGGCGGCGGTGGTGACGGCGATGGCGAACTGCATCAGCACCGGCACGTGGATGCCGGACCGCAGCGGGATCACCAGCGCGATCACGTTGGACCGGTTGCTCGCCAGGGCCCGCGCGCCGGCGTGCGGGTGGTACCCGAGCAGCCGGATACTCTCCTCGACCCGCCGGCGGGTCTCGGCCGAGATCGAGCGCTTGCCACTCAGCACGTACGACACCGTGCTGGGAGAGACGCCCGCGTGCCGCGCGACGTCCTCGATCCGGGCCACAGCCACCCCCATCGAAGCGTTTCGATGAATGAGCGTAGCAGGCGATGCCGTGACACTCGCGGCAAGCTGGCTGTTGACGTTGGCACCGTCAGTCCCTACTTTAAGCGCCAAGTGTCGAAGCGCTTCGACAGTGTCCCGGCTCCGGAGGTGTCCCGGATGTTCAGCTCTCGTGGTCGCGTCAGGTGGAGCGCTCTCATCGCGGCCGCCGCCGCGGTGGCGCTGGCGGTCGCCGGTTGCGGCTCCGGCGGTGGGTCCGGCTCCAAGAAGGGCGGGACCCTCAAGCTCTGGCACTACGAGGGCGCCGACAGCGCGATGGGGATCGCCTGGAACGAGGCGATCAAGGAGTTCAAGGCGTCCCACCCCGGGGTGACGGTGAAGTTCGAGCCCAAGAGCTTCGAGCAGATCCGGCAGAACGCGGCGATGATCCTCAACTCCGGCGAGGCGCCCGACGTCATGGAGTACAACAAGGGCAACGCCTCGGCCGGCCTGCTGTCCAAGCAGAACCTGCTCACCGACCTCACCCCGCAGGTGCACAAGTACGGCTGGGACAAGATCCTCAGCTCCAGCCTCCAGACCACCGCGCGGTACTCGGGTGGCGTGATGGGCAGCGGCAAGTGGTACGGCATCCCGAACTACGGCGAGTACGTGATGGTCTACTACAACAAGGACATGTTCTCGCGGTACAACGTGCAGGTGCCGACCACGCTCGCCGAGTTCCAGACCGCCATGGACACCTTCGTCCACGCCGGCGTCACCCCGCTGTCCGTCGGCGCCGCCGAGTACCCGGCCCAGCAGATCTTCTACGAGCTGGCGCTGTCCAAGGCCAAGCGCTCGTTCGTGAACGACTACCAGCTGTACAAGAAGAAGGTCAACTTCCACGGCCCCGAGCTCACCTACGCCGCGAACACCTACGCCGACTGGGTGAGCAAGGGCTACATCGCCAAGAGCTCCTCGGGTGTCAAGGCCGAGGACATGGGCGTGGCCTTCGAGCAGGGCAAGTTCCCGATCATGATCTCCGGCAGCTGGTGGTACGGCCGGTTCGCCAACGAGATCAAGAACTTCCAGTGGGGCACCTTCCTGTTCCCCGGCAACAAGCTCCAGCCCGGCTCCAGTGGCAACATCTGGGTGGTGCCGTCAAAGGCCAAGAACAAGAGCCTGGCCTATGACTTCATCAACATCACGATGAAGCCCAAGGTCCAGGACCTGCTCGGCAACTCGGGCGGCGTGCCGGTCAAGTTCGATGCCAGCAAGATCACCGATCCGAGGAACAAGGAGCTCCTGGACAACTGGGAGACGGTCACCAAGAACGACGAGCTGGCCTTCTACCCGGACTGGCCGGCGCCCGGCTACTACGACGTGATGGTGGCCGGCGTGCAGGACCTCACCAACGGCAAGAGCCCGAACAGCGTGCTCGACAACCTCGCCAAGCCGTACAACGACAACCTGTCCGCCATGGGTAAGTAGCCGATGGCGGGAGGCAAGGGGCGTGCCGGCAGCCGGTCGCGCCAGGGCGGTTACGGGATCTTCCTGATACCGGGACTGCTGCTGGCGCTCGCGGTGGTCGTGGTGCCGCTGGCGATGAACATCGGGATCAGCTTCACCCGCTGGGACGGCGTCGGCACGCCACACTGGGTCGGCCTGCACAACTACCAGCGGCTGATCCACGACGACAACTTCTGGGCCTCGTTCCGGCACATCGGGCTGCTGGTCGTCGCGATGGCGGTGATCCCGACACTGCTCGGGCTGGTGCTGGCCGCGGTCCTGTTCGACTACGTCGGGCAGCGCTTCGGCCCGCGCACGGCCAGCCTGTTCCGGTCCGGGTTCTACCTGCCGCAGGTGCTGCCGGTCGCGGTCACCGGCATCGTCTGGAGCTGGATCCTGAACGCGGACGGCGCGCTCAACGTGGCGCTCAAGGACACCGGGCTGGGCGGGCTGCGCCACGACTGGCTCGGCAACCCGAGTTGGGCCCTGTACAGCGTGATGGGGGTGCTGGTCTGGTTCCAGATCGGGTACCCGGTGGTGATGTTCATGTCCGGGCTGTCCCGGGTGGACCCGCAGCTGTACGAGGCCGCCGACCTGGACGGCGCCAACTGGTGGCAGCGGTTCACCCGGATCGCCGTGCACCTGATCCGGCCGGAGATCTACGTGGTGCTGGTGACCACGACGATCGCGGCGCTCAAGGTGTTCGGCCAGATCTTCGTGCTGACCAGGGGCGGGCCGGGCAACTCCACGCTGGTGCCGTCGTACTTCGCCTGGCACACCTTCTTCGAGAACGTCGACGTCGGCTACGGCTCGGCGATCGCCACCGTGATGACGCTGCTCATCGTCCTGATCGCGATCGCCTTCCTGCGGTTGCAGGCCCGCCGGGAGGTGTGAACGTGGTCGCCCTCCCCGCCGCCCGCCGGCGCGGCCCCTTCCGGTACGCGGTGCTGGTCGTCCTGCTCGTGCTGCTGTTCCTGGTGCTCGCCCCGTTCCTGGTGGTGGCGGTCAACGCGGTCAAGAGCCCGTCCGACTACGCCAGCCACGGGCCGATCAGCCTGCCGCACGAGCTGCACCTGTCCGGCATCGTGAACTTCTGGAAGCGGGTCGACTTCACCCAGAAGCTGATCAACAGCTTCGTCATCAGCCTGGCCGTGGCCATCGCCGGGGTCTTCGTGTCGGTGCTCAACGCGTACGCCCTCGGCATCGGCCGGATCCGCGGCCGGGTCTGGTTCCTGGTGTTCTTCCTGGTCGCCAACCTGCTCCCGCAGGAGGGCCTGGTCTACCCGCTGTACTACCTGGCCAAGGAGGTGCACCTCTACAACACGCAGCTGGCGATCATCATCATCTTCACCGCGATCCAGAGCGCGTTCGGCACCTACCTGCTGTCCTCGGTGTACGCGAACTTCCCGCGCGAGCTGCTGGACGCGGCCGAGGTGGACGGCGCCGGCCGCTGGCGGGTGCTGTGGCGGATCGTCGTGCCCACCAGCCGCCCCACCCTGTCGGTGCTGTTCACCTTCTTCTTCATCTGGACCTGGAACGAGTTCTTCCTGCCGCTGGTCTTCCTCGTCTCCAACGACACCCAGACGGTGCCGGTCGCACTCGGCGTCCTGCAGGGGGACAAGCAGATGGATGCCACCACGACCAGCGCGTCCGCGCTGATCGGCATCCTCCCCGCCGTGCTGTTCTTCCTGATCTTCCAGCGCACCCTCACCCGCGGCGTCATGGTCGGCGCCCTCAAATAGGAAGGCTGCGGACGGCAGATGAAGTTCAGCGACGGCTACTGGATGACCCGCGAGGGAGTCAGGGTGCTGCACCCGGTCGAGGTGCACGACGTCGAGACCGGCCCGAACTCGCTCACCGTGTACGCCCCGGTACGGCGGATCACCCGGCGCGACGACACGCTCAACACCCCGGTCGTCACCGTCACCTGCACGTCGCCGATGCCGGACGTGATCGCCGTGACCGTCGGCCACCATCTCGGCGGCCGGCCAGCCCGGCCCGAGTTCCCGCTCGCCGCCGACCCCGGCACGGCGGTCCGGATCACCGACGACGGCGAGTACGCGAGCCTCACCTCCGGCGGGCTGACCGCGCGGTTCCGCCGCCGGGGCGGGTGGGGGCTGGAGTTCCTCGGGTCGGACGGGCGGGTGCTGACCGGCAGCGGACACAAGGGCATGGGCGTCGTGGACACCGACGACGGCGGCCACTACGTGTACGACCAGCTCGACCTCGGCGTCGGCGAGAGCGTGTACGGGCTGGGGGAGCGGTTCGGGCCGCTGGTGAAGAACGGCCAGTCGGTCGACGTCTGGAACGCCGACGGCGGCACCAGCAGCGAGCAGGCCTACAAGAACGTGCCCTTCCACCTGTCCAGCCGCGGGTACGGGGTGCTGGTCAGCAACCCGGGGGCGGTGTCGTACGAGGTCGGCTCCGAGGTCGTCTCGCGGGTGCAGTTCAGCGTGCCGGGGCAGGTGCTGACCTACCTGGTCATCAACGGGCCGACCCCGCGCGAGGTGCTGCGCCGCTACACCGCGCTGACCGGCCGGCCGGCGCTGCCGCCGGCCTGGTCGTTCGGGCTGTGGCTGAGCACGTCGTTCACCACCTCCTACGACGAGGAGACGGTCACCGGCTTCATCGACGGGATGGCGGAGCGCGAGCTGCCGCTGTCCGTGTTCCACTTCGACTCGTTCTGGATGCGCGAGTTCCACTGGTGCGACCTGGAGTGGGACCCGCGCACCTTCCCCGACCCGGCCGGGATGCTGCGCCGGCTGCACGAGCGCGGGCTGCGGGTGTCGGTGTGGATCAACCCGTACATCGCGCAGCGGTCCCGGCTGTTCGCCGAGGGCGCGGCCGCCGGTTACCTGCTCAAGCGCCCGAACGGCGATGTCTGGCAGACCGACATGTGGCAGGCCGGCATGGCCCTGGTCGACTTCACCAACCCGGACGCCTGCGCCTGGTACGCCGACAAGCTGCGCGCACTGCTCGACCTGGGGGTGGACTGCTTCAAGGCCGACTTCGGCGAGCGGGTGCCGCTGGACGTGACCTGGCACGACGGGTCCGACCCGGAGCGGATGCACAACTGGTACAGCTTCCTGTACACCCGCACCGTGTTCGAGGTGCTGCGCAAGCACCGCGGCGAGGGCCAGGCGGTGCTGTACTGCCGGTCGGCGACCGCGGGCGGCCAGCAGTTCCCGGTGCACTGGGGCGGGGACAGCTCCGCGACGTTCGAGTCGATGGCCGAGAGCCTGCGCGGCGGGCTGTCGCTGGCCGCGTCCGGGTTCGGCTTCTGGAGCCACGACATCGGCGGCTTCGAGGGCCGGCCCGACCCGGCCGTGTTCAAGCGGTGGGTGGCCTTCGGCCTGCTCTCCTCGCACAGCCGGCTGCACGGCAACCAGTCCTACCGGGTCCCGTGGCTGTTCGACGACGAGGCCGTGGACGTACTGCGGGCCTTCACCCGGCTGAAGGCCCGGCTGATGCCGTACCTGTACGGCGCGGCGGTGGTGGCCCACGAAGAGGGCATCCCGGTGATGCGCCCGATGGCGGTGGAGTTCCCCGACGACCCGGCGTGCGCGTACCTGGACCGGCAGTACATGCTCGGGCCGGACCTGCTGGTCGCGCCGGTGTTCTCGGCCGACGGCGAGACCTCCTACTACGTGCCGGCCGGCCGGTGGACCCACCTGATCACCGGCGCGGTGGTGGAGGGCCCGCGCTGGGTCAGCGAGACCTGCGGCTTCGACACCGTGCCCCTGCTGGTACGGCCCGGCGCGGTGATCCCGTGGGGCGCGCGCGACGACCGCCCGGACTACGACTTCGCGGACGGAGTGACGCTGCGCCCGTACGCTCTCGACGACGGCGCCCGCGTCACCGTCACCGTCCCGAACTTGACCGGCGCCCCGGCCGCCACCTTCGAGGTGTCCCGCACCGGCGGAACCCTCCGGGTCGGCAGGGACGGCGCCACCCCGGCCGGCTGGCACGTCCAACTGCCCGGCGACCCCCCAACCGCCGTCCCGGCCGGCACCGCGACCTGCGAGATCCCCTGGGCCGAGCAGTAGTCCCCAGCTGAACCCCTACCCGCCCACCCCCACCGCCCCTTCGGGCCTACGTTCGCCGCCCCGGGGAGCCCACCCCCTACTCGCACCCGCCTTCGGGCCTACGTTCGCCGGCCCTGGGGGCCCACCCCCTACTCGCCGCTGTGCCTCTCGCCGCTTGCCCACCCCCACCCCACCTCCACGCCCGGCCCTCTTTCACGTCGGCTGCCTTTTGCCCGCATGAGTGCGCCAGCGGCGCGCCACCAGCCCGGGAAGCCCCCGCGCACGAATGCGCGGAACCCCGCAACGGCCAAGTCCGAGTGGGTGCTGGACCACCGGGAAAGATCGGTAGGGGTTGTCGCCGACGGCAGGGAGTCGGACTCGCACGGGCACGGGTCCCGCTGGTTGTCGCCGGTGGGCGGCCGGGGGGATACAACCCCTACGGGCCTTTCCGGATGGTTGGCTGTCGTTGGGAGTTGGTCGTTGCGGGGTTCCGCGCATTCGCCCGCGGGGGCTTCCCGGCCGGTGCCGCGCCGCTGGCGCACTCATGCGAAGTGGAGGTGGGTGGGGTGGGGGATGGGCAAGCGGCGAGAGCCACAGCGGCGAGTAGGGGGTGGGCCCCCCACAGCGGCGAACGTAGGCCCGAAGGCGGGTGGGTCAGGCTGGGCCGAACCGGTGGGCGATCGAGATGCCGAGGCCGGGGCCGGCGCCGACGGCGATGTGGGCACGGAACGGCTCCTTCTCCGTACGATGGACGCCGTGAGGGCGGACGCGGGGTTCCTGCTGGACGGGCTCCGCGCGTGATGCGGGCGTACCTGTCCTCGTACCGGCTCGGCAACCGGCCGGAGGAGCTGCTCACGCTGCTGCGCGGCGGCAGGCGGGCCGCGATGATCGGCAACGCCGCCGACTACCTGGACGGCGCGGAGCGGGCCGCCGCGATGGCGCGGGAGCTGGCCGACCTGGCCGGGCTCGGGCTGGAGCCGTTCGAGGTGGACCTGCGGGACCACTTCGGCCGCCCAGGCGCCCTGCGCGAGGTGCTCGGCGGGGTGGACCTGATCTACCCGCGCGGCGGCAACGTCTACCTGCTGCGCCGGGCGCTGCGGCAGAGCGGCGGCGACGAGATCCTCACCGAGCTGCTGCGGGCCGACGCGGTGGTGTACTCCGGGTACAGCGCCGGGCCCTGCATGCTCGGGCCGACGCTGCGCGGGATCGTCAGCGTCGAGGACGACCCGACCGTCGTCCCGCCGGGGTACCGGCCCGAGGTGGTCTGGGAGGGGCTCGGCCTGCTGCCGTGCGCGCTGGTGCCGCACCACCGGCCGGACGAGCCGGATTCGAGCATCGGGTACTACCGGGACCACGGCATCCCGTACGTGACGCTGCGCGACGGGCAGGCGCTGGTGATCGACGGGGACCGGCAGGACGTCGTCGGCTGAAATCTCTTCGGCGTCAGGTGTCCAGGCGGCGGCGGGGCCGTTCGTCCTTAGAGTGGATGCCGGCGAAGGGCGCCGGCCCTGATCGAGGAGTGACCGCCATGGCACTGTACGCCGCACTCACCTACACCCGTCTGGACGTCGACTGGAGCGACCCCCAGTACGCCGAGGAGATGAAGGAGTACAACGAGTTCGGCCAGGCGGCCGAGGCTGTGATCAAGGGTGGCGCGGCGCTGTACCCGACCTCCACCGCCACCACCGTGCGGGTCGCCGGCGGCAAGGGCGGCGACGTGATCACCAGCGACGGGCCGTACGCCGAGACCAAGGAGGCCCTGACCGGCTTCTACCTGGTGGAGTGCGCCGACCTGGACGAGGCGGTCGCGCTCGCGGCGCGGATCCCGGCGGCCTGGGACGGGGCGGTCGAGGTCCGCCCGGTCATCCAGTTCGGGTCCTGACCTCGGGGCGCCGGGTGGGACCCGCGGACGCGGCGGCGCGGCTGGTACGCGAGGAGGGGGCTCGCGTACTGGCCACGCTCGTCCGCCTCACCGGGAACATCGACCTGGCCGAGGACGCGGCGCAGGACGCCGTGCTCAGGGCGTTGGAGACGTGGCCACGCGACGGCGTGCCGGACAACCCGCGGGCGTGGCTGCTGGTCACCGCCAAGCGGCGGGCGATCGACCTGCTGCGCCGGGAGGCGCGCAGGGCCGGGAAGGAGGCGGAGTCGATGGCGATGCTCGAACCCGACTCCGCGCCGGAACCGCCCGAGACGGTCCGGGACGACCTGCTGCGGCTGGTCTTCACCTGCTGCCACCCGGCGCTGGGCCTGGAGGCGCAGGTCGCGCTGTCGCTGCGGGCGCTCGGCGGGCTGACCACCGCGGAGGTCGCGCGCGGGCTGCTGGTGCCGGAGGCGACCATGGCCAAGCGGCTCACCCGGGCCAAGCAGAAGATCCAGCGGGCCAGGATCCCGTACCGGGTGCCGGCCGCCGAGGAACTGCCGGGCCGGCTCGCCGGTGTCGCGGCTACCGTGTACCTGATCTTCAACGAGGGGTACGCGGCCGGGGCGGGGGAGGACCTGGTCAGGGTCGCGCTGAGCGCCGAGGCGATCCGGCTGGGCCGGCTGCTGGCCGGGTTGATGCCCGACGAGCCGACCGTGCTCGGGCTGCTGGCGCTGATGCTGCTGCACGACGCGCGGCGGGAGGCGCGGCTGGACGGCCGCGGCCGGCCGGTGCTGCTGTCCGATCAGGACCGGACGCGGTGGGACGCGGCCCGGATCAGGGAGGGCGTCGAGCTGGTCGGGGTGGCGCTGCGGCGTACCCCGGACCGCCCGGACCCCTACGCGGTGCAGGCGGCGATCGCCGCCTGCCACGCCCTCGCGCCGTCCTACGCCGAGACGCCGTGGGACGCGGTGATCTCCTGGTACGACGTGCTGCTCACCGCGGCAGGCACGCCGGTCGCCCGCCTCAACCGCGCCGCCGCGGTGTCCGAACGGGACGGTCCGGCCGCCGGCCTCGCGCTGGTCGACACCATCGCCGGCCTGGAGTCCTACCCCTGGTGGCACGCGACCCGCGCCGAGCTGCTGGCCCGCCTCGACCGTCCCGCAGAGGCCCGCGCCGCGTACCGGGCCGCCCTCGCCCTCGACCTGGCCGCCCCCGTCCGCACCCACCTGGAGGCCCGCCTCAGCGCGCTCCCGGACCGAGCGCGTGGTCGATGAGCACCTCGGCGGCCGCCCTGGCCTGGCGGGCCGCGTCGGTGGTACCGGCGATGGCGGCGGTGGTCTGCGCGCCCTCGGCGAGGATCGCCAGCTGCGGGGCGAGCGAGTCCGGCGCGCCCGCCTCGGCGACCAGCTCGGCGACCCGCGCCTGGAAGTCGGCCTTGTGGGCGCGGACGATCTCGGCGACGCGCGGCATGTCGCCGCCGAGCTCGCCGAAGGAGTGGATGAACAGGCAGCCGCGGAAGTCCTCCTGGTCGAACCAGCGGGCCAGCATGTCGTAGATCGCCAGCAGCCGCGCCCTCGGACCAGTCGCGGCGGCGGTGGCGGCCCGTACCCAGTCGGTCCACACCTCGTGCCGGCGCAGCAGCACCTGCTCGACGATCGCCTCCTTGCCGCCGAACAGCCGGTACAGCTGCTTGAGCGGCACGCCTGACTCGGCGCGAAGCAGGTCCATGCCGACGGCGTGGATGCCATGCTCGTAGTACAGCCGGTCGGCTGCGTCCAGCACCCTGGCCCGGGCCGTCTCGTCGTCCAGCCCGCGCCGCCGGGGAACAGAAACTTGAGAACGCACGTTCTCCAGTCTACGCGAGAACGATCGTTCTCCAAGATCTCGGGAGGATCCACGATGGCGTTCGTCACGGTAGGCACCGAGAACGGCACCGATATCGACCTCTACTACGAGGACCACGGCGAGGGACAGCCGGTCGTCCTCATCCACGGGTACCCGCTCGACGGCAACTCGTGGGAGAAGCAGAGCGCCGCGCTGCTGGCGGCCGGATACCGGGTCATCACCTACGACCGCAGGGGCTTCGGCCGGTCCAGCCACCCCACCACCGGGTACGACTACGACACGTTCGCGGCCGACCTGAAGGTCCTGCTCGACACCCTGGATCTGACCGGCGCGGTCCTCGTCGGCTTCTCGATGGGCACCGGCGAGGTCGCCAGGTACCTCGGTACGTACGGCTCGGGGCGGGTGGCGAAGGCCGCGTTCCTCGCCTCGCTCGAACCCTTCCTGCTGAAGACCGACGACAACCCGGCCGGCGTGCCGCAGGAGGTCTTCGACGGCATCCTCGCCGCCGTGACGGCCGACCGGTACGCGTACTTCACCGAGTTCTACAAGAGCTTCTACAACACCGACGAGAACCTCGGCACCCGGCTGTCCGAGGAGGCCCTGCGCAACAGCTGGAACGTCGCCGCCGGCTCGTCCTGGTTCGCCTCCAGCGCCGCCGTGCCGACCTGGATCACCGACTTCCGCGCGGACATCCCCAAGATCGACGTCCCCGCCCTGATCGTGCACGGCACCGCCGACAACATCCTTCCCATCGACTCCACCGGCCGCCGCTTCCACGAGCTGCTGCCGCAGGCCACCTACCACGAGATCGAAGGCGCCCCGCACGGTCTGCTGTGGACCCACGCCGACGAGGTCACCCCCGTGCTCCTCAACTTCCTGAACCAGTAACCCGCCAACGGCCGCCGCCTCCCACCCCACGGTGGGAGGCGGCGGCCTTGGTGATCAGCGTGCGGTGGTGAGGTCGTCGGAGTGGCCCGCCGCCAGGCGGTTCCACTGGGCGGTGGGCCGGCCGTTCGTGCGGTAGGGGTGCGGGCCGGCGGTTCCGCAGTCCCGCGGCCAGCCGGCCGGGGAGTCCTCCCACGGTTCCTGCCGGCCGTAGACGGTCAGGTCCAGCAGCCCGTAGCTGTTGTCCATCGCCTCGACGCCGCGACCGTTCGTCCAGTAGGTCTCGAAGACGCGGTCGCCGTCCCGCACGTAGCACACCAGGTGGAACATGCCGACCTGGCGCCCGGCCAGCAGCTCCGCCGCCGACTCCCGCGCCGAGTACCAGGGCATGTCCCAACCCATGAACTCGCGGTACCGGGCGCTCTCCTCGTACGGCCCCTGGCAGAGGACGGCGAAGGTGGCGTCGCGGGAATGGATGGTGGACAGCTCGCGGACCTGACCGGTGTAGTAGGTGCAGCCCTCGCACACGTCCGCGGCGCAACTGCCGGCGTGCCACATGAAGTAGTAGGCGATGAGCTGCCGGCGGCCCTCGAACGCGTCGAGCAGGGTGACCGGCCCGTCCGGTCCGATCAGCGTGAGGCCGGCGTCCACCTCGACCATCGGCAGGCGCCGCCGGGCCGCGGCGATCGCGTCGCCCGCCCGGGTGTGTGCCTTCTCCCGTACCCGCAGCGCGTCCAGTTCGGCTTGGAAGGTGGCCCGGTCGACCACCGGGGGCAGGTTCTGCGCGGTCATGACCTGATCTCCTCTCAGGAAGTGGTTTCGTAACCGTGTCGCCCCACCGACGAAGGGCGGGGCACCGAAATCGACAGGGGGCGCGAAGCGAATCCGGCGGCGGCGGTGACCACGCCGGTGACGGCGAGGACAACGATGAACGCGAAGGCCGCGTGGAAGCCGCCGAGGCCCGACCCGGTCACGAGCACGGTCGAGACCGCGGCGACACCGGCGGCGCCGCCAATCTCGCGCATGGTGCCCACCAGGCCGGACGCCAGCCCCGACACCGACCGGGACACGCCGGACAGGGCGCCGATCTGGAGCGCCGGGCCGCCGAGCCCGAAGCCGAGTCCGGCGAGCAGGAAGGCCGGCAGCAGGTCGGTGCCGTAGCTGGCGTGCGTGGGTATCCTCGCCAACCACAGCGCCGCGAGGCCGAACAGGGAGAGGCCCACCACCAGCGGCCACCGCACCCGCACCCGGGCGGCGAGCCAGGCCCCGGCCATGGACGCCGGGAAGACGGTGATCGTCGTGGCCAGCCACGCCAGGCCCGTCTTCGTCGGCGAGTAGCCCAGTTCCTGCTGCATCAGCAGGGACCCGATGAAGATGAACGCGAGCATGGCGCAGTAGGAGAGGAACGCCGTGAGGTTGGCGGCGACGAGCGTGCGGTTCCTCAGGATCGAGGCCGGTACGAGCGGGGCGGCGGCGCGTGCCTCGACCCGGACGAACGCCACCAGCAGCACCGCGGCCGCCGCGAACCACGCCAGCGTGGACCCGGAGATCCAGCCGTGGTCGGCGGCGTGGTGCAGGGCGTAGACGAACAGCAGCAGCCCGCCGGTCACCGTGACCGCACCGGCGATGTCGAGTCGCGTCGCCCGGTCACCGGTCCGGTCGCGGGCGAGGCACACCGCGGCGAGCGTGATGAACAGCGCGCCGGCGGGGACGTTGATGAAGAACGACCAGCGCCAGCCGGGACCGGCGGTCAGCAGGCCGCTGGCGACGACACCCACCGACCCGGCCGCTCCACCCACGGCCCCGAAGATGCCGAGCGCGCGGGCCCGTTCCCGGCCCTCCGGGAAGGTGACAGCCAGCAGCGACAGCGCCGCCGGCACGATCAGCGCGGCGCCGAATCCCTGGACGGCGCGGGCCGCGATCAACAGGCCGGCGCCCGGCGCGGCGCCGGCCAGGAACGACGCGCCCGTGAAGACGGCGAGCCCGGCGACGAAGACCCGCCGCCGGCCCAGCTGGTCGGCCATCCGGCCGCCGGCGAGGAGGAAGCCACCGAGCAGCAGGCTGTAGGCGACGACGACCCATTGCAACGCGCCGTGACCGATATCGAGGTCGCGTTGGATCGACGGCAGCGCCACGTTCACGATGGCGGTGTCGAGGCCCACCATCGCCTGGGCCGCGCACGCCAGCGTCAACACGAGAGTCGCTCGGGTGTTGCTGGTGGTCCTGGTCCGGGTCCGGGTCCGGGTGGCGGTGTACGACATCGGGCGTTCCCTTCGTCTGGTCGGTTTTGCCCACCGACGAAGGGAGCCGGCCCGGGATCGACATCACCGGCGAAAAAGTTCGCGGGCCGGTCAGAGCTCGCGGAGGCGGCCGGTCAGGTAGCGGCGCTCCGCCTCGGTCGGCGCCAGCCGGAGCGCCTCCTCGTACGCCACCCTGGCCTCGTCCACCCGGCCGTCCCGCCTGAGCAGGTCGGCCCTGGTCGCCGGCAGCAGGTGGTACCCGTCGAGGTGGCCGGACGCCGCGAGCTCCTCCACCAGCGCGAGGCCGGCCGGGATGCCGTCGGACATGGCGACCGCCACGGCCCGGTTGAGCTCCACCACCGGGGAGGGCGCGATCCGGGCCAGCTCCGCGTAGAGGGCGGCGATCTGCGGCCAGTCGGTGCTCGCCGTGTCGGGTGCGGTGGCGTGGCAGGCGGCGATCGCGGCCTGCACCTGGTACGGCCCGCCGCGGCGCATGGCCAGCGCCTGGTCGAGCACTGCGACGCCCTCCGCGATCAGGGCGCGATCCCACCGGGACCGGTCCTGGTGCTCCAGCGTGACCAGCACGCCGCCGTCGGTACGCGCCGCGCGCCGGGCCTCGGTCAGCAACATCAGCGCCAGCAGGCCGCGCGGCTCGGGCTCGTGCGGCATCAGCCGGACGAGGACGCGGGCGAGGTGGATCGCCTCGGCGGTCAGCGCCCGACGTCCGTCCTGTTCGTCGTAGCCCTCGTTGAAGATCAGGTAAAGCACCGCGAGGACCGACGCCAGCCGTTCCGGCAGCAACTCGGCCGGAGGGACGCGGTACGGGATGCTGGCCGCGGCGATCTTGCGCTTGGCGCGGACCAGGCGTTGCGCCATCGTGGGCTCGGCGGTGAGGAACGCCTTGGCGATCTCGGCCGTGCTCAGGCCGGCGAGCGTACGCAGGGTGAGGGCGACCCTGGCCTCGAACGGCAGCGCCGGGTGGCAGCACGTGAAGATCAGCCGGAGCCGCTCGTCGGGGATCTCGCCCACCGGCGGCGTCCCGTCCTGGTCGCGGACCAGCACGGCGAGCTCACGCAGCTTCGCGCGGCCCGCGGAGTCGCGCCGCAGCCGGTCCGTCGCACGGTTACGCGCCGTAGTGGTGAGCCAGGCGCCCGGGCGGGCCGGGATGCCGTCGCGCGGCCAGGTCGCCAGCGCGGCCGCGAACGCGTCCTGCGCGCAGTCCTCCGCCAGATCCCAGTCCCGGATCAGCCCGATCAGCGTCGCGACAACCTGACCCCACTCATCCCGGTACGCCGCGTCGACCGTGGCGCGCACCTCATCCTCGGACGCGGTCATTCCCAGACCGGACGGATCTCGATGCTGCCGAACCGCGCGTACGGATGCCCCTCGGCAATGGCGATCGCCTCGTCCAGGCCGTCACACTCGACCACCACGAATCCCCCGACGAAGTCCTTCGTCTCCGAGAACGGCCCATCGGAGACCAGCGTCTCCCCCCGCCGAACCCGCACCGTCCTCGCCTCAGCCACCGGCCGCAGCCGAGCCCCGTACAACCGGGCCCCCCGCCGCTCCAGATCCGCCACCCAAGCCTGGTGCACCGGATCGACCGCCAGCTCCTCATCACTCGGCGAAGCCGACTCATCGTCGCAGATCAACAGCACATACTTCATACGCCCGAGTCTGGCACGCCGAGATCAGCGCCCGGTGGTGGACGGCAGCAGGTAGTCGCGAATGAACGCCGTCGGGTCGATCTCCTCGTTGACGCTGCTGTCGCTGGTGTTCTCGCTGATCACGAGCACGATGTCCGCGCTGGGGATGACGTAGACGAACTGCCCGCCGTATCCCCAGGCGAAGTACATCGACTGTCCGGAGATGGTCCGCACCCACCAACCCTCGGAATAGCCGACCGTGTCGTCGACCCTGGTGGTCTCGGCCTGTGCCGCCCGCACCGCATTGGGTGGCACGAGCTGCCGGCCACCCCACCTGCCGTCGTGCAGGTAGAGCAGGCCGAACTTGGCCATCTCCCGCGGTGTCAGGTAGACGTTGTACCCGCCGGAGAAGATGCCCTGCGGGTCACGGCCCCAGTGCTCGGCCGTGATGCCCATCGGTCCGAACAGGTACCGGTGGGCGAACTGGCACGTGCTCATGCGCGTGGCCTTCTGCAGCACGGCCGAGACGACGTGCGTATTGCCGGTGCTGTAGTTGTACGTCGTGCCGGGGACGGACACGAGTGGACGGTCGAGAATCGACCGGACCCGGTTCGGCGCCTTCTCGACCCGGCTCTCGGTCGAATCCTCCGTCCAGTCCAGACCCGACCTCATGGTCAACAGGTGCCGGATGGTGATCTTCTTCTTCTCCGGCGAGGCACTGCCGAAGTACTCCGGCAGGTAGCCGGCCACCGGGTCGTCCAGGCTCTTGAGGTAGCCCTTCGCGATGGCGATGTGGACCAGCGCCTGCAGAACGCTCTTCGACACCGAGTGGACGTTGTTGCTCCGCCGCGCGCCACTGCCGTGGTAGTACCGCTCGGCCACGAGACGGTCGTGCCGGATGACCAGCGCGCTGAACAACGACGCGTTGCTCCCGAGCTTGGCCAGCCCCGTGCGCAACAGGGCGGAATCCATCCCCTGCTCCTCCGGCGGAGCCGTCGACCAGTCCGCACGGTCGTCCCGGGGATCGGTGTACGTCGGGTTGCTCTCGTAGAACGTCCGACCGCTACCCGCGATCCGGTCGCAGTCGACGGTCGCCGTCCCGGCCGCCGCCGTTGCCCTCGAGTTCGGCGATGCCGCCTCGGCGCACCCGGCCAACGGCAGGAGCGAAAGCAACGGCACCACCCAGGCGATCCGCCGCACGCCGCCGACGCTATGGGAGCTCAATCTCATGGACTTCGAGCTGGCTTCAGAGATCGCGCGCGTAGGGCGGCACACGGAGCCGAAGGCAACGGAGAGCACGCCACCGACCTGCTCGCCGCTCGCAACGCTCGGGGGCAGCGCGTCAGCGCTCGCCGTTCGAGGTGTCCCCGCCCGCGAACAGGCCGACGGGGCAGCTCACGCCGGTTCCGGCCAGGCCGCAGTAGCCGTTCGGGTTCTTGCTGTCCGAGAGGTACTGCTGGTGGTAGTCCTCGGCGTAGTAGAAGGGGGTGGCCGGGGTTATTTCTGTGGTGATGTCGGGGTGGCGGGCGGCGTGGAGGCGGGTTTGGTAGGCGGCGCGGGAGGCTTCGGCGGTGGCGGCCTGGTCGGGGGTGGTGGTGTAGATGGCGGAGCGGTACTGGGTGCCGACGTCGTTGCCCTGGCGCATTCCCTGGGTGGGGTCGTGGGACTCCCAGAAGGTCTTGAGCAGGTCGGCGTAGGTGATCTTGGTAGGGTCGTAGACGACCAGCACGACCTCGGCGTGGCCGGTGAGGCCGGAGCAGACCTCTTCGTACGTGGGGTTGGGGGTGTGGCCGCCGGCGTAGCCGACCGCCGTGGTGTAGACGCCGGGGAGCTGCCAGAACTCCCGCTCGGCGCCCCAGAAGCAGCCGAGCCCGAAGATGGCCTGTTCCAGGCCGTCGGGGAACGGCGGCCGCAGCGGCGTCCCGAGCACCGCGTGCCGGTCCGCCACCGGCATCGGCGTGTCCCGACCGGGCAGGGCCTCGGCGGCGGTGGGCAGGGTCACGGTCTTGCGTCCGAACAGCATACTGACGGAACGCGAGCGGGCTGATCAGGATTCCCCGCCGGAATCGGGGGCGGCGAGTACCCGGGACGTCCGCTCCGCCGCGGCCCGGTTGTCCGCGCGGTCCTCCCGCCGTGCCCGCTCGGCGGCGTACGCCCGCAGCAGGTCGTGGACGCCGTACCGGCCCGACCGGCCCCAACACGAGGACCTCGACCGGAGCCGGCACGGGCTCACGCTACAGCGGGTCGATGTCGGCTACCTCGCCGTCCATCAGCAGCCAGCGGGTGGGCTCCAGCGAGCGCAGGAACGGCACGTCGTGGCTCGCCACGATCAGCGCGCCCCGGTACGTCGCCAGGGCCGAGGACAGCTGGCGGACGCTGGCGATGTCCAGGTTGTTGGTGGGTTCGTCGAGCAGCAGCAGTTGCGGCGGCGGCTCGGCCAGCAGCAGCGCGGCGAGGGTGGCCCGGAACCGCTCGCCGCCGGACAGCGTGCCGGCGACCTGGTCGGCGCGCGTGCCGCGGAAGAGGAACCGCGCCAGCCGCGCCCTGATCGCGTTGTTGGTGGCGGCCGGGGCGAAACGAGCCACGTTCTCGACCAGCGTGCGCGCGTCGTCGAGCACGTCAAGGCGCTGCGGCAGGTACCGCACGGGCACGGCGACCCGCAGGTCGCCGGACACCGGCGCGAGCTGGCCGGCGATCGTGCGCAGCAGCGTGGTCTTGCCGGCGCCGTTGGCGCCGACCAGGGCGATCCGTTCCGGGCCGCGCACGTCAAGCGACACCCTGCCGCCGTACTGGAGGGCGACATCGAGGAGCGTGAGCACCGTGCGCCCGGCCGGGACGGCGGTCTTCGGCAGGTCGACCGCGATCCTGGCGTCCTCGCGGATCGCCTGCTCCGCCTCTGCCAGCCGCTCCCGCGCCTGGTCGAGCCGGGCCTCGTGGACGAGCCGATGTTTGCCGGCGGTGACCTGCGCCTGCCGCTTGCGCGCGCCAGCCACGATCTTCGGCAGGCCGCCCTCGTCCTGCTGGCGCCGGCCGTACCGCTGCCGGCGGTCCAGCTTCGTCCTCGCCTCGACGAGATCGCGCTGCTGCCGCCGGACGTCGGACTCGGCCGCCCGTACCATCCGCGCGGCCGCCTCCTGCTCGACGGCGAGCGCCTCCTCGTACGCGCTGAGGTTGCCGCCGTACCAGCGCAGGCCGTCCGGCCGCAGGTCGGCGATCTGGTCGACCAGGTCCAGCAGTTCGCGGTCGTGGCTGACGACGACCAGCGCGCCCGGCCAGGACTCGACGGCGCCGTACAGCCGTCGCCGCGCGTCCAGGTCGAGGTTGTTGGTGGGCTCGTCGAGCAGCAGCACGCCGGGCCGGCGCAGCAGCAGCGCGGCCAGCCCGAGCAGGACCGTCTCGCCGCCGGACAGCTCGCCGACCGGGCGGTCCAGCCCGACGGCGCCGAGGCCGAGCCGGTCCAGGGTGCCGGCGGTGCGCTCCTCGACGTCCCAGTCGTCGCCGACGGCGGCGAAGTTCTCCCTGCCGGCGTCGCCGCGTTCGATGGCGGCCAGCGCGGCCCGCACGCCGGCGATGCCGAGCACGTCCTCGACCCGCCGGCCGGCGGCGAGGGTGATGTTCTGCGGCAGGTACCCGATCTCGCCGGCCGTCCGGATCGTGCCGGCGGACGGCGCCAGCTCGCCGGCGATCAGCCGGAGCAGGGTGGACTTGCCGGACCCGTTGACGCCGATCAGGCCGGTACGGCCGGGTCCGGCGGCGAAGTCGAGGCCGTCGAGGACGACCGCGCCGTCGGGCCAGGCGAAGCGCAGGCCGGTACAGATGACGGAGAAAGACATGAGGTGACTCCCCGGGCTCGCGGGTGGGCGGGACAGCCGGTGGAGACACCGCGCTACGAGAGACGACGCTGGGTCGGGCACGCCGCGGCTGTGCCGCTGGCGCGATGCCTCCGGACCTCAGTGCAGCAACGTCTCTCTCCTCGGGGAGGCGGTGGGACGCCACCACGGTAGGCACCCGCCCGGCGCGGCGGCAAGGCAATTAGAGATCACTTGACAGGCATATAACCCGAACGGAATATTGGAGGCATGGAGGAGTTCGACGCGGCCGTCTACAAGGCGGAGACGAGGAGGGTCTGGGACGCCACCTGTCCGGGATGGGAGGCCAGCCTGGAGTACTTCGAGCGGGGCGCCGCCGCCGTCACCGCGCGGCTGCTGGAACTGGCCGACCTCCGGCCCGGCCAGTCCGTGCTCGACGTCGCCACCGGCCACGGGGAGCCGGCGCTGAGCGCGGCGCGGGTCGTCGGCCCCGCCGGCCGGGTGGTCGGCGTCGACCTGTCGCCGCGGATGGTGGAGGCGGCCATGGCCAGGGCGGAGGGCATGGACAACGTGACGTTCGCCGTCGCCGACCTCGAGGATCTGGACGGCGCCGGCATCGGCGGCGGGTTCGACGCGGTGCTGTCCCGGTTCGGCCTGATGTTCGCCGTGGACCGGGTGGCGGCGTTGCGTACGCTGTTCGGCCGGCTCCGGCCGGCCGGGGTGCTGGCCGCCGCGGTGTGGGGACCGCCGGACCGGCACCTGATGTCGGTGGGGCCGGTCGCCCTCGCCGAGCGGATCGGCCTGCCGGCGCCCGCGGTCGGCGCGCCGGGGCCGTTCGGCATGGCCGACCCGGGCCGGCTGCGCGCCGACCTGGTCGCGGCCGGGTTCGGCGGTGTCGAGGTCGGCGAGCTGGTCGCGCCGTTCTGGTTCTCCTCGGTGGCGGAGTACGTCCGGTTCAACCGCACCGCGCTGCCACCGCCGCTGCTGGCCAGGGTCGCCGAGCGGTTCGGGTCGGCGGACGACCCGGACACCTGGGCGGCGGTCGGCAGGGCGGCGGAGCGGTACGTCGGCGGCGACGGCGTGCTGCGGCTACCGTCGGTGGCGCTCTGCCTGCGCGCCGTACGGCCGGGGTGAGGCCGTACGGCTCAGTCGCGGCCTCGCAGCAGGGAGACCCGGAACGGTCTCAGCTCGCCCGTGGCGTACCCGCCGGAGACGACCGGGTCGGCGGCGAGTACCGCCCCGGCGGCGGCCTCGTCGGGCGCCTCGAAGATCACGATCCCGGTGTTGACCTGGCCCAGCGTCGGCCCGGCGAGCACCAGGGTGCCGTCGGCGAGCAGCTGTTGCAGCCGGGCGAAGTGCTCGGCCCAGACCGCGCGCTCCTCGCTGGTCATGGTGGCGGCGAAGTCGTCGCGCGGGGGATGGAGAAAGTAGATCCACTCAGCCACCCGTCAAGGATGCCTCGTCCGGACCTGAAACGTTCCGCTGTCGAACAATTTCGTAAGGAGAAGGTCTTGATACTCTCGGGTCATGACGACCGTCATCGCCCCGCCGGAGCCGGATCTGCTGATGCTGCTCAACCAGGCCAGCTACGCGTTGCAGACGGAGCTGACCGCGGCCCTGGAGGGTCTCGGGATCTCGCCACGGATGCACTGCGTGCTGTGCCACGCGGCGCCCGGCAACCTTACCCAGGGCCAGCTGGCGGAGGCCTGCGCGCTGGACAAGACCACCATGGTGGTGACCGTGGACGAGCTGGAGAGGGCCGGGCTGGCCAGGCGCGAGCGGTGCCCGAACGACCGCAGGGCGTGCTTCGTCGTGGTGACCCCGGCCGGCAGGGAGATGCTGGCCAGGACCGGCGCGATCGTCAACGCCATGTTCGCCGACGTGCTGGGCGCGCTTCCGGAGGGCGAGCGGGCGACCTTCCTCTCGGCCCTGCGCCGGCTGGTGGAGGGCCGGCTGTCCACTCCCGCGCACACCGAGCGGCCGGTACGCCGGCGCGCCCAGCGGGCGGCGTCGTAACTCATCTCACATCAGATCGTCTACAACAAAACTATTTGGTACGGTCGCTCTGGTACCCATCCCAGGAGGCGACCCGATGACCGGCTCCACCCGTTCCGGCGACAGCACCCGACAGCGCACCCTCGCGCTGGCCGTGCTGTGCACCGGGATGTTGATGATCATCCTCGACCAGACGATCGTGAACGTCGCGCTCCCGTCCATCCAGCGTGACCTCGGCTTCTCCCAGCAGAGCCTGGCCTGGGTGGTGAACGCGTACCTGATCGCCTTCGGCGGCCTGCTGCTGCTCGCCGGCCGGCTCGGCGACCTGATCGGCCGCAAGCGGGTGTTCCTCTCCGGCCTGATCCTGTTCACCGCCGCCTCGATGTGGTGCGGCGTCTCCGGTAACAGGTCGGAGCTGGTGGTGGCCAGGTTCGTGCAGGGTGTCGGCGGCGCGCTGGCGTCCGCGGTGATCCTCGGCATGATCGTGACGCTGTTCCCCGAGCCGCGCGAGCGGATGAAGGCGATCGCGGTGTACAGCTTCGTCGCCGCCGCCGGCGGATCGCTCGGCCTGCTCGCCGGCGGCGTCCTCACCCAGGCGCTGAACTGGCACTGGATCTTCTTCGTCAACGTGCCGATCGGCATCGCCGCCGCCGTGCTGGCGGGCCGGCTGCTCGAGAACGACCGCGGCATCGGCCTGCGGCAGGGCGCCGACGTGGTCGGCGCGGTGCTGGTGACGGCCGCCCTGATGCTGGGCGTGTACGCGATCGTCGAGGTCGTCGACTACGGCTGGACCTCCGCGCACACGCTCGGGCTCGGCGGGGTGGCGCTGGCGCTGCTGGCCGCGTTCGTGGTCCGGCAGGCCACCGCCGCCAACCCGCTGCTACCGCTGCGCGTCTTCCGGTCCCGCAACGTGTCCGGCGTCAACCTGATCCAGATCTTCACGGTGGCCGGCCTGTTCGGGATGTTCTTCCTCGGCGCGCTGTACCTCCAGCGGGTGCTCGGGTACGACGCGCTCCAGATCGGGCTGGCGTTCCTGCCGGTCGGCCTGGCCATCGGCACGCTGTCGCTGGGCTTCGCGCCCCGGCTGAACCTGCGCTTCGGCGAGCGGCGGGTGCTGGTGGCGGGCCTGGCGTCGGTGGTGGCCGGCCTGCTGCTGTTCGCCAGGGCGCCCGTGCACGGCCAGTACGTCACCGACCTGCTGCCGGCGATGCTGCTGCTCGGGGTGGGCGGCGGCCTGCTGTTCCCCGCGATGATGGCGATGGGCATGGCCGACGCCACGCCGGAGGACTCCGGGCTGGTCTCCGGCCTGATCAACACGACCCAGCAGGTCGGCGGCGCGCTCGGGCTGGCGGTACTGGCCACGCTGTCCACGTCCCGCACCGACCACCTGGTGTCCGGCGGCCACGGCACGGCGGCGGCGCTGACCGGCGGCTACCATCTCGCCTTCGCGATCGGCGCGGTGCTGGTGGCGGCGGGCATCGTGCTCGCGCTTGCCGTCCTCCGCTCCGGCGGCAGCGGCACGCCGGGCGAGCCGGCCGCCGCGCCGGAGTCCGCCGACGCGGCCGCCATGGCCGTGCCGGTCGCCGACCGTACTCCCGCCTGACCCTCGCTCACCCACTCCACTTTCCCGCGCCACCACGGTGGCGCGGGAAAGTGTTGTTGTCGGGAGGTTTACTGACCTGTCAGTATGAGTGGGTGCTGAGTCCGGGCGGCGAGCGGTTGCTGGCGGTGGCGACCGAGGTCTTCTACGCCGAGGGCATCCGGGCCACCGGGGTGGACGCGCTGGTGGAGCGGGCCGGGGTGTCGAAGCCGACGCTGTACGCGCAGTTCGGGTCCAAGGAGAACCTGGTGGCCGCCGTGCTGGACCGGCGGAGCGCGGCACGGCGGGAGGCGCTCGGCGCGTTCCTCGCCGGCACCGGCCTGTCCGGAGTGGACCGGCTGCTGGCGGTCTTCGACTGGCTGGCGCGCGGCCACCGGCGGGAGGGCTTCCGGGGCTGCCCGTTCACCAACGCCGCGGTGGAACTGCCCGACCCCGACCACCCGGCGCGGCGGGTGATCGCGGCCTACAAGGACTGGCTGCGGGCGACCCTGGCCGAGCTCGCCGCCGCGGCCGGACTGGACCGGCCCGACGAGCTGGCCGGCGCGTTGCAGCTGCTCATCGACGGGGCGAACGCCAGCGTCGTGGTGTCAGGGGACCGTACCGCCATGCTCCGCGCCAAGGCGGCGGCGGCCCTGCTGGTGAAGGGAGCGAACGGGTGAGGCCCACCTTGCGGCCCGGGCTGGCCGCGTCGATGGAGTACCGCGTGCCGGCCGGGCGTACCGTGCCGCACCTGCTGCCGGAGTCCGCCGAGTTCGCGGCCCTGCCGCCGGTGCTGGCCACCGGCTACCTGGTCGGGCTGGTGGAGTGGACCTGCGTGCGGGCGCTGGACGGCCGGCTGGCGGACGGCGAGCAGACCCTCGGCGTGCACGTGGACCTCAGCCACGAGGCGCCGACACCGCCGGGCGGCACGCTCGACCTCCGGGTGGAGCTGGTCGCCGTCGACGGCCGCCAGCTCACCTTCGCGGTCGAGGTCGCCGACGAGGTCGCCGTGGTGTGCCGGGGCACCCACCGCCGCGCGGTGATCGACCGCGCCCGCTTCGACGGCAGGCTGGCCGCGCGCGGTCAGGCGTCGGGGTCGGGTTCCACCAGCAGGCGGGCGTAGTTGGCCATCGAGCGCTGGTAGCGGGGCAGGTGGCGGGCCAGCGCGCCGATGACCAGCGAGACCGCCTCCCGTTCCCGGCCGAGGTCGGTGAGGACCAGGGCGAGGGTGCACTTCAGCGCGTCGTCGAGTTCGTCGGAGCCGGCCGCCATCTCCGCGGTGAGCAGCCGGAGGCTCTCCTCCTGCTGGCCGATGTTCCGCAGCGAGCTGGACAGCTGGATCACGGTGCGGCGGCGGCGGATGCCGGTCAGGCCGGTCTCCAGCGCCCGCCGGTACAGCGGCACCGCCTTGTCCGAGTGGCCGGTCGAGTCCCACGCGGAGGCCCGCTCGAAGTCGGCGATCGCGCTGCCCTCGGGCAGCTCGGCGGCGAGCTTGTCGATCAGGTCCCGGAACTCCGCCTCCCGGCCGTCGTAGTACTCCTCGATCGACGCCCAGGCGTCCGCGACCCGCCTCTCCCAGTCCTCATTCACCAGGTCAGCCTACAGAGGCGCGGGCGGCGAGCGCCCTGCGCAGGTCGTCGGCGCCGTCCACGACCACCCGGCGCAGCGCCGTGGTCGAGCTCGGTTAGCGCTCGTCCGGGCCGCCGATGACCGGCTTCACGTCGATGATCGGGGTGCCGTCCAGGGCCTCCAGGTTCCGTACCCGCAGCCGGATGCCGTCGACCTTCACGATCTCGACCCGGTGCAGGCCGACCGGGTTCGGCCGGTGCGGCGAGCGGGTGCTGAACACGCCGGTCACCGGCCGGTCCCGGTCGCCGCGCGGGTGCACCGCCAGCACGTCGCGGTCGGCCCGGTCCAGCCAGGTGAGCAGCAGGATCTCGGTGCCGGCCCGCAGGTCGCGCAGGCCGGCGTAGACGGCCGGGTCGAAGTCCAGCCACGCCTCCGGCGCGCCCTCGTCGCCCTGCTTGGGCGCGCTGGCGGCGTCCACCAGCGGTGAGGAAACCCGCCCGATCGGCCTGACCTCGTACGACTGGCTCAACCGGCCGTCTCCTCGATCTTCCGCACGGACTTGCGCAGGTCGTTGCCGAAGATCCGGTTGCCGACCAGCATCAGGAGCGTATCGATCAGGCGGGCCTTGGCCGAGGTGGGCACGCGGTGGATGCGCAGGTTGATCAGGGAGCCGCCGTCGCCGTCCGGTGTCAGCGTGTAGTGCCAGAAGCTGCCCTTGCCGAACGAGTTGCTCTCCAGCACTTCGAGGTGGACCTCGTTCGGCTTCGACCAGTCGTAGCGGTACCGCTGCCAGATGCCGCCGCCGGACCTGGAGCCCTCGGTGACGTCGGCCCAGGTGTCGCCGACCTCGTGGACCTTCAGGTAGCCGTTCTCGCTGTTGCCCCAGTACTTCTCGCGGTTGTCGCTGAAGTCGGTCAGGACCCGGACGAATCGCTCGGGCGGGAACGGAGCCGGCACGGTGACGTCGGTGTTGCCCATCTGGGCCTCCCAAAGGCCGGTGTTGGCGTGAGACTACCCACAGATCGGAGGAGGAGGATGGGCCGATGGGAATCGTGTCTCCGGGGTTCTCCGGCCGGCCGCGCCGGACCGACGTGGCGCTGCCGCCGGGGCAGTACCTGACCGAGGACTTCCCGGTCCTCACCGCCGGGCCGACGCCCCGGGTGCCGACCGACCGGTGGGAGTTCACGGTCACCAGCGAGACCGGCGAGACGTACCGCTGGTCGTGGGCCGAACTGCTGGCGCTGCCGGCGGAGGCGCCCACCGTCGACCTCCATTGCGTGACGAAATGGTCCAAACTGGGCACCAGTTGGCGGGGTGTCCCGCTGGACACGCTGCTCGCCGACGTGGACAGCGCCGCCGACTACGCGCTGATCCGCAGCTACGGCGGGTACACCACCAACCTCGCCCTGGAGGACCTGCTCGACGGGCAGTCGTGGGTCGTCTACGAGTACGACGGCGAGCCGCTCGCCCCCGAGCACGGCGGGCCGGCCCGGCTGCTGGTGCCGCACCTGTACCTCTGGAAGTCCGCCAAGTGGGTGCGGGGGCTCGACCTCACGCTGGAGAACGAGCCGGGCTTCTGGGAGACGGCCGGGTACCACGACCGCGGCGACCCGTGGCTCGAGCAGCGGTACCAGGGCGACTGAGGGGCGGCGGCAGAGTGGGCGGCACGCTCGGCGCCCGCCGGCGGCTCGGCGGCGGCCGGCTGGCCTGGCGGGTCGCCACCCTGGTCGAGACCCGCGAGGAGACGGCGAGCGCCCGCACGCTGGTGCTCGACGTGCCCGGCTGGCCCGGGCACCTGGCCGGCCAGCACGTGGACGTCCGGCTCACCGCGCCGGACGGGTACAGCACCCAGCGCAGCTACTCCCTCGCCGACACCGGCGGCGACTACGAGCGGGTCGAGCTGACCGTGCAGCGGGTGCCGGGCGGCGAGGTCTCGCCGTACCTGACCGACACGTTCGCGGTCGGCGACCCGGTGGAGATCCGCGGCCCGGTCGGCGGCTGGTTCGTGTGGCGGCCGGCGGAGACCGCGCCGGTGCTGCTCGCGGCCGGCGGGTCCGGGATCGTGCCGCTGCGGGCGATGCTGCGGGCCCGGCGGGCGGCCGGCAGCCGGGTCCCGTTCCGGCTGATCTACTCGGTACGCGGCCCCGAGGACGTGTACTACGCGCGGGAGCTGCGGCAGCCCGAGCCGGGCGTGGACGTCACGCTCGTGTACACCCGCACCGCGCCGGAGGGCGCCCGCACCCCGCCCGGCCGGCTCGGCGTCGCCACGGTCAACTCCGCCGGCTGGCCGGCCGACTTCGCGCCGCGCTGTTACGTGTGCGGGCCGACCGGTTTCGTGGAGACCGTGGCCGACATCCTGGTGGCGCTCGGCCACGACCCGCGCGAGGTGCGGACCGAACGCTTCGGCCCTACCGGAGGTACCCGATGAGCGACGACGACCACCTCGACGACGACCACCTCGACGGCAATGCCCTCGCCGGCCCGCTGGGGGAGGTGTTCGCGGTGGACGTGACCGCCGCGGTCGGCCGCTGCGCCGGCTGCGGGCAGGCCAACGCGGTCGCCGCCCTGCGGGTGTACGGCAACGCGCCCGGCCTGGTGGCGCGCTGCCCCGGCTGCGAGACCGTGGTGCTCCGGCTGGTCCGCACGCCGGACAGCGCCTGGCTGGACCTGCGCGGCACGGTCGCCCTGCGGGTCCCGCTGCCGTAGCCGCGGCGGCGGCGCGGGCCACGGGCCGCCGACTGGACCCGGACAGCCGGCCGGCGGCGTGCCTACAGTGCGGTCATGTCCTCGCCGCTCGATGACGACCTCGCCGGCCTGCCGGCGGTGCTGGACGCGGCCCGCGCGCACGCGGGCGGTGTCCTCGCCGGCCTGGCCGAGCGCCCGGCCGCCGCCCGCCGTACGCCCGTCGACGGCCGCCCGCTGCCCGAGGAGGGTGTCGGGGCGGCCGGCGCGCTGGCCGAGTTCGCGGAACGCTGGGCCGCCGGCTTCTCCGGCAGCGCCGGGCCCCGGTACCTCGGGTTCGTGACCGGCGGGGTGACCCCGGCCGCGCTGGTCGGCGACTGGCTGGCCGGCACGTACGACCAGAACGTGGTGTCCGGTGTGGACTCATCAGCCAGCGACCTGGAGCGGGAGACGGTGGACTGGCTGCGCGCGCTGCTCGGCCTGGACCCGGCCTGCGCCGGCGCGTTCGTCACCGGCGCGACCATGTCGAACCTGGTCGGGCTGGCGCAGGCGCGGGAGTGGCTGGGCCGGCGGCGCGGGGTCTCGGTGGCGGCGGCCGGCGCCGGCGCGCTCGGCGACGTCGCCGTGCTGTCCGGCACGCCGCACGCCAGCATCGGCAAGGCGCTGTCAATGCTGGGCCTGGGCCGCGACCGGCTGCGGCCGGTGCCGACCCTGCCGGACCGGGAGGCGGTGGACGTGGCGCGGCTGGCCGAGGCGTTGGAAGCTCGCGGCGGCGAGCCGGCGATCGTGGTGGCCAACGCCGGCACCGTCAACACCGGCGACTTCGACGACCTGGCCGCGATCGCCGCGCTCCGCGACCGGTACCCGTTCTGGCTGCACGTGGACGGCGCGTTCGGCGGGTTCGCGGCGCTGTCCGGCACGCACGCCGGCCTGGTCGACGGGCTCGACGCGGCCGACTCGGTCTGCGTCGACCTGCACAAGTGGCTGAACGTGCCGTACGACGCCGCCGTCCAGTTCACCCGCCACCGCGACCTCCAGCTCGCGGTGTTCAAGGCCGACGCCGCGTACCTCGGCGGGCTCGACGCGGAGCCGGAGCTGCTGCACCTGACGCCGGAGAGCTCCCGGCGGCTGCGCGCGCTGCCGGCCTGGTTCACGCTGCGGGCGTACGGCGCCGCCGGCGACCGGGAGATCGTCGCGCGGACCCTCGCCGCCGCCGGCCGGCTCGGCCAGGCGGTCGCCGCCGACCCCGCGCTGCGGCTGCTCGCGCCGGTACGGCTCAACGTCGTCTGCTTCACCCTCGCCGACCGCCCGGAGCCGGACCGGGTCGCCGCGGTCGGCGCCGCACTCGCCGACTCCGGCGAGTGCTACCTCACCGGCACCACCTACCGCGGGGTGCCGGCGCTGCGGGCCGCGTTCTGCAACTGGCGTACCGGCCCGGCCGACGTCGACCGGGTCGCCGCCGCGATCGCCGCCGCCGCGCGGAAGGCCGGCGCATGACCGTCGCGATCGGACCGGTCGGGCTGTGGGCGCCGGTACGGCTGTGGGCCAACGCCGGCACCGCCGCCCCCGACCTCGCCGCCGAAATCGAGGAGGCCGGCTTCGACGCCCTCTGGCTGGGCAACGGGCCGGACGTACTGGCCACGCTCACCGGCCTGGTCGCGGCCACCCGCCGGCTGCCGGTCGCCACCGGCGTGCTCAACGTCACCGCCCACCCGCCGACCGAGGCCCTCGCCGCCTGGTCGGAGCTGGCCGGACCGGACCGCGACCGGGTGCTGCTCGGCCTCGGCGGCGGCTGGCCGGCCCCGTACGCCGGCATGAGCCGGTACCTGGACGCGCTCGACACCGCCCCGCTG
The DNA here is from genome assembly GCA_045806985.1 of Mycobacteriales bacterium. GTDB lineage: Bacteria > Actinomycetota > Actinomycetes > Mycobacteriales > JBJMIH01 > JBJMIH01. The sequence continues at coordinate 42,086 of JBJMIH010000140.1, read as the reverse complement.
CCGGTGCCGGCGGCGTCCCGGGTGCTCGGCGCGCTCGGGCCGAAGATGCTGGAGCTGGCGGCACGGCGCGGCGCCGGCGCGCACCCGTTCCTGGTCACCCCCGAGCACACCCGGTGGGCGCGGGAGATCCTCGGGTACGGCCCGCTGCTCGCGCCCGAGCAGAAGGTGGTGCTGGAGCGCGACCCGGCGACCGCACGCGACATCGCCCGCCGTGCGCTGGACTTCTACCTGACCAAGCGCAACTACGCCGTCACGCTGCTGCGGCTCGGCTTCACCGAGGACGACCTGGCCGGCGGCGGCAGTGACCGGCTGGTCGACGCGCTGGTCGCCTGGGGTGACGTCGACGCGGTGGTCGCCCGGATCCACGACCACCACCTGGCCGGCGCCGACCACGTCGCCGTCCAGCCGCTCACCGCGGACACCGACTTCATCGCCCCGGAGCGGCGCCGGCTGCCGGTGGCCCAGTACCGCCGGCTCGCCGAGGCGCTGACCACGCTCAGTCGATGACGTCGCGGCGGGACAGCCGGACCTCCTCCAGGTCGAGGCGGGCCTGGATCTGGCGCAGCACCGTGTCGTCGATGCGCCGCTCGTCGCGCAGCCGGACCACCGCGGCCCGCTTCAGCGCCAGCAGCTCCAGCCGCAGCGCCGCGTAGTCTGCCTCCGCCTTCCGCACCGAGTCGATCTCCGGCTGGTCGCCGTCGTTGTACAGCAGTTGCAGGTGGGTCTCGTACTCCATCCGCGTCCTGGCCACCGCGGCCTCGTGGGTGCCGAGCCGGGCCGCCACGTCCGGGATGGCCTTCATCGCCTCCTCGGCCGCCACCGTGTCGGCGAGCCGGCGCTCCTCCCGGACGCCGGTGTCCTCCGGCAGCCGCGCGAAACGGACCACCGCCGGCAGTGCCAGGCTCTGCACCACCAGCGTCACCACGATCACACCGGAGGTGACGAACACGATCACGTCCCGGTCCGGGAACGGCGCGCCGGAGTCCAGCGTCCTCGGCACCGCCAGCGCGGCGGCCAGCGACACCGCGCCGCGGAAGCCGGTGAAGGTGATCACCGTCCGGGCCCGCGCGCCGACCCGGCGCAGCCGCTGCTGCGGGCGCCGGTCCAGGGCCCTGACCAGGTACGGCGTCGTGTACTCCCACACCACCCGCGTCCCGATCACCACCGCCGACAGGATCCCCACCGCGCCGAGCGCCTTGCCGGTGCTGAACGTGGTCAGGTCCCGTGCCGACGCCGCCGCCTGCACCCCGACCAGCACGAACAGCGACGCGTTCAGGGTGAACGAGGACAGCGTCCAGAACGCCCTGGCCTGCTGGCGGGTGTCCGGCCCGACCAGCCGCGGGCCGACCTGGCTGAGCGCCAGCCCGCACACCACCACCGCGAGCACGCCCGAGGCGTGGATCAGCTCGGCGAGCAGGAACGCCACGAACGGGGTGAGGATGCTGACCACGTTCTCCAGCACCGGGTCGTCGAGCCGCCGCCGGGCCTGCACGGCCAGCCAGGCGGCGACCAGGCCGGCCACCGCGCCGCCGGCGTACGCCAGCGCGAACAGCGCCGCCACGTGCGGCACGCCGAAGTGCTCGTCGCCGACCGTGACACCGACCGCGAGGCCGTAGATCACCAGCGCGGTACCGTCGTTGACCAGGCTCTCCGCGCGCAGGATCGTCACGGTGCGGCGCGGCAGCATCCGGGTCACGATCCCCACCACGGTCGCGTCCGTCGGCGCGACCGCCGCCCCCAGCACCCAGGCCGGGCCCCACGGCAGCCCCAGGTGGTGGGCGGTCGCCGCCACCGCCGCCGCCGTCGCGATCACCAGGCCGGTGCTCAGCAGCACGATCGCGCGCAGGTTGCTGCGGATCTCGCGCAGCGAGGTGGTCAGGCTCTCCCAGTACAGCAGCGCCGGCAGGAACAGCAGCAGCACCACCTCGGGCGGCAGGCTCACCCTGCGCAGCGCCGGCACCAGCCCCAGCAGCGCCCCGGCCGCCAGCAGCAGCACCGGCGGGGCGAGCCGGAGCCGCGGCGCGGCCATGCTGCACACCAGCACCGCCACCCCGAGCACGACAACCAGTTCCAGCCCGAGCAGGACCCCACCTCCACGCCCTCGACTGCCCCATCATGCCCGGCTGCTCAGCTCTTCCACTGGCGGCGGGCGCGTTCGGGTCGCGGCGGCGGTGCGGGCGGCGGCCCGGGAGCGGTTCGGTCGTCGGGCCAGGGTGCGCAGGCCGGTGACGATGTCGTCGCCGGTCGGGCGGGCCGCCGGGTCCTTGGTGAGCAGCGCGTGCAGCGCCGGGGCCAGCGCGCCGGCCCGGTGCATCGGGACCGCTGGCGTACCGCGTTGAGGGTGGCCAGCGCGTTCGGCCGCTCGAACGGCGGGTGACCCTCGACCGCGAAGTACAGCGTGGCGCCCAGGCTCCACCAGTTCGAGGCCGGCGGGGCGTCCGCGCCGGCGGCCTGCTCCGGGGACAGGTACTGCCCAAGACAGCCACCTGGTGGACACGGGCAACCGACTCGGCCGAGGTCGTGTCGTTATCAACGTGAAGGCGGACGACGAGAGCTTCCGTGCGTTCGTGAGCGCGGTCGTCGGCGCTGCTGTCGTTCGCGTACCTGCTCACCGGCGACCGCTGGGACGCCGAGGACATCGTGCAGACGGCGCTGGCCAGGACCGCGCTGGCGTGGCGGCGGGTATGGCGGAATCGGACAGTCGTATCCTTACCGGATGATCATGCTGAAGCATCGCAGACTGGCCGTAGCCGCCGGGGTGGCTGGTGCCTTCATGGCGGGCGCGCTGGGACTCGGCGGGCCGGCCAACGCGGCGGAGACCCCGGCCACCGCCATCGGCAGCTGCTGGTACATGGACTACGCGCCCGGCGAGACCGGCGGCTGCTACCAGTCCTACAACCAGTTCACCGAGGCGGCCAGCCTCTACGCCACCGCCGGCGGCGGCGCGGTCAACGGCGCCGGCAACCCCGGCGACCTCCTCTACGCCACCAACTTCCAGCAGGTCACCACCCCCTACCGCTGCGACAACGGCGCCACCACCTCCTACTGGTACTACGGCACCGACCAGAACACCGGCACCTCCGGCTGGGTAGCCGACTGCTACCTCAACTACCAAGGCCCCTGATCCGGGTCTCGTCCCGATCCGACAGCTCCGGGCGGCCCGCCGCTACTGGCCGTGGGAGAGGCGGAGGTTGTTGTTGATGAGGTAGTTGAGGCGGTGGCGGAGGTGGTTCAGGCGGCTCCGGGTGGGGACGGGGCCTGGAGTGAGGAGGGTCCAGCGGAGGGCGCTGCCGGTGCCGGCGGGGCGGAAGTCGAAGCGGATCTGGTCGTCGGGCCGGTCGGGCCACAGGGACGACCAGACGACCAGGGTGGGATGGGCCTCGAGTATCCGGGGTTCGGTCTCGTCGGGCAGGAGGTCGAGCCAGGGTCGGGCTTCGGGGTTGCGGGGTCGGGTCAGCGACTCCCACAGGACCGGCGGGGGTGCGGGTTGCGTACGTTCGCGGCTGCCCAGCTCGTGCACCGGACCAGCGTAAGGTGCGAGTTCGTGGCGATTGAATGGGCCGGTCTGGGGCCGGAGCTGTTGGTGCGGCTGGACCGGGGCCGGGGGGAGCCGCTGCGGAGCCAGCTGGAGGGCGAGCTGCGGGAGGCGATCAGGTCCGGTCGGCTGCCGGTGGGGGAGCGGCTGCCGTCGTCCCGGGAACTGGCCCGCGAGCTGGGCGTGTCGCGGGGGCTGGTGCAGGACTGCTACGGCCAGCTGTTCGCCGAGGGGTACCTGGTGACGAGGGTCGGGTCGGGTACCAGGGTGGCCGCCGGCGCGGCCGGGGCCGGCACCGTGAGCCCGCCGGCGGCACCGACGGCGGAGCCGCGGTTGACCGCGGTGTTCAAGTCCGGGGTTCCCGACCTGGCGAGCTTCCCGCGTGCGGACTGGGTGTGGGCGGTCCGTGAGGCCTGCCGGGAGGTGCCCACCGCCGACCTCGACTACGGCGACCCGCGCGGCAGCCGCGCGCTGCGCGAGGTGCTCGCCGGGTACCTGCGCCGGGTCAGGGGCGCCGCCGCCGACCCTGACCGGATCGTGATCTGCACGGGTTTCGCTCAGGGCCTCAACCTGGCGCTGGCCGTGCTGGCCAGGTCCGGGGTGCGGCGGCTGGCCTTCGAGGACCCGGGATCGACCGGGGACGTGCGGGCCGCGGCCGCCCTCGCGCGCATGGAGGCTGTACCGGTGCCGGTCGACGCCGACGGCGTCGACGTGGACGCGCTCGCCGCGTCCGGCGCCAGGGTCGTGGTCCTCACCCCCGCCCACCAGTCGCCCACCGGAGTCGTCCTCGCCCCGGAACGCCGCCACCAGCTGATGGCCTGGGCCGCCGAGCGCGACGCGACGATCATCGAGGACGACTACGACGCCGAGTTCCGGTACGACCGCGAGCCGGTCGGCGCGCTGCAGGGCCTCGCCCCCGACCGGGTGGTCTCGCTGGGAACGGTCAGCAAGTCGCTCGCGCCGGCGGTACGGCTGGGGTGGATGGCCTGCCCGCCCGCCATCGCCGGCGCCGTCGCCGAGGAGAAGAGAAAGACCGACCGCGGCTCGCCCGGCATCGACCAGCTCGCGCTGGCCACGCTGATCACCTCCGGCCGGTACGACCGGCACCTGCGCCGGATGCGTACCGTCTACTCCGGACGCCGCGCCGCCCTGGTCGACTCCCTCGCCACGCACGCGCCGCACATCCGGCTCACCGGCCTGGCGGCCGGCTTCCACGCGGTCGCGCACCTGCCGGAATCCCTGGACGAGACGGCGGTGGTGGCCGCGGCCGCCGAGCGCGGCGTCGGCCTGCGCGGAATGAGCCTCTTCCGCTCCGACAGGGCCACCACCCCGCCGCAGCTGGTCCTCGGCTTCGGCAACCTCGGCGAGCGCGCCATCCGGGCTGGAGTGGCTACCATCGCCGACCTCCTCCAGCCCGGCTAGCCAGCCGGTCCAGCTTCCCGCTGCCGGCGTTGTCGGCCCGCTTGCGTGCCCAGGTGCAGCAAGTGCAGCACGCGGCGCGAGCCTCCGCCTTGGCAGTGGGAAGCTGGGCCGGCCAGCTCGGTGCGGGCGGCTATCCCACTTCGAGGTAGTCGAGGTTGGGGCCGCCGTTCGGGGTGGTGGCGGTGAGGGTGACCGTGTTGGCGCCGGCGACCAGCGGCACGGTCAGCGTGGCGGTCTGCCACGTGTCCCAGTCGGCGGTGGCAGGGAACGAGTGGCCCGCGGCCACCACCGTGCCGTTGACCGCGATGTCCATCGGCCGGTCGGCGGCGGTGCCGTTGGCGTACCGCAGGCTCAGCGTCGCGTTGCCGGCGGTGGCCGCGTTGACCGTCCACGTCAGCGACGACCCGGTGGCGTTGTCGAGGTTGACGAACCCGGTACCGGAGAAGTTGAGGTGGTTGGACTCGACCGCGCCCTGGTTGACGGCGCCGTCCTCGGCCTCGTACCGGTTGCTGGGCGGCGGCGTGGTGGAACCGCCGCCGGCGTACGCCGACCCGATCCACGACTCGTCGATCCGCAGCCGCTTGTACCGGGTGGAGTCGCTGGAGGCCGCGTAGGTGCTGTCCACCTCGAGCCGCACGTACCGGGTCGTGGTGGCCGGCAGGTCGATGAACTGGACCCCGCGGTGGCTGGGCAGGGTGCCGGTCTTCACCGCGCTGCCCCAGTTGGAGCCGTCGCTGGAGAAGAACACCTTGTAGTTCTTGATCCGCGCGGACTGCTCGGTGCCGGACCGCGCGTAGGAGACCGAGTCCTCGCGCTGGTTGATGCCGAGGTACTGGACCTTCTTGGCCGAGCCGAGGTTGTAGTCCAGGTGCACCGGCAGGGTCTTGTTGTTGTCCCAGTAGGTGAGGTAGTCGCCGTCGGCCGCCGCCGGGGCCCCGTGTCCGCTGGCCGAGGCGCTCGCGGTCACGGTCACCGAGGAGGCCGGGTAGATGCCGGTGCGGCCGCTGGTGATGACCTTGAAGACCGTGTCGTACGGGTCCCATCCGGACAGTCCGGTCAACGTGAGCGTGCCGCCGCTCTGGCTGAACGACACGTTCGCGCCGGTGCGCAGGTTGGTCACCTTGCTGACCACGTACCCGTTGTCGCGGATCTTCAGCGAGCTGGTCGACGGCGGGTCGATGACGTGGATGTACTGGAGGTCCGGGTCGGTCCTGCTGATCGTGATGACGCCGTGCGCGCCGTCGTTCCAGAAGCCGGGCTGCATACCGCCGTACATGTAGCCGCCGCCCTCATCGCCGCCGAGGGACTCCCAGATCTGGTCGAGGTAGCCGCTGGCGAAGTTGTTGAACGACTCCTGGTTGGACGGGAACTTGCCGTTGACCTGCGCGGTCTCGGCCATCAGCGCCTTGACCGAGGAGCCGGCGTTGGTGACCAGCCGGCCGAGCGTGAGCTTGCGGTCCACCGACGGGTTGGAGCCGTCGTACCACCACGCGCCGGTCGAGGGCAGCTTGAAGTCGGCCTCGGTGAGGCGGGGCTGGGCGGTGTAGACGGCCTGCGGGTAGTCGTAGGACGGCGTCATGCCGGTCTTCTGCTCGTTGCTGATCATGTCCATGATCGGCGTGTCTTCGTTGTTGTTGCTGATCGTGTAGTTCGGGCGCTGCTGGTAGATCTGCTGGTAGAGGTTGTGGTCGATCCAGTACTGGCTGTCGTTGTCGATCCAGAAACCGCCCAGGTTCGGGTACCGCTGCATGACCTCGAAGAAGTTGTCGTAGGAGAACTCCCCGAACCCGTCGTTGTTGTCCAGGTTCACCGTGTGCCCCGCGTACTTGGAGAACCCGGCCGAGTCGAGCCACTCGTGCCCGCCCTCGTTGTGCCACTGCGGGTCGTTGGTCATGTACAGGATGACTTCCAGGTGCTGCGCGGCGGCGGCGGTGATGAGCTCGCCGAGGAAGTCACGCTTGGTGCTGCAACTGCCGGGGATCTTCGACGGCCACGGGCGGGCGTACCCGAGCCGGCTGTGGAAGGTGGCCAGCACCAGGTAGCTGGCGTGCAGCTTCTTGGCCTCGTTGACCCAGTAGTCGGGGGTCCAGCCGCCGTTGGTGACGTCGTTCTCCCAGCTGGTGCAGCTGGTGTGGGCCGGCGAGGTCCGCTCGCCCCAGTGCAGGAACAGGCCGGCGGTGGAGGAGCGCAGGAAGTTCTGGCGGGGGTTCTGCAGGTCCGCGCGTGCCGGGCGCGACCCCGTGGTGGTCAACGACACCAGGACCATGGCCAACACGGCCAGCAGGCTGACGGCGCCCCGCCGGCGAACGCTCCGGATCATGGGGGATCCCTTCCTTCTTGTCGGCATGAAGATCCGACCTATCAATGCGCTGACACCGGGCAGACGGGGTGATCAGGGCTTGAGAAGCCGGAAGGGTCCCAGGGAGATCATACCTATATGGCGCGGATTCGCCAGGAGGCGTCAGCGGCGCGGAATGCGGTGGACCTCGACCCGGCTCAGCCAGGAGTCCAGATACTCCTCCGGCGTGGTCGGCGGGTACCCGAACAGCCAGCTGACCGCACCGGTGCCGTCCTCGACGTGCGCGGTCAGCCCGCGCCGCGCGTACACCCACTGGGTGTGGAAGGCCCGCAGCAGCGACGGGGCGGTCGTCTCCGGCGTGCCGAGCTGCTCGGTCAGCGGCACGATCGGTTCGTAGTCGGGGACGCGGAGCAGCACCGCCACGTCGTCGACGTACCAGACGACGAGCTCGCCGCGCGTCGCCCCGAGGGCCGGGTAGCCGCGGAAGGCGGTCGGCGAGCCGTCCAGGAACCCGACGCCGTCGGAGTCGGCAAGGCCGCTGCCGAGCGCGGCCTCGACGTCGCCACGGGTGCAGTCCCCGGTCAGGCCCTGCCACCGGCGTACGTCGCCGGTCGCCAGTTCCCTGATCCGCTCAGGCCAGCCACCGTGCTCGGTCACGTCGTCCATCCTGTCAGTGGAAGGGGATCAGGACCCGGTCGCCGGCCGCCAGCCCCGGCCAGTTCATCGCCGGGTTGGCCCGGTCCAGGTCGGTGGTGGCGACGCCGTTCTGGGTGGCGATCTGCGCCTTCGTCTCGACCGCCTGGTTGCCGCCCTGGTCGGTGGCCATGACCACGACGTGCTCGCGGCAGCCGGGCGCGTGCAGCCGCGCCGGCAGCGGGCCGGCCGAAGTCGCGGTGACGCCGGTGCCCGGGTTGGCGTTCACGATGTCGGCCGCGCTCACGCCGGTCGCGGTGGCGAACTCCGTCATCGTCGTCACGCCGGCCGGTATCCCGACCAGGTCCGCGCTGTTCGCCGCCGCCGGGGCGGCCCGGGTGCCGGTCGGGGAGAGGCCGAGGAACTCGACGTGCCCCTGGAAGAACGCGGCGCGGACCGCGTTCGGCCCGCCGCCCCCGAGGATGTGGTCGCGGATCTGGCGGGCGTGGGCCAGGTAGGCCACGTAGTCGCCGGGAGTGGCGTACACGCCGAGGATGGCAGGGGTCGGCGGCACCGAGTTGTGCCTGCCCTCGACCTCGTCGACCAGCGCCACGTTCCCGGCGGCGCCGGCCAGCGCCGGGAACAGCACGTCCTGGGTGAACATCTCGCAGAAGCCTTCCAGGATGACCCGGTTGCCGCGGGACGCGGCCCGCGTGTTGGGGTGCTCCAGCGTGTGGATGTACTCGTGGATCAGCAGCTTCCACATCTCCCACTGGGTGGCGCGGACCGCGTCGGAGGAGTCGCCGCCGGCGCCGGCGGCGGTCGAGTGCCCCGCCATCAGCTGGGGCCCGGCGACGATCCGGCCGGTCAGCGGGTCGGCCATGCCGAACCCGTACAGGTCCCATTCGAGCAGCTCGCGGCGGTGGGCCGCGATGAACGGGCGGAGGATCTGGTCGCGCAGGAAGTTGTTCTCCTCCGCGCTCCGCAACGGGCTGAAGTGGTGGTTGGCCTGCACGGTCTGCGCGCCGTTGTCGGAGGCGGCCATCCAGTTCGCGAGGTCGGTCGGGTTGAGCGGCTGGCCCGCGCCGGCGCGCTGGCGCATGTCGGTGGCGTCGAACAAGTTCTGCCCGGGTCCGGAGGCCCGGAACTGGTGGGCGTTGCGAACGTGCTGCTGTGGAGCGGTCAGCGCCGCCGCGCTCGTCCACGCGCCGAACTCGGCGTCGACGACCTGCTTGGCGGCCCGGCCGGCGCCCTCGAAGCTGGTCATCGGCAGCTTGGGCTGCCGCTTCGCCGGGGCGACGACGCCACGCATCGCGTTGGTGAGACGGGTGTTGAGCGCGGCGGTCAGCTCGCGGATGAGGTCCGCCCTCGCCCGGCCGGCAGCCGCCGGGACCGTGCCGCGGGTGGACGCGCCGTCCCAGGCCGGCGCGGGACCGCCGTGCACGGCCGCCACGGCGGGGTTGAGCTCGTTCTGGATGTCGGCCTGCTGGGCCGCGTCCGGCAGTGCGGTACCGGTCCGCTGGTCCACGCGCTGGACCGCGGCGGCCGTTCCGCCGTCGCGCAGCTGCCGCACCGCCGTGGCGACGGCGCGGTTGCCGGCGAGCCGCTGGAGCGCGGGCAGCGTGTCGGTCGCCGGCCGGCGGGCCGGAGGCGCGGCGTGGCGGGCACGGGTCGGGCCGGTCGGAAGGTCACTGGAAGTCTGACGCTGCCACGACCGCCGCATCGGCCCACCTTCTGATCCCGCCACGGTTCCCCGCCGTCTCCCACCATCGGCGCGCCCGGTCCCGAACTCCATCCCGGCGGCGCCGTCCGATCGGGCAGCGGGACGTGACCGATCGTACACAACCCAGCGGCCATATGAGAGTTGACTTATATAAGCAACAGCTGAAAGAGTGGGCCGGTGCACGCGTTCGACGTGCTGGGCGATCCGGTCCGGCGCAGGATCCTGGAGCTGCTCGCGGAGGGCGAGCAGACGTCCGGGGCGCTCACCGCGGTGATCCGGCGGGACTTCGGGATCTCGCAGCCGGCCGTGTCGCAGCACCTGCGGGTGCTGCGGGAGAGCGGGTTCGTGACGGTCACGGCGGACGGGACGCGGCGGCGGTACGCGGTGGCGACCGCGCCGCTCCAGGAGGTGGACGTGTGGCTGGAGCGCTTCCGCGGGTTCTGGAGCCAGCGGCTGGACGCGCTCGGGACCGAGCTCGCGCGCGGCCGGCGACGGAGGAGCAGCGAAGGGAGCAGCGAGGATGACCGGCATTGACGACCACCTGAGCCGTACCGGACGCGAGGTGCGGGACGGCGGCGCGGATCGCGCCGTGGTGCTGCGGCGCGGGTACGACGCGCCGGTGCAGGACGTCTGGGACGCGTGCACCGACGCCGAGCGGCTCGGCCGGTGGTTCCTGCCGGTCAGCGGCGACCTGCGGCTCGGCGGCCGGTACCAGCTCGAGGGCAACGCCGGCGGCGAGATCCGCCGCTGCGAGCCGCCCCGGCTGCTGCTGGTGAGCTGGGAGTTCGGCGGCAACGAGTCCGAGGTGGAGGTCCGGCTCAGCCCGGACGGGGACGGCGGCACCGCGTTCGAACTGGAGCACCGCGGCATCGGCGACCCGGAGTTCTGGGACAGGTTCGGCCCCGGCGCGGTCGGCGTCGGCTGGGACATGACAGCGCTCGGCCTCGGCCTCTACCTGGCCGGCACCCCGGTCGAGGACCCGGTTGCCTGGCAGTCCTCGCCGGCGGCCAGGGACTTCGTCAGCAGGACCGCCGCCGGCTGGGGCGAGGCCCACCGGACGGCCGGCGCCCCCGCCGACCAGGCGACCGCGGCGGCCGCGGAGACCGCCGCCTTCTACACCCCGCCCACGCCTACCGAACCGTAGCGGCGAGGCGGGCGTCGACCGCGGTGGGGGCGTAGACACCGTCGCGGACGAAGGCGCCGGCGCCGACGACACCGGCGACCTCGCCGAGCTGGCCGGTGGCGACGGTGAGGTGGCGGGTGGCGCGGGGGAGGGCGCGCTGGTAGAGGACCTCGCGCACGCCGGTGAGGAAGTACGTCTCGGCGAGGTCGCCGGCGATCACCAGCACGCCGGGGTTGAGGACGCAGACGACGGTGGCGAGCACCTCGCCGACGAGCTGGCCGGCCTCCCTGGCCAGCCGGATCGCCTCCGGCTCGCCGGCCGCCACCCTGGCCGCGACCTCGCGGCTGGTCGCGGTGGGCTGGCCGGCCGCGGACAGGCGCTGGGCGAGCGCGCCGCCGCTGGCCACCGCCGCCAGGCAGCCGTACGAGCCGCACTGGCAGCGGGCGTCGTCGTGGCCGGGCAGCCGGACGTGGCCCACGTCGCCGGCCCCGCCGTCGATGCCGCGGAACACCGTGCCGTCCACCACCAGCCCGGCCCCGATGCCGGTGGACACCTTCACGAGTACCAGCGCGGGCGAGTCCGGGTAGTGCCGGACCCGCTCGCCGAGCGCCCACAGGTTGGCGTCGTTGTCCACGTACACCGGCACGTCGAAGGTCCGCCGCAGGTGTTCGGGGATCGGGTACTCGTCCCAGCCCGGCATGATCGGCGGCTGGACCACCCGGCCGGTGTCGACCTCGACCGGTCCCGGCACGCCGAGCCCGATCCCGCACACCTCGCCGGCCGCCCGGCCCGCCTCGGCGAGCAGCGCGCCGAACCGCTCGGCCAGCCAGTCCAGCACGGCCCGCGGCCCGTCGGCGATCCGCAGCGGGGTGGCCTCCTCGGCGAGCGGGCGCAGGCCGAGGTCGAGCACGGCGATCCGGGCGTGGGTGGCGCCGAGGTCGGCGGCGAGGATGACGGCGTGCTGTTCGTGGAACTCCAGCCGGGTCGGCGGCCGGCCGCCGGTGGAGCTGTCCACTCCGGACTCGCGGAGGTACCCGGCGGACAGCAGCGCGTCCAGCCGCTGCCCGACCGTGGACCGGGACAGCCCGGTGAGCTGCTGGAGCTCACTGCGCGTGTGCGCGCGCCCCGCCCGTACCAGCCACAGCAGGTGACCGGCCGACGTCTCCCCGTTCATCGCTCTCCCTCATCCCTTGTCGGCGCCCGCGGTCAGTCCCTCGGTGAGCATCCGCTCGGCGGCGAAGAACAGCAGGATGATCGGCACGGTGAGCACCACCGAGCCGGCCATCAGCACCGTCTTCGGCACCTCGATCCCGCCGGACAGCTGCGCCAACCCCAGCGACACCGTCCACTTGTCCCGATCCTCGGCCAGGAACAGCAGCGCGAACAGGAACTCGTTCCAGGCGATCATGAAGATGTACAGCGCGTTGGCCATCACGGCCGGGGCGGCCAGCGGCAGCGTCACCCGCCGGATGATCTGCCATCGCGAACACCCGTCGAGGGCGGCGGCTTCCTCGACGGACTCGGGGATCGTCACGAAGTAGTTGCGCAGCATGTAGATCGAAACCGGGATCGTCTGCGCAATGTAGACGATGGTCAGCCCCACCAGCGAGTCCCGCAGGCCGGCGCGGGTGAACAGCACGTACAGCGGGATCGCCAGCAGGATCGTCGGGAACAGGTAGATCGCCAGGAAGAGGAAGTGCACCTGGCGGCGGCCGGCGAAGCGCAGCCGGGCCACCGCGTACGCGCCCGGGATCGAGATCGCGAGCGTGAGCAGCACGGTCGCCACCGACACCAGCGCGGAGTTGCGCAGGAACACCAGGAAGCCCTGGCCGCCGTCGTCCACCGAGCGCAGCACGGTCCGGTACGTCGACAGCGTCCAGTCGCTCGGCGCGACCCAGATCCGGCTCGGGTGCAGCAACAGCTCGTCGATCGGCCGCACCGAGAGCAGCAGCATGTAGTAGAACGGCAGCAGCGTGGCGACGGCGAGGCCGGCGATCACCACCCAGCGGAGGATGCCCCACAGCCGGTTCTCGAACTCGATGCGCGTCACCGGTCCTCCAGCCTCGGGGCGAAGAAGCGCAGGTAGACGGCCAGGAAGAGGACCATGACGGCGGCCAGCACGAGCGCCTGGGCGGCTGCCGCGCCGACGTCGAAGCGGGCGGTGAGGAACCGGTACACCCGGACGGTCACCACGTCGGTGCCCGCCCCGCCGCCGGTGAGCAGGTACACGTCGTCGAACTTGGTGAACGTCATGATGAACCGCAGCACCGACAGCAGCGCGATCACCGAGCTGAGCTGCGGCAGCAGCACGTACCGGAAGCGCTGCGAGGGCGTGGCGCCGTCCACGATCGCCGCCTCCTCCAGCTCGTGCGGCACCGCCTGCAACCGGGCCAGCAGGAACAGGAACGCGAACGGGAAGTACCGCCAGCCCTCGAACGCGATGACCGTGAGCAGCGCGACCGGCACGTGCACGTGCCAGCCGAGCAGCGACAGCGTGGACTCGCGCTGGCTCAGGAAGGCGATCGGCCGGTCCCAGCCGAGGTACTTCGTCCCCCACTGGTTCACGATCCCGAACTGCGGGCTGAGCATGATCTGCCACACGAACGTCACCGCGACGACCGGCGCCACGTACGGCAGCAGCATCGAGGCGCGCAGCAGCGTCCGGCCACGGAATGGTCGCCGCAGGGCCAGGGCGGCGACCAGGCCGAGCCCGATCGACAGCACGGTGCCGCCGATCGTGTACTCGAGGGTGGTGACGAGCGAGTCCCAGAAGCCGGGCGAGCTGAGCACGGTCTGGAAGTTGTGCGCGCTGTACCGGCCGAAGATCCCGGCGTGCCTGATGTTGACCAGCCGGATCCGCTGGAACGCCAGCATGAACGTCCACAGGATCGGGATCACCACCACGACCAGCACGACGACCAGGGTCGGGCTGAGGAAGGCCAGCCCGGCCCGGTTCTCGGCGGCGGCCAGCGTCTTCCGCCGGCCGCCGCCCGGCCGCCGCCCGGGTCGGCGGCGGCGGCCGGGCGGCGCGGCTGGGCGCTCGGTGGTGACGGTCATTTGAGCGAGCTCTGGATGGACTTCACGTCGGCGGTGGCGCGCCTGGCCGCGCCGGCCGCGTCGGTCTCGCCGTTGGCGAGCGCGTTGACCGCCTTCGGCACCGGCAGCTCGCCGAGGGTGGCGCCGACCAGCGCGCCCTGGCCCTGCGTGATGCCCCAGCGCTGGAACGTGTCCGGGCTGGTACGCAGGTCGTCCAGCACCGCGGCCGGGTAGATCTGGCCGAGCGGCTTCTTGACGTCGACGCCGGCGGGCAGGGTGTTCCACGCGTTGACGTAGGCCTTGCCGTCGTCCTTCGTGCCCTGCCGGGCCGGGAACTTGCCCTCCGGCGCGATGCCCAGCCAGTCGGCGTACCCGTCGGACATCATGTACTCGATGAACTTCTTCGCCGCCGAGGCGTGCCCGTCCTTGCTGGCCACCCACGAGGTCAGCTCGCCGAACTGGGCCGGCGACCTGCCGTCCGGGCCCTTGACGGCGGTGACGATGCCGCTGTTCTTCGCCAGGTACGCGGTGTCGGCCCGGCACTCGGGGCAGGACGGCAGCGCGTCCTTGCGCAGCCCGGCCATCTCGTCCAGCAGGAACGAGGACCAGACCACCATCGCCGCCTTGCCGGCGAAGTACGTGGCCCGGGTCGAGTCCACGTCCTGCGCGCCGGCCGGGCCGTACTTGCGCACCAGGTCGCCGTAGAAGGAGAACGTGTCGACGCACGCCTTGCTGTCCAGCGTGACCTTGCCGTGCGAGTCGACCAGCTGGCAGCCGTTGGCCAGGGCGAAGTTCTCGAAGGTCTGCTCGGTGAAGGCGTCGTCGGGGACGGTCGCCATGGTGATGCCGGCCATGCCGCCCTTGTTCAGCGCCTGCGCCGCGGCGGTGATCTTCTGGAAGGTGTCCGGCGCGGGCAGCCCGGCGGCGTCGAACAGGTCCTTGCGGTAGACCAGCAGCTGCGCCCAGCCGTCGCTGGGCACGGCGAGCTGGGTGCTCTTGTCCCTGGTCAGCTCGAGGGAGCGCCGCGCGAACGTGCCCGCGCCGAGGTCGGCCACGACCTGCTTGGCGGTCCTGGTGTCGAGCAGTTCGTTGGACGCCATCTGCCGGACGGCGGCCAGCGGCAGCGCTCCCACCACGTCGGGCAGCTTGCCGGCCGCGCCGGCCGAGGTGATCAGCTGGCTGAACTGGTTCTCGTCGGTGCCGACGATCTTGACCTTGATCCCGGTCTTCGAGGTGAACCTGTCGGCGATCTTCTGGGTGGCCCGCACCCGGTCGGTCTGGTTCTCCAGGCTCCACACCGTGATGCTCTTGGCGTCACCACCGCTGTCGCCGCCGCCGGACGAGCAGCCGGCGAGCGCGCCGCCGCCGGCCGCGATCCCGAGCGCCGCGGCCGCCGCGGCCCACCGAGTCTTCGTACGCATCGCCGCTCCTTTGCTGACGGGGTAATGCGCATCACACCTCCGACTTTTGTAGTTTGTCAAGACCGAAGCTGCGAAGTCACTCGACTGAAGATGGGGTACTTTGTGCGCATGGAACGCGTCGTCCAGTTCACCGGACCCCGCGCGGTCGAGGTGGCGGAGTACCCGCCGGAGCCGCTCCCGCCCGGACACGTCCGGGTCCGCACCCGGTACTCGGGCATCTCGGCGGGCACCGAGCTGACCGCCTACCGGGGCACCAACCCGTACCTCGCCAGGACGTGGGACCCGGAGGCGCGGCTGTTCAGCGACGGCGCCGGCGGGGTCGAGTACCCGGTCACCGGCTGGGGGTACTCCGAGGTGGGCGAGGTGGTCGAGGTCGCCGGCGACGTGGCGGACACGCCGGGCACGCCCGCCGCCGGCGACCCCGTCTGGGGCATCTGGGGGCACCGCAGCGAGGGCATCGTGCCGGTGGAGCGGCTGGTCGGGCACGTGCTGCCGGCCGGGCTCGACCCGGCGGCGGGCGCGTTCGCCCGGGTCGGGGCGATCGCGCTGAACGCGGTCCTCGCCGCCGACCTGCACCTCGGCGAGGTGGTGGCGGTGTTCGGGCAGGGCGTGCTCGGCCTGCTCGTCACCCGGCTCGCCACCCTCAGCGGCGCCGAGGTGGTCGCCGTCGACGCGCTGCCGGCCCGGCTCGCCCGCGCGACAGGTCACGGGGCCGTGGAGGGGTCGGCCCCGGCCGGCGCGGCCGAGCGGATCCGGGCGCGTACCGGCGGCCTCGGCGCGGACGTGGCGATCGAGATCAGCGGCGCGTACCCGGCCCTGCACGAGGCGATCCGGTCGGTCGCGGTCGGCGGCCGGGTCGTCGCCGCCGGCTTCTACCAGGGCGACGGCGCCGGGCTGCGGCTCGGCGAGGAGTTCCACCACAACCGGGTGCAGGTGGTGTGCTCGCAGATCGGCGGGGTGCCGCCGGCGCTGGCCGGCCGGTGGGACGTGGAGCGCCTGCAGCGCACCTTCCTGCGGCTGGTCGCGGACGGCGCGGTCGACGTGCTCGGGCTGGTCAGCCACCGGGTGCCGGTGGCCGAGGCCGTGTCGGCGTACCGGCTGCTGGACGAGCGTCCCGGTGACGCCCTGCAGATCCTGCTGGAGTTCTGAGTGAAGCTGGCCTGCCAGGAACAGTTGCTGCCGGGGGACACGCTCGCCGCCAGGTGGGAGTTCGCGGTCGCCGCCGGGTACGAGGCGATCGAGCTGCGCGGCAGGGGCGGGTACGCCTTCCGCGACCGGCTGCCCGAGCTGCGCCGGGCCGCCGCCGACGGGATCGTCATGCCCACCGTCTGCGTGGACATGCCGCACTTCCTCGGCGCGTTCGACCCGGAGCTGCGCGCCGACGCGCTCGCCCAGATGCGCTCGCAGCTGTCGGTGATCGCGGAGATCGGCGGCCGGGCCGCCGTCACGCCGGCCTCGTACGGGATGTTCTCCCGCCGGCTGCCGCCGTTCGAGCCGCCGCGGACGGAGACCGGCGACCGGGCGGTGCTGCTCGACGGCCTGCGGGCGCTCGGCGAGCACGCCGCCCGCGAGGGCGTCACGCTCTGCCTGGAGCCGCTCAACCGGTACGAGGACCACATGGTCAACCGGCTCGACCAGGCCGCCGACCTGATCCGCGAGGTCGGGCTGGACGCGGTGCGGATCTGCGCGGACACCTACCACATGAACATCGAGGAGGACCGGCCGGCGGATGCGGTGCGGGCGGCCGCGCCGTGGCTCGGGCACGTGCAGGTCTCCGACTCCAACCGGTACCAGCCCGGCGCCGGCCACCTGGACTGGCCGGCGGTGCTGCGGGCGCTGGACGAGGTCGGGTACGGCGGGTACCTGGCCGTCGAGTGCCGGCTGCGCGGCGAGCCGGCGGCGGCGGTGGCCGGCATCCCGGCGTTCCTGCGGGCGGCGGGCGCATGACCGGCGAGTTGCGCGGCGCCGCGGCCCGGGTGCTGGCCGCCAACTGGGCCGGCGCGTGGACGGTTCCGTCGCGCACGCTGTACCCGCACCAGTGGAGCTGGGACTCGGCGTTCATCGCGCTCGGGCTGCGGCACGTGGCGCCCGGCCGGGCGCGGCAGGAGCTGAACTCGCTGCTGGCGGCGCAGTGGGCGGACGGCAGGCTGCCGCACATCGTGTTCGACCCGGCGGTGCCGGCCGACGCGTACTTCCCCGGGCCGGGCTTCTGGGGCGCGCGCACCTCCGGGCTGGTCCAGCCGCCGGTACACGCGCTCGCCGCCTGGGAGGTGTTCCGCGCCGACCCGGCCGGGGCGCGGCACGACGGCTTCCTGCCCGCCGCGTATCCGCGGCTGGCGGCCTGGCACCGCTACCTGCGCGATCGCCGTGACCTCGGCGGGGACGGGCTGGTCGCGCTGATCCACCCGTGGGAGTCCGGCACCGACAACAGCCCGGCCTGGGACGCGCCGCTGGCCGCCGTCGATCCGGTACCCATCGGCGCCCTCCAGCGCCGGGACCTCGACCCGGCGGCCGGCCACGCCACCGCCGCCGAGCGGCCCACCGACCTCGACTACGGGCGGTACGTGCGGCTGGCCGCCGCCTACCGCGACCGCGGGTACGCCGACACGCTCGACACCAGCGGGTTCGCCGTCGAGGACCCGATGACCAACGCGCTGCTGGTGCTCGCCGAGCACGCCATGACCGCGATCGCCGCCGAGATCGGCGCCGACCCCGCGCCGCACCGGACCGCCGCCGCCGAGCTGACCGGCGCGCTGGTGGGCCGGCTGTACGACGCGGACGCCGGCACGTTCCTCGCCCGCGACCTGCTGGCCGGGCGCGTGCTCGACGCGTACACGGTCGCCGGCCTGGTACCGCTCGCCGTGCCGGACCTGCCGGTCGCCGGCCCGCTGGTGAAGACCGCGCTGGGCGAGCGGTTCCAGCTCGGCACCGCCCACCTGGTGCCGAGCTACGACCTGACCGCGCCGGACTTCGATCCGGCCCGGTACTGGCGCGGCCCGGCCTGGTACAACACGAGCTGGCTGGTGTGGCGGGGCCTGCGCGCGCACGGCGAGGCCGGGCACGCCGCCGACCTGCGCGCCCGGATGCTGGCCTGCGCCGCCCGCGCCGGCTTCCGCGAGTACGTCGACCCGCACACCGGTGCCGGCCACGGCTCCGCCGACTTCTCCTGGACCGCCGCCCTGGTACTCGACCTGCTCGCCACCCGGGCGTGACGCGACCGCGAGCCTCCCAAGACCGCCGTACGGCCCGCTCCGCGGCCAGGTCGAGCTGGCGTTGACCAAGGACCCCAGCCGGCGGCCCACCGCCATGCAACTCCTCGACGCCCTCATCCGTACGCCGGAGGCCGCATCCGTCCTGACGCACGCCACCGAGACTCCCACCGCCCAGACCCCCACCGCCGAGACGCCCGCCGGGACGCCACCCGCTGTCGCCGCGGTGCCGGCCCGCCGCCCCCGGCAGCGCCTCGCCCTCACCGCTGCTGCCGCCGCTGCTGCCGCCGGTGTCGCCGCCGTGCTGGCCGGCACCTCCTACCTCGCGCTCAGCCCCTGCCTCGCCCCCGACCAGCACAGCGACCAGGCCGCATCCAGAACCGGCGACGGTCGGCACCCCACCGGCGTATCCGGCTGGGCCTTCCGCGTCAACCTCGGCGACCCGAGCGGTGGCCCGGTCGGTACCCCGATCGGTGGGGCCACCGCGGGCCCGCAGCCGACAGCGACCCCCGGCGGCACCCACCGGTCCACCACCGCCGCCAACCCTCCCGTCAAGTTGCCGAACCCGACCAAATGGAGGCCTGACGGCGACACGAGCCGCATCGGCTACGCCGGCATCCCGCTGCGGGGCGGCGCGATCGCGGCCACCGCCGACCTCCAGGTCTGCGTATGGGAAGGCAAGTGCACGTGTTCAGGACATCCGCCCACGCGGGGAACCGTGAGCTGGACGACGCACGTCGACGATCCCCCCACGGCAGGGCGGATCAGCTTCCAGCTGACGGTCTATACCTGCGCCGGCGTCCGCGTCAACGAAAGCGGCAACCCGCTGACCGAAACCGCCGCCTCGGTGCCGCCACCAGCAGTGTTCGCGGCAACACCTTCGTCGCGACCATCTCCCGCGGCCTCTGTGCCGACGTGCCGATCAGCCAGTTCGACATGGGCCTGGTGGGGAAGACGACCGGCAACCCGTACCTGCGGACGGACTGCCAGCAGTCGATGTGACGGAGGACGGATGAGGGGGCCAGGATGACCGGAGGGTGACCCTTCCCCATGCCCAGAAATCGTTCTCTTGACGGTATGGTCTCTCCCGGTGTGATCGGTGTGAGAACGGGGGATGGGCGTGGGTTCCGAGTACCTAGGGGACTACCGGATTCACCGGACGCTCGCGTCCGGCGGGATGGGCACCGCCCTGCTGGCCGAGGACCGGCGCGGACGCCCGGTGGTGGTGAAGGTGATCCGCCCGGAGTTCGCCAACGATCCGGGCTTCCGCGCCCGCTTCAGCACCGAGGTCGCCGCGGCCAGGCAGGTTCCGCGGTTCTGCACCGCACCGGTCATCGACGCCGACCTTGACGGCGACGTCCTGTACGTAGTGACCGAGTACGTCAACGGCCCCAGTCTGCAAGCCCTGGTCACCAAGCGGGGTCCGCTCCCGCCCGGGGAACTGGACGGCGTCGCCGCCGGGATCGCCGCCGCGCTGACCGCGATCCACGACGCCGGCATCATCCACCGCGACCTCAAGCCCGGCAACGTCATGCTGTCGCTGTTCGGCCCGCGGGTCATCGACTTCGGCATCGCGCGGCCGGTCAGCGCCGTCGACGGCCCCACCCCGACCGGGATGGTGCTGGGCACCCCCGCGTTCATGGCACCGGAACAGTTCCGGGACGGGCACCTCACCCGCGCCGTCGACGTGTTCGCCTGGGGCGCGGTCATGGCCTACGCCGCCACCGGCAGCCCACCGTTCGGCCTGGCGACCGACTGGATGGCTGTCGCGTACCGTGTCGTCAACGAACGGCCGCACCTGGACGGTGTCCACGACCCGCTCCGCGACCTCGTCGAGCGGGCGCTGAGCAAGGAAGCCGACCAGCGCCCCACCGCCAAGCAACTCCTCGACACCCTCGTCCGCAACCCCGAAGCCGTCTCCGTGCTGACGCACGCCTCCGACAGACCCGCCGAGGAGCCGCCGCCCACGCCGCCGGTGACCGTAGCGCCGGTCGCCGAGGCGCCGGCCCGCCGGCCGCGAAGAAGGCTCGTCATCGGCGCCATCGCCGTCAGCGTCACCACCGTGGTAGCCGGTACCTCGTATCTCGCCCTCACCCCGTACCTGACCGGCGACCACCACCACGGCGACCAGGCCAAAACCGGGACCCGGGATCAGCGGCACGACCTGGACGCGAACGCCGGCACCACCACCCCGTCACCGTCGTCGGGCCCGAGCGGCGGCTCGACCGGCGGGGCGACCTCCGGCACGCATCCCACCGCTGGCCCGGGTACCACCCGCCAGCCCGCGCCCGGCGTCAAGCCCTCCACCACCACGCCGTCGAACGGGACCAGGTGGACGGACAGCAAAGGCGAGGCGTGCGCCGGCTACACCGGGGTCGCGCTGCAGGGCGGCCCGGCCGGAAACACCGTCGACATCCAGCTCTGCACGCGGAGAGACCCCGCCAGATCGGACGCACCCGCGCTCATGGCGGCGGTCCTGGGGTGGACGGCGCACGGCAGCAACATCGGGTCGGGCTCGTCAGGGGAGATTTCCCTCGAGATCGGCGTCTACACCTGCGCCGGCGGTGCCGTTCCCGCCTGGGGTTCCGGGACCGACCCCGAGGGGAGGTCGAACTATCCGGTCCTGGACAACGACAGTTACGGCCGCGCGTACCAGGAGACGGATGCCTCGTCCTACTACGCCGACGGGTCGGTCAGCATGTTGGACTACCGCGGCGCGGGTCACCTGGCCGGTACCCTGCACTTCCGGACGGCCTGCCGGGCGGGCTGAGCGGCCGGCGGCCCGCGCGCGGGAGGATGGGCGCATGGCGGATGACTCCCGGAAGGAACCCGCGCCGTCCCGGCCGGCGCTGGCACAGCGGCTGGACCTCGCCCCGCATCCGGAGGGCGGCTGGTACCGCGAGACGTGGCGGTCAGCGGTGACGTTCGAGCCGGCCGGGTACGGCGGGCCGCGCAGCGTCGCCACCGCCATCTACTTCCTGTTGAATCCCGGCGAGCGCTCGCGCTGGCACGTGGTCCGCTCCGACGAGCTGTGGCTCTGGCACGGCGGCGGACCGCTGGCGCTGCAGCTCGGCGGCACCGGCACGGAACCGGCGGCCGCCACGGCCGGGACCGTCCTGCTCGGCGGCGACGTCGAGGCCGGCGAGCAGCCCCAGGCGCTGGTACCCGGCGGCACCTGGCAGGCGGCCGAACCCGCCGCCGACCAGCCGGCCCTGGTGACCTGCGTGGTGGCCCCCGGCTTCGACTTCGCCGACTTCCGGCTGGCCTGAGTCACCGGTGCGGGCGGCGGGGGAGCCAGGCCGGAACCGCGCGCCGGTAGGCGTCGTAGTCCTCGCCGTACCGGCGGCGCAGCGCCGGTTCCTCGTACCCGTGGACGAAGGCGGCCTGGGTGGCGCCGACGGCGATGCCGTACGCGAGCAGAACGGGCCGGTCGAGCAGCAGTGCCTGGCCGGCGATGGTGGCGACGACCGCGACGTACATGGGGTTGCGTACCCACCGGTACAGGCCGCCGACGACCAGCCGCTCGGTGGGCGCGGCCGGGGCGGGCGTGCCGGCGCCCTCGACCACGAACCGGACGAAGGCCGGCAGCAGCACCGCCAGGCCGGCGGCGAGCAGGACCGCGCCGGCCACCCGGACCGGCGGCCAGCACGGCGCGGCGCGCCAGCCGGTGATCCAGTACGGCAGCAGGCCGGCTACCACACCAGGGGCGACGAGCAGGAACAGCAGGCTGCCCGCGACGGCGGCCGGCCTACGCATCCCGCCCTCCCGCCGCCTCGGCGAGGATCGCGTCGGCGGCGTTGCCGGGGCCGTCGATAGCGTCGTACCAGCTCCGCACCTGTCGGGCGGCCTCGCGGTGCCGGTCGGTGGCGAGCATCGCGCCAGCGGTGGCGGCGAGCCGGCTCCGGACGTGCCGGAGCGCGACCGCGCGGGCCGCGCCGAGCCGCTCCAGCAGGGCCAGGTTGAGGTCCTGCTCGGGTTGCAGCGGGATGCCGAGCAGCGGCGTGCCGGCGGCCATCGCGGTCTGCGCGCTGCCCTGGCCGCCCGCGGTGACGGCGAGGTCCACGACGGGCATGACCCGGTGGCTGGGCAGCACGGTGGCGACCGCCACCCTTTCACCGTCGGCGTCGCCGACGACGTCGTCGATGTCGTGCACTGTCGCGGCGACCAGCAGCCGTACGTCCAGGGTGGACAGTGCGGCGACCGCGTCGCGGACCAGGCCGGGCGGGCTGGAGTTGACGGCCACGTACACGATCGGCGGGCCGGGCCGGCGCAGGAATCCGGCCACCCGGTCCGGCAGCGGCAGGTCGAGGCGGGCGTATAGCGGGCCGGTGCAGCGCAGCCGGGTGCCGGGCCGGTAGGCGGCCGCGTGCCGGCCGGTCGGCCGCCAGCCGTCGACCGCGTCCGCGGGCACGCCGAGGACCTCCGGCACCTCGGGTACCAGCGCCAGGTCACCGAGGACCAGCGCCGGCAGGCTGGGCACGCCCTCGACGCCGAGTTCGGCGGCGACCCGGTTGAAGCCGGGGGTGTAGAAGCGCAGCCGGGGCGGGGCCGCGTTGGCGACCCGGCGGGCGAGCGGGCGGGGCAGCCATCCGGCGCCGGGGACGACCGGCGTGCTGGCGACGGGCAGCAGGCCCCGTTCCCAGACCGGCGGGATCCAGCTGCCGGCGTGCTCGGTGACCAGCCGGACGCCGGCCAGCCGGGTGGACAGCAGCGTGGTGAGGGTGAAGCCGGTGACCGCGACGGTGACGCCGTGCGCGCGGAAGTAGCCGGCCTCGGCGGTGGCATAGGCGCGCAGCTCGTCGTCGGTGTACATGCTCTGGCGGACGTCGCCGACGCCGAGCTCGTCGCGGAGGAAGGTGGCGGCGCGGGCGTCGCTCATGTGCGGGCCGACGACGTCGTACGGCACGCCGGCCGCACGCAGGACCCGCTCGTACGGCCCGCCGTGGGTGATGACCCGGACGGCCGCGCCGCGCTCCCGCAGTGCCCGGTAAATCTCCAGCATCCGGGAGGTGGCGGAGAGGTACCCGCAGTGCGGTACCAGGCAGATCACCGTGGCCGCCTCCTTCCGCAATATATTGCTGACCTGATACTGGTAATATATTGCACATGTCGCCGGAGCAGAAGCCCGTTTTCGACGTCGGCGCCGACTCCGCGCTGGAGGCGCCGGTACGGGCGTTCCGGCTGGTGCTGCTGCTGGCGCAGCGGCTGCGGTACCTGATGGACGACCGGCTGCGGCCGGACGGGATGACCACCCAGCAGGCCGCGCTGCTCACCGCCGTGTCCGCGCTCGGCCGGCCGTCGCTGAACGAGGCCGCCGCCGCGCTGGAGACCACGCACCAGAACGTGGCGCAGCTGGTGGCGGCGCTGCGGCGCAAGGGGCTGCTGCGGGTGGAGCCCGACCCCACGGACGGCCGCCGGAGGCTGCTGGTCACGACCGAGGCCAACGCGCGGTATTGGGAGGGTCGCGACCAGGGTGATCACCAGGCGGTCGGCGACTGGTTCACCGCCCTCGACCCCGGCGAGCTGGCCACGCTGTGCACGCTGCTGGGCCGCGTTCTCGATGGGCTGCCAGCCCGCTGACCTCTAGAGTGACCCTCATGAGCGGCGGTGCCGGTGGTACCGGTGGTACCGGTGGTACCGGTGGGGAGGCCCCGGACAGCGGGCTGGCCGCCACGCTGCGCTTCCTGACCGAGCTGATCGCCTGGCTGGCCACCCCGTGGGCGCTGGCCTCCTGGTCGGTCCCGGTCGCCGTCACCGCCGTGATCGTGCTGATCGGCCTCCCGACGGTCTTCGCCACTCCCGGCGACAAGGCCCGCCCGGTGGTCGCCGTGCCCGGCCCGGTCACCATCGCCCAGGTCCTCATCCAGCTCGCCGCCGCGGTCACCGCCGCCTGGTTCGCCTGGCCCACCCTGGTCGCCATCGCGGTCACCCTGCTGGTCCTCGCCACCCTCATCACCGAACAACCCCGCTGGCGCTGGCTCCGCACCGCCCCCCGGTAAGGCGGAAGCGGGCCGGCTCGGCGGGAGGAAATTGGCACTCGGGCCGGGCCGGTCGGGAATCTAGGGTCGGGGCATGGAGCAGCGGAGGCGGAACCCGGGCCTGGACGCGTTGGAGCCGTTGGTGGGGGAGTGGGCGGCTGTGGCGTCCAAGGGCGGCCAGCGGATGGGGAGCATGACCATGACCTGCGAATGGGGGGAGGGGCGGGCGTTCCTGGTACAGCGGGCGTACGGCGAGCCGGACGAGTCGACGCCGCCGGAGTGGGCGGCGGCGTCGCCGCTGCCGACGGTGACGATCACCGGGCTGGACGACACGTCGGGGGAGCTGCACACGCTGTACGCGGACGCGCGGGGCGTGTGCCGGGTGTACCGGACGAGCGTGGCGGACGGGGTCTGGCGGATGTGGCGGGACGCGCCGGGGTTCTTCCAGCAGTACATCGGCGCGTTCGGGCCGGACGGTGACACGGTCACCGGCGCATGGGAGAGCTCGCCGGACGGTACGGACTGGGAGTACGACTTCGACCTGACCTATACGCGCGTGCGTGCGTAGGTCTTGTGGCGGCCGCCCGGGGTGGGGACCATGACGGCGTGGCGGGAACAGGGCAGGACGCCGTCGTCTGGCGGGTGAGCGACCTCGGTCGGGTGCTGTGCACCGTCGCGGCGGTGGGCGGCGTCGGCGGCGCGCTCGCGTTGCTGATCCTCGCCGCGACCGGCCACGGCGGGGAAAGGGGCCTGGTCGCCGCCGCGATGCTGGCCGCGGTCGCGGCGGGGCTGATCTGGTTCTCCTGGCGCCCGTCGCTGACGCTGTTGGACGACCGGGTGGTGGTACGCAATCCACTCGGGACGGTGACGGTGCCGCTGCGGCGGATCGTCGCGACCGGCCCCGGGTACACCGGCCTCGTGCTCCAGCTCGCGGACGGCTCCGTCGTCACGGCGTGGGCGGTGCAGAAGACCAACCTGGCGACCTGGCTGCACCGGGAGACCCGGTCGGACCGGGTCGCCGCGCAGATCCTGCGCGCCGCCCACGCCGCACGGTACTGACGACCGGCGGTCGGCCCGTCAGAGGTTGAGCCCGCCGGAGGCCTCGACCAGGCCGGCGGTGACCCAGTGGGCGTCGTCGGAGGCGAGGAACGCGACCGCGTCCGCGATGTCCT
Organism: Mycobacteriales bacterium; assembly: GCA_045806985.1. Taxonomy (GTDB): domain Bacteria; phylum Actinomycetota; class Actinomycetes; order Mycobacteriales; family JBJMIH01; genus JBJMIH01. The sequence continues at coordinate 16,535 of JBJMIH010000140.1, read as the reverse complement.
CCGGCCGGCCCACCCTGCCGAGCGCAGTGCCGCCCGCGGTCTGCGCCTCGGCCTCGGCGTTGCCGCGCAGCCAGCCCGCGTTCATGTCGGTGTCCACGGCTCCGGGTGAGACCGCGTTGACCGTGATGCCGCGCGCGCCGAGCGGCTGGGCGAGGGTACGGGTGAACACGTCCACCGCACCCTTGGTCATCGAGTACGCGATGATCTCCGGCCGGGCGGTCCGGGTGGCCACGGTGCCGATGTTGATGATCCTGCCGCCGTCCCGCAGCCGCGGCAGCAACCGCTGGACCAGGAAGAACGGCGCCTTGACGTTGATCGCGTACAGCCGGTCGAAGTCGTCGGGAGTGACGCTTTCCACGTCCGCGGCCACGACGATACCGGCGTTGTTGACCAGGATGTCCAGTTCCGGGCCGGCGCCGTGCTCCCGCAGCCCCGCGTCGAGGTTCTCGACCAGCCGGTCCACGTCGCCGGGGACGCCCATCTCGGCGTGGACCGGGAAGGCCCGCCCGCCGGCGGCCGCGATGCCGGCCACCACCTCCTTGGCGGCCGCCTCCTGGAAGCCGTAGTGCACGGCCACCAGCGCGCCGTCGCGGGCCAGCCGCTCGGCGGTCGCCCGCCCGATGCCCCGGCTCGCGCCGGTGACCAGTGCCGTCCTGCCGGTGAGGTCGCTCATGATTCCCTCCCATGTTCTTTAGCGATCGATACAAAACAGCACTGTAGCAGATCGTGTAGCGGTCGCTATAAAATGTTGGGCATGGGACGTCCCCGTGCCTTCGACCGTGACGCCGCGCTGGACAGCGCGCTCACGCTGTTCTGGCGGCACGGGTACGAGGCCACCTCGCTGGCCGAGCTGACCAGGGCGATGGGGATCAACCCGCCCAGCCTGTACGCGGCGTTCGGCGACAAGCGGGCCCTGTTCACCGAGGCCGTCGACCGCTACCAGCGGCTCCACGGGTACTTCAGCGTCCGCGCCCTCGACGAGGAGCCCACCGCCCGCGCCGGCATCGAGCGGCTGCTCCGCGAGGCGGCCGGCATCTACGCCGACCCCGGCCACCCACCCGGCTGCATGATCATCACGGCCGCCACGAACTGCGGCCCCCAGCACGCCGACGTGCAGGACGAGATGCGCGGCCACCGGGAAACCCTCCGCAGGCTGTTCACCGAGCGCATCGCCGCCGACGTCGCCGCCGGCCTGCTGCCCCACGACACCGACCCGGACGCCCTGGGCCGCTTCTACGCGGCCACCATGCAGGCCATGTCCGCCCAGGCCAGGGACGGCGCGACCGTCGAAGAGCTGGACCGGATCGCCACCCTCGCCCTCCGCGCCTGGCCGGAGTAGGCGCTGTAAACGGATTGTCATCACGCCCGGGTAGACCACGGGCATGTACAGAGGGCGACTGGGAACGGCAGTAGCAGTACTGACAGCGACGATGGTGGCGGCCGGCTGCGGAGGCGGCGGCGGCAGCGGCACGGCGTTCGACCACCCGTCCGGGACGCGGGTGATCGCCGGGGAGAAGCTCGAGATCACGCCGTTGGCGCTGCGCCGGCACGGCCGGGAGGTGACCATCGACATGCGGCTGCACAACATCGGCGACTCCGTCGACCCCGCCTCGCCGGGCCCGCGCGGGCACCTGGTGCTCGGCGGGAGGCGGCCGGCGGTCCTGGCGACCGGCCAGTGCCCGGACCACACCGGCTTCCCGCCCGGCCTCAGGCTGGCGCCCGGCGACTCGATGCTCGGCTGCCTCCACTTCGTGGTTCCGGACGGCGCCAAGGCGACCGCGTTCCGGTTCGGCGACACCGTGGAACGGAACGCGCCGGAGTGGCCGCTGGCCCAGATCCCGACCGGAGGGCCGGCGCACATCCGCGACGAGCCGGCGGCGCTCCCGCACGGCATGAACGTGCCGGCCACGCTGCTCGGCCAGGACTACGCCGCCGCCCCGGCGGGCGACCAGGCTCCGGACAACGAGCAGCGGATCGAGGTCACGATGCTGCGGAAGGTCGACTACGCGCCGTGGAACGGCACCCCACCCGAGGACGGAATGCGGCTGGTGGCCGTGCAGGTGCGGATCCGCAACGCCGGCAGCAAGCCGTACTACCCGTATGTGGAGAGCGACGTCCTGCTGTGGGACACCGGCAGCCACGCCTACGGGACCACCAGCATGAGCGGGACGACGCTGGGCAGCTGGCCGGACTACCCGGTCGCGCCGGGCGCGACGATCACCGGGTACCTCAGCTTCGAGGTGCCGGCGAGCGCGCACGTGAACCGGTTCGAGTGGGTGCTCTTCCAGGGCGGCGGGGACGCGGCGGGGTACTGGGTACTGTTCTGATGTCAGGAGTGCGACAACCCCGAATCGAGCCGAACCGGCGCGGATGCCGTGTACTCACAGGGTCGGAAGAAACCGGGGGGTCACATGCGAGTCAGTCTGCTCGGACCGGTTGGTGTGACCGTGGACGGGGCCCCGCGGACGGTGGCCGGGCTGCGGCGCAAGGCCGTGCTGGCCGTTCTCGCGCTGCACCCTGGCCAGGCCGTCAGCACCGACCGGCTCATCGACGTGGTGTGGGGCGGGGACGCGCCGGCGACCGCGCCGAACACGTTGCAGAGCCACATCTCCTACCTGCGCCGCGCGCTCGGCGCCAGCTCGGCGATCGTGGCCTGCGCCCCCGGCTACCTGCTGGACGTCGCGCCGGAGAGCACCGACGTGGAGGTGGCCGAGCGGCTGATCCGGGAGGGCCGGCAGGCCGCCGACCGCGCGCACGGCGCCTCCTGCCTGCGCGCCGCGGTCGGGCTGTGGCGGGGCCGCGCGCTTGCCGACGTGGCCGAACTGGCCTGGCTGCACGAGCAGTCCGAGCGGCTGGAGCACGTCCGGCGGGTGGCCGAGCAGGAGCTGATCGACACCAGGCTGGCGCTCGGCGAGCACGCCCAGCTGGTTCCGGAGCTGGAACGGCGGGCCCGCGAGCACCCGTACGACGAGCACGTGCACGGCCAGCTGATGCGCGCGCTGTACCGGTCCGGCCGGCAGACCGACGCGCTCGCGGTGTACCAGCGGCTGCGGCAGACGCTCGCCGAGGGTCTCGGCGTCGACCCGGGCCCGGCCCTCCAGGACCTGGAGGCGGCGGTGCTGCGGCACGACCCGTCGCTGTGGCCGGCGGCCGGAACCGCCGTGCCGGCGGCACACCCGTCGGCGGTGCCGCCCCCGCCGAGCCCGCCCGGGCCGTTCGAGCCGTCCGGACCGTCCGGACCGTCCGATCCGCCCGTCCCGGTGCCCGCGCAGCTACCGACGGCGCTGCCGGGCTTCGCCGGCCGTCGCGACCCGATCGCGCAACTGGACGGCCTGCTGGCCGGGCCGGACGCGGTGGCGATCGCCGCGCTGTCCGGTACCGCCGGGATCGGCAAGACCACGCTCGCGCTGCACTGGGCGCACCGGGTCGCCCACCACTTCCCGGACGGCCAGCTGTACGTCAACCTGTGCGGGTTCGACCCCGGCGACTGCGTGGTCGAGCCGGCCGAGGTGCTGCGCGGCTTCCTGGAGGCGTTCGGGACCTCGCCGCCGCGGATCCCGGCCGGGCTGGAGGACAGGGCGGCGCTCTACCGCAGCGTGCTGGCCGGCAAGCGGGTACTGATCGTGCTGGACAACGCCCGCGACGCCGACCAGGTCCGGCCGCTGCTGCCCGGCACGGCCGGCTGCGCGGTCGTGGTGACCAGCCGCAACCAGCTCATCCCGCTGGTGGCGACCGAGGGCGCCCGCCCGCTGACGCTGGACCTGCTGGACGAGGTCGAGGCGCGCGACCTGCTGGCCGGCCGGCTGGGCGCGGCGCGGGTGGCCGCCGAGGCGGAGGCGGTCACCGAGATCGTCGCCCGGTGCGCGCGGCTGCCGCTGGCGCTCGCGATCACCGCCGCGCTGGCCACCGGCCAGCCCGACTTCCCGCTGGCCCGGCTGGCCGGCGAGCTGCGGGACGCCGCCGGCGCGCTGGACGTGCTGCGCGGCGGCGACGAGGTCACCGACGTGCGGGCCGTGTTCTCCTGGTCGTCCCGCGCGCTGAGCCCGGCAGCGGCGCGGCTGTTCCGGCTGCTCGGCCTGCATCCCGGCCCGGACTTCACGGTACCGGCCGCCAGCAGCCTCGCCGGCCTGCCGGCCGCGGAGACGCGCTCGCTGGTCGCCGAGCTGGCCCGCGCGCACCTGGTCACCGAGCACGTCCCCGGCCGGTACGCCTCCCACGACCTGCTCCGGGTGTACTCCGCCGAGCAGGCGCGCGCCCACGAGACCGAGGCCGACCGGCACGACGCCGTACGCCGCCTGCTCGACCACTACCTGCACACCGCGTACACCGGCACGCTGCTGCTGGAGCCGAGCCGGGAGCGGATCGAGGTCCCCGCGCCGGCGCCGGGGGTGGTTCCGGAGGAGCTGGCGGGCATGGGCGGGGCACTGGCCTGGTTCGCGGCCGAGCACGCCGTCATGACGGCCGCGCTGCACCAGCCGCCCGCGCACGACCCGCAGGTCTGGGCGCTGGCCTGGACGATGGTCAACTACCTCCAGCGGCGCGGGCACCGGCACGAGTGGCTCGCCGCGCAGCAGCGGGCGCTGGCGGCCGGCCAGCGCATGGGCGACCTGGCCAAGCAGGCGTACAGCCACCGCAGCATCGGCGTCGCCAGCGCCGAGCTCGGCGACCGGGACGAGGCGCTCGACCACTACGGCAGGGCGCTGCGCCTGTACGCGGAGACCGGAGACCGGGCCGGGCAGGCGCACACGCACCTCAACCTGGCCATGATCCGGCAGCGGCAGGACCGGCTGGCCGAGGCGGTCGGCCACGACGAGCAGGCCCTGGAGCTGTACCGGGCCGCCGGCCACCCGGTCGGCACGAGCCGGACGCTGAACACGCTGGGCTGGCACCTTGCCCTGCTCGGCGACCTGCGGCAGGCGCTGCGGTACTGCGAGGAGGCCATCGAGCTGACCATCCGGACCGGCGACCTCGACGCCCAGTCGTGGACCTGGGACAGCCTCGGCTACATCCACCACCACCTCGGCGCGTACGACCGCGCCATCGCCTGCTACGCGAGGGCGGTCGGCCTCATCCGGGAGCTCGGCGACCTGTCCTGCGAGGGCGAGACCCTGGTCCACCTGGGCGAGAGCCAGTACGCGGCCGGCGACCGCGAGGCCGCCCGCGCCACCTGGCAGCAGGCCCTGGACGTCTTCACCCGGATGCGCCATCCCGACGCCGCCGAGGTACGGGTCCGGCTGGACGCGCTCGACGTGACGGCGCGGCAGCTGGCCGTGCCGCTGCCGGAGCTGGTCAGGATGGGGGTCAGGTGACGCCGTAGCCAGCCGGTGGTGGCGCGGAAATTCGTGCCGCGGCGATGTCGAGAGGCCGCCTGGGGCTCCGACCTGTTCGTGAAGGCATTCCACCGCACGGCACAGGGAGACCTCAGATGAGCACTGTCACCTCCGCGGACGGCACCACCCTCGGCTTCGACCGGCTCGGCGACGGACCGCCGGTGGTCCTGGTCGGCGGCGCGTTCCAGTACCGGGCGTTCGACCCGCGTACCGGGCAGCTCGCCGACCTGCTCGCCAGCCGGTACACCGTCGTCCACTACGACCGGCGCGGCCGCGGCGAGAGCGGCGACACCCCGCCCTACGCGGTCGAGCGGGAGGTCGAGGACCTCGCCGCGCTGATCGGGGCGGTCGGCGGCAGCGCCGCACTGTTCGGCATGTCGTCGGGCGCCGCGCTCGCCCTCGACGCCGTCGCCGCCGGGCTGCCGGTGACCCGGCTGGCCGTGTACGAGGCGCCGTTCGCGGTCGACGGCAGCCGCCCGCCGCAGCCCGCCGGGTACGTCGCCCGCCTGAGCGAGCTGGTGGCCGAGGGGCGCCGCGGCGACGCGGTCGAGTACTTCCTCACCGCCGGCGCGGGCGTTCCCGCCGAGGTCGTCGGCCAGATGCGGCACGCGCCGATGTGGCCGGGGTTCGAGGCGGTGGCGCACACCCTGCCGTACGACGCCGCCCTGATGGACGGCACCGTGACCGGCGGCCCGCTGCCCGCCGACCGGTGGGCCGGCGTAACCGTTCCGGTGCTGGTCGGCGACGGCGGCGCGAGCCCGAAGTCGATGGCCAGCGCCGCCGAGGCCCTCGCCGAACTGCTCCCCGACACCCGCCGGATCACCTTCCCCGGCCAGGACCACGCCATCGCCCCGGAGGTCCTCGCCCCGGCGCTGGTGGACTTCTACGGCTGAGCGTCGTCGGCGTATCCGGACGCGGTCCGGGTCGGGGGAGGGGGTCGGCGCGGCTCGCGGACACCGTCGCCGTCTCCCCGCCCGTCCCGGACCCACACGGTCACCACGTCCCAGCGGCCCAGCCGGGCGCCGGGCGGCGGGTGCTGGCGGACGACGACGCCGTTCAGCACCGGTTCGGGGCTGTCGGGGTCGGGGCCGGCGAGCAGGAGGCCGGTGTCGTGGCCGGCCAGCCACGCGTTCAGCGCCTGCATACCGCGGAAGTCGGGTACCTCGATCGTGCCGGGTGACAGGGTCACGGCAGATCACCTCTGGTGCGGGCTGCGACCGGTGGCGAGGCGGTCGCGCCCGTCCAGGATGCCACCGGGAGCGGCGCCCCGCACCTCTCAGCCGGCGGCGGCGAGCAGCGCCTCCTCCTCGGCCGGGATGAAGCCGCGGTGCAACGGCGGCTCGCCGCGGGCGAGGTCCCAGGCCCGCACGTCGGCCGCTGTCACCGCGAGCGGTGTCGCGGGCATGCCGGCGGCCCTGGCCCTGGCCGGGTCGCGCCGCTGGCCCGCCCACTGCGACTCCGGCCGTACCAGCGGGAACAGCGCCGGCGCGGTGTCGGCCGGCACCGGGACGATCTCGACGGTGGTGCCGGCGACCTCGGCGCAGGTCTCGATGAGGCCGCCCAGCGTGGTCGGCTCGGCCGGGCCCACCGCGGTGTACGCGCCGGGCCGGTCGTCGGCCAGCAGCCGGACCACCAGGCCGGCGACGTCGCGCACGTCGACCACCTGGACCGGCTGCTCCGGCCGGCCGGGCAGCGCCAGCCGGCCGCCGCGCGCGGCCCGGCGCACCCAGTAGGTGAACGTCTCCTGGTTGTCGTGCGGGCCGGCCACCTTGCCGGGCCGGACGATCGTGGCGCGGTCGCCGTACCGGGCGGTCACGTCGTCCTCGCAGGCCACCTTGGCCGGGCCGTACGTGGTGTCGTCCAGCTCGCGCACCGAGTCGACGTCGCGCCGCGGCGGCCGGCGCGGCGTGGACTCGTCGTTGCCGGGGCCGATTCCCTCGCGCTGGTAGACGGCGTGGCTGGAGATGAACAGGTACCGGCCCACCCGGTCGCCGAGGACGTCCATGGCCTGCCCGACGTGGCGCGGGACGTACCCGCTGACGTCCACGACCGCGTCCCACTCGCCGCCGCGCAGCGCGGTGTAGTCGCCGGTGTCCCGGTCGCCGATCCGGCGCGGCACGCCGGGGAACAGGTCGGCGCCGGTACGCCCGCGCCCGAACAGCGTCACCTCGGCGCCCGCGTCCAGCGCGGCCGACACGATGGCCCTGCCCACGAACGCCGTCCCGCCCAGTACCAGAATCCGCATGGGCAGGAGGGTAATGCGACCGGGCCGGCGCAGAGGTCCGACCCCCGGCTCGGCAGCCACCTTGGGACCGCTCCGTCACCGGCGGTGACAGGGCCTCCTTCCGACCAGCGGGGACCTCGCGACAACGCCAGTCCCGGGCAGAACCGGAAATGGCGTAAGGGCAGTACGGCAATGTGTCCGGTGACCTGCGGCAATTGCCATTCGCGGCCGAGGGCGAGACTAGGGCCCTTCCGTCAGCGGTGTCGTCATTCCGACAAATAGGCTCATAGCGTACGGTTGAAGTATTGCGACCCGGAGAGTTCGGCTGACCTTTCGAGAATCGCGAGTAATCGGCGTCCGGCACCGTAGGCGCTGGTCGGTGCCGTACTGACCAGGGTGGGCGACGCCGCCCGTACGGGTTGGCGTCGTGGTCATGACGCCTGTCCGCCCATTACTTTGGCAAGGAGTGCCGTAATGACGTCTGACCCTCTCGAGCAAGCCGAAGTCGTCCCCGTCAGCGTTCCCGTCGGATTTCCACGCTCCATTCTTCCGGTAATTCGTCCGTACCAGGACCGGGCGCTCGCGGTGGTGGAGAGGGCCGCCGTGCCGGCGCTGCGGCTTTCCCTCGGCATGGTGTTCGTCTGGTTCGGCGCGCTCAAACTCGCCGGCCGCTCGCCGGTGGCCGGCCTCATCAGGGCGACGCTGCCATGGTTCGACGGGAACGTGATCGTGCCCATGCTCGGCGCGGTGGAGATCGCGATCGGCGTCGGGCTGCTGCTGAGCCGGCTCAGCCGGTTCCGGCGGCTGACGCTCGCGGTGCTGTGCGCCCACCTGACCGGCACGTTCCTGACGTTCGTGGACGCGCCGCACATGATGATCCAGCGGCACAACCCGCTGCTGCTCACCGCCGACGGCGAGTTCGTCCTCAAGAACACGGTCCTGATCTGCGCGGCGCTCGTCCTCCTCGCCGCGACCGGGCCGGCACGTGGGACACCGCCGGCCTGATCGGCCGCCCGCCTGCCGGGGTCCTCGAAGGTCGGCCCGCGCCGCTACTCCCGCCGGCGCGGGCCGACCGCCGTCCGGCTACCGGTCCCGGCGGCGGAGCACCTCCCGCACGCCGGCCAGCACCAGCCCCACCACCAGCGGGCCGAACCCCCACGACACGGTGCCGACCACGCTCCTGCCCGCGTCGAAGATCAGCGCGACCGCGGCCCAGCCGGCCACGAAGATCCCGATGGCCAGGACCGGCGGCACCACCATGTCCCAGATCGGCAGGCTCGGCCACGCCTCCTCGGCGGGCCGCCGGCGGAGCACACCGCGACGATTGCGCACGGTCGAATTATCACCGGTCGCGGAGGTGGCGCGGAGGTGACGCGGTGGCAGGTACGGGACGGTTGTCGTAAAAGGGAACTGTGTGGACCTCCCACGACACGCTGCTGATGATCTTCGCGGCGGTCGCGGTGGTCGGGGTCATCGTGCTGATCACCACGCCGTTGCGGCTGCACGCCTTCCTCGCGCTGACCCTGGGCTCGCTGTTCATGGGCCTGGCCTCCGGGCTCAAGCCGGCCAAGGCGATCAGCTCCTACGAGACCGGCGTCGGGACGGTCCTCGGCAGCGTCGGGGTGATCCTCGCGCTCGGCACGATGCTCGGGAAGCTGCTCGCCGAGTCGGGCGGGTCCGACCAGATCGCGGCCACGCTGCTGCGGCGTACCGGCCCGGCCCGGGTGCCGTGGGCGATGGCACTGGTCGCGATGATCGTCGGAATCCCGCTGTTCTTCGAGATCGGCGTCGTCATGCTGATGCCGCTGATCTTCACGATGGCGCGGCGGGTACGGGACTCCGCCGGCGGCGCCGACGGTGTCACGCCCGACCGGTTCGCCGGCCGCTCGGTGTACCTGATGGTGGGGATGCCGGCGCTGGCCGGCCTGTCGGTGCTGCACGGGCTGATCCCGCCGCACCCCGGCCCGCTCATCGCGGTGGCGGCGGTCAAGGCCGACCTCGGCACCACCCTGCTGTACGGGCTGATCGTCGCGGTCCCGACGGTGGCGATCGCCGGGCCGCTGTTCGCCAGGTTCGCCTCCCGGTACGCCGATCCGCGGCCGCCACCGAACCTCATCGAGCAGCTCGTCCACGAGACACCGGACGAGCGGGACCGGCCCGGGTTCGCGGTGACGCTGCTCACCGTGCTGCTGCCGGTGGCGCTGATGCTCGTGCGTACCGTCGCCGACCTGCGGTTGGACTCCGGCTCCGGGGTCCGCACCTGGTGCGACTTCATCGGCGATCCGGTGGTGGCGCTGCTGGCCGCGGTGCTGCTGGCGATGTACACGTTCGGCTTCGCCCGCGGCTTCGGCGGCCGGCGGATCGGCGAGTTCTTCACCGAGAGCCTGATGCCGGCCGCGTCGATCCTGCTGATCATCGGCGCCGGCGGCGGGTTCAAGCAGCTGCTGGTGGACTCCGGCGTCGGCAAGGCGCTGGCCAAGGCCGCCCACCACACCCACCTGTCCACGCTGATCCTGGCCTGGCTGATCGCGGTGCTCATCCGGCTGGCCACCGGCTCCGCCACGGTCGCCACCGTGACCGCCGCCGGCATCATGGCGCCGCTGGTGAACGCCGACCACGGGGTCAGCCGGCCGCTGGTGGCGCTGGCGATCGGCGCCGGCTCGCTGTTCCTCTCCCACGTCAACGACGCCGGGTTCTGGCTGATCAAGGAGTACTTCGGCATGTCGGTGGGGGAGACGCTGCGGACGTGGTCGGCGATGGAGACGCTGATCTCCGTGCTGGGCCTCGGCTTCATCCTCGCCCTCAGCCTGGTCGCGTAGGCCACGGGCTCTCTAGGCTGGCGCCGTGCTCTCCGTCGCCGCCACCCGCGAGCTCGCCGTCGCCGAACTGGCACCGCTGATGCGGGACATGACCCCGGTCCGGACCGGCTGGTGGGCGCGGCCCGCCGGCGACGAGCACTTCGCGATGCTCGGCCTGCTGGCGTGGAAGGGCGGCCGGCTGATTCTGGCGTACGGGGTGTCGTGCGCGTACGTTCCGCACTGGCCCGGCGCGGAATGGCGCTGGCACCGCACGCTCGCCCAGGCCCAGCCCGACCTGTGGGTGGACTCGCTCCTCACCGGCCGGCCGCGGGACGTGGCGATCAGCCAGCTCAGGGGCGAGCGCGCGGCCCGCGAGGACGCGCGCCGGCTGCTCGACCAGATGGGTGGCACGGTGACCGCGTTCTGGGCGGCCACCAGCACCCCGGCCGGCGTGCGGGACGCCGCCCTCGCCCAGGCCGACCCCGATTCCCGGCTCCACACGCCGCACCCGTTCCTGGTGGCCGCGTTCGCCGCGGCCCGGCTCGGCGACCTGCCCGGCGCCCGCGGCCTGCTCGACCGCTGCGCCCACCTGCTGCCCGCGAGCGCCCTCGCCACCGCCCCCGCCCTGCTGGAACAGGTGGCCACGGCCGCCTGACCGCAACGAGCTGACCGCCGGGGAGCCCGTGCTCACGATGGGCGTGTCCGGCTGACGCTCGCGGCGAACCCGGTGACCCGACGCAGCAGCTCGTCGGGGGACTCGATCTGGGGCAGGTGGCCGGCGCCGGGGAGCGGTTCGAACCGGGCGCCGGGGATGGCGGCGGCGTACGCGCGGCCGTAGTCGGGGTCGACCACGCCGTCGCTCTCGCCCCACAGCACCAGCGCCGGCACGCTGACGGCGGCCAGCCGGCCGCGCAGCGTCTGGTCCACCATGGACCGTCCGCCGTAGACACGCAGCACCTCGAGGTTGCCGGCCATGCGGGCACGGTCGGCGTCGGTGAGCGTGGCCGGGTCCACCGCGTACGCCGCCGGGTCGTGGTAGCTGAGCCGGGACAGCTCGGCAGGGGTGAGCGCGAAGACGTCGGCGACGGGATGGCCGTCGACGGCGATGCCGACCGCGTCGACCATGACGATGCCGCCGATCCGGCCGCTGTCGCGGAGGGCGAGCTCGGCGGCGATCCAGCCGCCGACGGAGTTGGCGACCACGGTGACGTCGTACAGATCGAGGGTGTCGAGCAGGGCGGCGTACACCTCGGCCAGGCCGGCGGGGCTGTCCAGCCGGTCGGGCCGGGCGGTGCCGTCGAAGCCGGGGTGGGTGGGGACGAGCACCCTGCTGTCCCCGCGGCCGGCGAGGAGCTGGGCGAAGGCGGCGACCGACCGGGGACCCGCGCCGCCGTGCAGGACCAGGTACGGGTGGCCGTGGCCCTCGTCGGTGAGGGCGACGTCGACGGGCTCGTGCGGCGCGACGGTGATCTTCATATAAGTAAACTTATATAAGAAACCTTATATAAGCAAGTTGAGTTCTCCGCTATGCTGGCCCCATGGCCCCTGAGCTGCAGGACGTCGGCCTCGCCGTCAAGCGGGTCCAGCACCGCCACCACCGCGCCCTGGACGCGCGCCTGTCGGCCGAGCTGGGCATCTCGCTCGTCCAGTGGGACGCGCTCCGGCACATCGACCGCAACCCTGGCTCATCCCTGCACGGGCTCGCCGAGCTGACCTTCCAGACCGACCAGTCCTTCGGGGCACTGGCCGCACGGCTGGTCAGGCGCGGGCTGGTCGAGCGCGTCCCCGGTTCGGGCCGGGCGCTGCGGCACCGGCTCACCCCGGCCGGCACGGAACTCCTGCGCAAGGGCGGCGCGATCGTGGACGGGGTACTGGCCGAGTCCTTCCAGCCGCTGTCCGCGACGGAGGTGGCGACCCTGCACGTGCTGCTCACCCGCCTGCTGGCACGCTGAAACCCGTGGAAGACGCGACCGGGCCCGGTACCGGGCCCGGGTCTCCGGCGCCGGCTTCACCGCGCTCGGTGCGGGCACCGAGGAGGAGTCCTCGGAGTGACGCGGCGGCCGCCGGGCTACCACGTCCGCTGTGGATGCCGAACGGCCGGCCGGAGTCTCGCCCTCCGGCACCGGCCGGCCGTTCTCGCGTCGCGGTCAGGTCACCGTGATGGTGAACGTGGTCGTGGTGTTCTCGATGTCGCGGTAATTGTCGCTCTCGGTCAGGCCGTTGAAGGTGACCGAGCCGACGGCCGGGCCCTGGCCCTGCTCCGGCAGCGGGTTGGCCCAGATGCCGTAGCCCGACTTGGCGTTGAACTGGTCACCGCTCTGGTGCGCGCCGGTGATGGTCGTGTTGGTGAAGACGGTGTCCGCCACCGGGTACTGGGCGGTGTTGTTGACGTAGTCGGTCTGGAACATGATCCCGGAGTACGTCGGGTCGGTGATCGTGGCGTCGTTGACCCGGATGCCCTGGAAGGGCTGGGTCGCCGAGAACACCCAGATCGCGCCGAAGACCTGCTGGCCCCAGAAGTGCCCGCCGTCGCGCACCAGCGAGAAGTTCTGGATGACGGTCTTCGGGTTGGCGCCGAATCCCTGGAACGGGTACCCGAAGTTGAGCGAGCTGATGGTCAGGCCTGAGTAACACAGGGTGTCCGCCGAGTACAGGTTCTGGAACGTGTTGCCGTCGCCGCCGTACACCGCGAAGCTGGCCGCCCGCCAGGGCAGCAGCGCGGTGAGGTTCTGGAACACGTTCCCGGTCAGGTCGGCGGAGTTGTGGTCCTGGGCGGCGAACAGCGCGAAGCTGTCGTCGCCGGTGGACCGCGCCTCGGAGTTGCTGACGGTGTTGTTCTGCGAGCCGTTGGTGAGGTTGACGCCGTCGGCGAAGGTGTCCCGGATCCGCAGGTTGGACACGGTGAGCCCGCTGACGTGCGTGCCCCAGATCGCGCAGACGGTGTGCTCGATCCACAGGTCGGTGATGGTCAGGTTCGACACGTCGGTCAGGTCGAAGACCTTGCCCGGCCCGTCGATACGCGACGTGTAGTCGCCGAAGAACGCGAACCCGCTGAAGGAAGATCCGTTCGCCGTAGCTGCAACCGAAAAGCCGTCATCGGTGTTCTCTTCTCCGGACGGCGAACTGAACTGGGTGTACCAGGGGCCGGCGCCGACGACCTTGACGGCCTTGCCGTACACCTGGAACTTGCTCGACGTCTGGTACTGCCCGGTGGGCAGGTAGACGCCCACCAGTGTGCCGGTGGTGTCCATGCGCACCCGGTCCAGGGCGTTCTGCACGTCCTGCTGGGTGAACCCGGTCGGGGTGACGTAGCTGGCCGGGTTCGGGTTCGCGGCCGGCGCCACCTGCTCGAGATTGATGAAGTCGATGGCGTACTGGGAGGTGTTCGATGAGTCCTTCTGCAGCTTGATCGTGCTGCCCTGCGGATACGACGACGGCAGCAGGAAGCTGGCCTCGTCGTAGATGTGGCGCGGGCTGCCGGCGCCCGGCGAGTTGCCGGGACCGGTCTCGGCCCCGTACAGCCACGCGTAGTGGGAGGTGAGGGTCAGCGGCTGTACCAGGTTGCCGTTCACGTAGAGGTCGAGCGACGCGGTGGTGCCGCCGCCACCCGAGGAGTCCGGAATGGAGAACCGGACCACGAGGGTGTTCGTGGCCTGCCGGGACGTCCACTGGACGTAGCTGCCGGTGCTGTCGAGGGTGACCGCCCGGCGCCCGGACGCCTCGCCGGCGAGGTCGCCGATCGTGCGGTTCGGGCCGACGACTGTCGCGCCGCCACCGGTGGCGCCGGCCTCGGCCTCGTAGGAGTCGTAGGGCATGTTCGCGCCCTGCCCGACGAACAGGGAGGTGTTGGTCGTGTTGTTCGCCTGCTTGACCGGGAGTTCGTTCGCGTCAACGGCGACGACGGTGTGGACCGTGTACCTGCCGTTGGCCGCGGTCCACGAACCCATGCCGACGGTCGCGCTCGCGCCCGGGGCGAGGCCGCCGCCGTAGGAGCCGGTCAGCGTCTTGACGGTGCTGTCGTTCGCGTCGAGCAGGGTCAGCGTGATGCCGTGCGACCCGCTCGCGGAGGCGACCGTGCCCTGGTTCTTCAGGGTCACCGAGAAGGTCACGGTGCTGCCGCCCGACGGGTGGTCGGGTGTCCAGGTCACCGCCGAGGCGACCAGGTCCGAACTCTGGACCGGCGCCACCACCAGGGACGTGGGATTGGTGTAGCTGTTGTTGGTGTCGTTCAGCTCGATGACGGTGTTCGACTCGTCGACCTTCGCCGTGTACAGGTAGCTGCCGGCGTTCCGGGTGCCGGCGTTCGCCGTGACCGTCTGCGACGCCCCGGCCGCGAGCGCGCCGACGGACGCGGTGCCGACCCTGGTGCTGCCCAGGTAGAAGTTGACGCTGGTCGCGGGTGAGCCGGCGGTGCCGCCGTTCCTGACGGTCGCCGACAGCGTGACCGCGTCGGTCTCCACCGGGGCGGCCGGCGTCCACGACGAGCCGGTGACGGTCAGGTCGGGGTTCGGCGCGGGCGTGCCGTACACCTGGAACTCGGCGACCTGCCCGCCGGGCGCGCCGCTGTTGCTCGCGATGGACAGCTCGACGTCGGCGACCCGGCCGGACACCGGGATCGTGACCTTGTTGCCGGTGGACGGGTTGAACGTGTACGCCTGCGACGCCGCCAGTGTCGTGGTCGACGTGGAGCTCTGCTCCCGGCCCAGGATGGACAGGGTCTGGGTGCGGGTGCCCCAGGCCGGATCGGGGTTCAGGGCGACGACGACCGAGGAGAGGTCGGCGTTCGCGCCGAGGTGGACCGTGACCGTGCTCGGGTACGTCGAGCCCTCGAAGTAGGTGGTCAGGTCGCCGTCGTTCGCGTTGGCCGGCACGTAGGTGAAGGTGTTCGGCGAGCCGGTGACCGGCTTGCCGAGGGCGAGATTGGTGCCCGGCCCGCCGGTGCCCTGCCGGGTGACGGTGTTGCTCGGGGCGGACTGGTTGCCGGCCGCGTCGCGGGCGGCCACGGAGTACATGACCGTGGCCGTGTCCGGTTGCGACTCGGTCCAGGTCAGCGTGCCGCCGCTGACGGTCGTGACGAACGACCCGTCGCGGTAGACGGCGTAGGCGGTGACGCCGACGTTGTCGGTGGACGCGCCCCAGGCCAGCTTGACCTGGCCGGAGGTCGGGGTGGTGACGGTGAGGTCGGTGGGCGCGGTCGGCGCCTGCGTGTCACCGGACTGGCCGGTCCGGGTGACGCTGTTGGAGTTGGCCGACTGGTTGCCGGCCGCGTCGTGCGCGCGCACGAAGTACGTCGCGGTCAGCGAGTCCGGCTCGGTGTCGGTGTAGGTGAGCGCGGAGGAGGGGACGCTGGTCAGCAGCGAACCGTTGAGGTAGAGGTCGTACCCGGTCACGCCCACGTTGTCGGACGAGGCGTTCCAGGTCAGCTTGATCTGGCCGGACTGCGGCTGGGTGTAGGCGAGGTTGGCCGGCGCGGTCGGCGGCTGCGTGTCGCCGGAGGTCGGGCCGTACACCTCGAGCTCGGACAGCTGGCCGGCCGGCCAGCCGGTGTTGGCGGTGATGTTGAGCCGTACGTACCGGGTGGTCGTGGCGCTGAGATTGATCGTGACCGCGTTGGCGTTGCCGTCGAAGGCGTAACCGGCCGAGGCCACGATCGTGGCGAAGTTCGCGTTGTCGGTGCTGGCCTGGACCGACAGCGTCTCGGTGCGGGCGCCCCAGCCGCTGGTCGGGAGCTTCAGCACGAGTTTGTTGATGCCGTCCGAGGAGCCGAGGTCGACCTGGATCCACTGCGGGAACGCGTTGTTGTTCGACTCCCAGTACGAGGACTGGTTGCCGTCGCCGGCGCTGCCCGGCGTGTAGGTCTGGGTGGAGCTGCTCGCGGTCATCGTCCTGCCGAGGGCGAGATTGGGGCCGGCCGCGGCCGCCGGCGGCGCCAACCCGGCCAGCGGCAGCACCGCCACCGCGAAGCCGACCGAGCCGGCCAGCGCCGCGACGAGCAGCCGCGACGTCCTGCGCTTCCTTCTCATGGCGATCCTCTGTCTCTGTGCGGGATACGGGGTGGGCCACGGATCGGTGAGAAGGAACGGCGGCGACCGTCCGCGCACCGGCGGGTTCGACACCATGGGCCTCTCCGGAGGGAGGTCGTGTCCGTGATGCCGAGCGGTGCACCGGACGAGCTATGAGGGC
>JBJMIH010000139.1:0-69408 GCA_045806985.1 Mycobacteriales bacterium | reverse complement strand
TGATTCGAACATGCGTTCCCACGGGGGTGTGATCGCGCAGCTGACCAGGTTGATCGGGCAGCTGCCCGATGATGCTGACCCGGACACGCTGGTCGGCCTGAGCCGGGTGATCAACCAGGCGCAAGCCAAGCTGTGCCGCCAGGTCCGGTCCTTTGACGCCCGGCAGGGTTATGCCGAGACGGATCCGTCGGCGAGCAGCACCCTGGCGTGGCTGAAACACTTCTGTCACCTGGCCTCCGGGGATGCCTCCGCGCACGTGCGGACCGCCCGGATCCTGCCGGACCTGCCTGACACTCAGGCCGCCTTCGATACCGGGCAGATCGGGTTCCGGCACGCCGACAGCCTGGCGTTGCTGGTCCGCCAGACCAGTGTGGAGGCGGTGCGGGAAGTTGAGGCGCCGCTGCTGGAGTTGGCGAAGGCGGCCGAACCCGGCCAGCTGCGCAAGGCCACCTGCCAGGTCCGGCACATGCTCGACCCGGACGGGGTATTGAAGGACCACCACCGGGCCGGTGAGCGGCGGTACCTGCGGATCAGCCCCACCTTCGCCGGCATGGTCGTCTTGGACGGGCAGTTGGATCCGGAGGCGGGTGCGGTGGTGATGACCGCCCTGGATGCCATGGTCGGCCCCACCAGCCCCGGTGACCCGCGCACCCGGTATCAACGCCAAGCCGACGCCCTGGTCGAAGTCTGCCGGTATGCGATGGACCACGACCGGCTACCCACCCGCGGCCGGCGTAAGCCGCACCTCAACGTCACCGTCAGCCTGGAAACCCTGACCGGGATGGCGGGCAGCCCCGGCGCCAGCCTGGACTTCGCCAACCTGCCCATCCCCGCCGCCACCGCCCAACGCCTCGCCTGCGACCCGGAGCTGACCCCCATCATCCTCGGCCCGAACTCTGAGGTCCTCGACGTCGGGCGTAGTCGCCGGTTGGCGACACCCGGGCAGGACAAGGCAGTACGGCAACGCGACAGGTACTGCCGGTGGGAAACCTGTGACCGGCCCGCCCACCTGTGCCACCTACACCACATGATCCCGTGGTGGGCCGGCGGACACACCGACCTCGACAACCTCCTCCTGTGCGAACACCACCACCGACTCATCCACGAAGGACGACAACCACTCCGCCTCCGCCAACCCGACGTGGTGATGCGGGTGTAGGACCGTGTCAGGTCAGGTCAGGTCAGGTCAGGCCGGTGAGGTGGCGGACCAGGAACTCGTTGTCGACGCCGATCCAGCGCACGGTGCGGTGATCGCCGGGATTGGCATGCAACGTCTTCTCCTTGGAGGTGAAGGCGTCGAACAGCGCGAGAGTGGATTGGCGGTCGACGTGCTCGTCGTCCCACGGGAGCAGGAACTGCACCGGGACGGTGATCCGCCTCGCCGCCTCGATCAGCGCCGGGTGCACGACGAACCCGCCACCGAAGATGGCCGCGGTGATCCTGGGCTCGACCGCCGTCAGCGGTATCCCGATCGCGGTGCCCAACGAGATGCCACCGCCGTAGCCGATCGGCGCTTCCGTGCCGATCTCCGGCAGTGCCTGCAGGGCGTCCAGGGTCGCCTGCCATTCCGGTACGGCACGCTCGGCCAGCGCGGCGCCGTAGCGGGCGCTGACCGACTTGACGTGCTCGGTCTCGCCCGCCGCCATCGCCTGCCGCAGGTCGGCGCGGGCCTGCTCGTCCTCGGCCGTGCGCGGGCGGTCGCCGTGTCCGGGCGCATCGAGGGCGACCACGGTGAAACCCCAGGTCGTCACCATGTCGTGCGCGCGGGCGACCTGAGCCGGTGTCTTCTTGTGCAGGCCACCACCGTGACCCATCAGCACCAGGGGCGCGCGGTCGGCGCCGGCCGCCGGCGACCAGAGCACGCCGGGGACCTCACCGAGCGTGAAGTCGCGTTCGCGGATGCCGTTCGACGACGTCTCCGCGGTGAAATGTAAGGGACGCATAGGTGGTGCCTTTCGGGAGTGCCTTGTCGAGGCGCTCCCGGCGACACCCGCGTCAGCCGCCCGACCGTGGAGAAGAGGGGGAGCACCCACTCGGATTCCGGTTCATGGGTCTCACCTCCTCGGTCGGTGTCACGGTCCCGAGCAAGCTACCAGGGCGGGCGCCGGCCCGCCCAACCCTTTAGTAGGTGGATCCGGGGCGGTTGCGTTGGGCGGCCTTCGGGCCGTACGGGGCGGAGTCCAGCCAGGCGCCGGCGCGGCGGCCGGCGAGGGCGAGGGTGGCCGCCGCACGCCGCCGCAGGCGCAGGCGGGGATCGCCGGACAGCATGTGGCGCAGGGCGGCGTTGGCGGCCGCCCTGTTGTAGACGGCCGCGTCGTAGCGGGTGCGGGCGAAGTCCTCGACGGCGAGGGCGCCGTCGGCGGCCGTGCCGGCCCGCAGCGCCGTCACCGCCGCGTCGACCGCGGCCAGGGCGTCCGGGATGCCGGAGTTCATGCCCCGCGCGCCGAAGGGCGCGAACAGGTGGGCCGCCTCGCCGACCAGCATCACCCGCCGGGTCGGGTCGGCGAAGTCGCGGGCCAGCACCTGGAGGAACCGGTATGTGGAGACCCACCGGATGCGGTCGCCGTACGCCTCCGGCAGCACCTGGGTGAGCCACCGGCGTACCCCGTCCCGGGTCTGGAACCGTTCCGGGTCGTCGGAGGCGCGGCAGGTCAGGTCGACCCGCCAGCCGCCGGCGAACGGCACCATCAGCACGTTCCGGCCGCCGACCGCCGGGTGGTGGTAGTGGAAGACCCGCTCGGGCGGCAGCGGATCGTCGGGATCCTCGTCGACGTCCACGATGACGAACGAGTTCGCCGACCGGCTGCCCTCCAGCGGCAGGTCGACCGCGGCCCGTACCGCGCTGCGCGCCCCGTCCGCCGCGATCACGTACGCGGCCGTCCACTCGCGACCATCCGCCGTGGCCAGCCGCACGCGACCGTCCGGAGCGGACTCGACACAGGTCACCTCGGCGTCCCACACCAGCGTGACACCGGCCGCCTTGCACGCCGCGAGCAGCAGTTCCTCGGTACGCGCCTGCGGCAGGCTCACCGACGGCGGCAGCACGCCGGCCGGCACCGGCCGGTACGTCTTGGCGAACACCTCCCGGCCACCCCAGAACGTGCGCTTCGTCTGCCAGGTCAGCGCGTGCCGGGCGACCTCCCAGCCCAGCCCCTGGCTCACCCGCTCCAGGTGCAGCAGCGACTCGCGGTGCACGAAGACCGCCCGGCTGCCGGGCCGCTCCCGGTCCGCGGCCCCGGCCTCCAGCACGGTGGCCGGCAGCCCGGCGGCCCGCAACGCGAGGGCGGCCGACATCCCGATCGGGCCGGCCCCGACGACCAGGACGGGGTGTTCCGGGGTGGCGGTCACGGCGTCTCCGCCGGGCCGGGGCGGGAGGCGTACGGCACCGCGCCGGCCGCGGTCACCGTGACCTCCAGGCGGCCGATCCGCTCGATCTCCACGGTCACCGTGTCGCCGTCGGCGACCGGTCCCACCCCGGCCGGCGTGCCGGTGACCAGCACGTCCCCGGGATGCAGGGTCATCACCGCGCTCGCGTACGCGATCAGGTGCGGCACGTCGAAGATCATGTCGGCGGTGCGGGCGTCCTGCCGGAGCTCGTCGCCGACCCAGCAGCGCAGCCGCAGCGCGCCCGGGTCGCCGACCTCGTCCGGCGTGACCAGCCACGGCCCGAGCGGGCAGAACGTGTCGAAGGACTTGCGGGTGGACCGGTCCTCGCCGCCGCGCACCGTCATGTCCAGGGCGCAGGTGTACCCGGCGACGACACCTGGCGCCTCGGCGGCGGAGACGTGCCGGGCGGTGCGGCCGACCACCACCGCCAGCTCGGCCTCCTGGTCGGTGCGCCGGTCGGTGTACGGCAGCCGCACGCTGTCCCCGGGCCCGATCACCGACGACGGCGCCTTCAGGAACACGCCCAGCTCGGCGAGGGTCGTCGGCGACTCCATCTCGGCCTGGTGGTCGCGGTAGTTGACCGGCGCCCCGATCACCTTGCCCGGCCGCGGCACCGGCGCGGCCAGCCGCAGGTCGGCGAGCCGGCGCGGCTGCCCGTGCCGTACCGCGTCGCCGACGGCCCCGTTGACCACGTCGGCCAGCCTCCCGCCGTGCTCCAGCAGGCGGGGGAGCGGGCCGTCCGGCCAGCCACCGGCGACACCGAGCGGCGACGTCACGTCGGTCACCGAGTCGCCCGACACGACGCCGAGGCGGTACGCGGCCGCGCCACCGTCCCGGAACACCGCCAGCCGCACCCGGACCGCCCCCTCACGCCTGCCGCTCGACGACGTCCTCGCGGTACAGCCCGAGGGACCGGATCGCCGGCTCGTCGCTGTAGGAGAACAGGTACGCGTCCCGGCCGGAGGCGTTCACGTGCTGGTGCACCGCCCACCCCGGCACCGCGAACACGTCCCGGTCGTGCCAGTCCAGCCGCACGCCGTCCACCACGGTGGTGCCCTCGCCGCGCACCACGTGGTAGATCGTGCTGGCGGTGTGCCGGTGCGCGATGCCGTGGAATCCCGGCCGCAGCCGGCTGATCCGGCAGTCGATGGTCGGCATCACCGGCCCGCCGGTCCACGGGTTGGTGTACCGCAGCGCCACCCCGTCGATGTCGCTGCCGGACGCGTCCTCGGCGATGCCGGCGAAGGCCCGCTCCACCTCGGCCCACCGGTAGCTGCCCACCGGCGACACCTCCAGGTTGGGCCGCTCCCACACCGGGTTGAGCCGCCCGTGCAGGTACTGCCGGCTGGACAGGTCATCGGGCACCTCGGCCTTCTGCAGCCGCTCCCCGTACAGCTCGAAGAAGCCCGCCTCCAGCATGTTGACCAGCGGGTAGTCGAGGCCGTCCAGCCACATCATCGGCCCGTCGCCCTCGTGGGCGTGGTCGTGCCAGTGCCAGCCGGGGGTGAGCAGCAGGTCGCCGGGGTGCATGTGCACCCGCTCGCCGTTGACCGTGGTGTACGCGCCGGCGCCCTCGATGACGAACCGGAACGCCCCGGCCGCGTGCCGGTGGCACTGCGCGGTCTCGCCCGGCAGGATGATCTGGATGCCGGCGTACAGGCTGTTCACGGTGGCCGGCGGGTCGGCGAGGCCCGGGTTGACCAGCATCAGCACCCGCCGCTCGGCCTCCTGGAGCGACAGCGTCTCGGCGAAGTGCAGCATGTACGGCCGCAGCGCGTCGTAGGACCACCGGTGCGGCACCGCCCTGCTGCGCGGCTGCGGCGGGAACAGGTTGCCGTAGTACCGCCACAGCGGCGCGGCGCCGAGCGTCCCGATCTCCTCGTACGCCGGGTCGGCGACTTCGGTCGTCACTCAGAACCTCCTCTCCCCGGCGAGCAGCGACCGCAGGCGGCCCCTGGCCACCTTGCCGGTCGGCGTCACCGGGATCTCGTCCACCACCACGACCTCCTCCGGCCACTTGTAGGTGGCCAGGCCCTTGCCGGCCAGGTGGGTGCGGACGTCGTCGAGCGTGAGCGTGGCGCCGGGGCGCAGCGTGACCAGCAGCGCGGCCCGCTCGCCAAGCCGGCTGTCGGGCATCGCCACCACCGCCCAGCGGTCCAGTTGCGGCAGGTCGGACAGCAGCGTCTCGACCTCCACCAGGCTGAACTTGAGGCCGCCGCGGTTGACCGTGTCGCCGGTGCGGCCGACGTACGCGATCGCGCCGCCGGGCAGCGGCTCGGCCAGGTCGCCGGTGCGGATCCAGCCGTCCGGGGTGACGGTGGCGGCGGTCAGCTCCGGATCGCCGAGGTAGCCGCGGAACTGGTAGGCGCTGCGGTACCACAGCTCGCCGTCCCGGACCCTGGCCTGGCCGCCGGTGCAGGGCCGGCCGATCGAGCGCGGGTCGGCGGCGGTCAGGTCGTCGTCGGGCCGCGTGTAGCAGCCGGCGCCCACCTCGGACATGCCCCACTGCACGCACACCCGCGCGCCGAACCGCCGCCGCACCGCGCGGACCAGCTCGGCCGGTACCGGCGCCCCGCCGGTGCGCACCTCGCGCAGCAGCAGCCGCACCGCCGGGTCGGTGGTGTACGCGAGCAGGTCGCGGAGCTGCGCCGGCACCGCGAACAGCACGGTCGCGCCGGACCGGGCCACCAGCGCCGCCGCGCCGGCCGCGTCCCAGCGTGGCAGCAGCGCCTGGCAGCCGCCGGTGACCAGCGACAGGTGGACCGACAGCAGCCCGAAGGCGTGCGTGAACGGGCTGGCGCTGATCAGCACGTCGGAGGCGAGCGCGCCGCAGTCGGCGGCCACCGCGGCGGCGTTGCCGAGCAGGCCGCCGTGGGTGTGCAGGCACGCCTTGGGCCGCATCGAGGTGGTGCCGGAGGAGGTGAGCAGGGCGAGCGGGTCCTCCGGCGACACCGTCACCGGGTCGGGCCGGCGGCCGGTGCCGTCGGCGATCAGCGCCGAGACGCGCGGCGCCCGGCCGCGCCCGCTGTCCACGCCGCTGCCGGGCCCGTCCGGCCCGTCCGGGCTGTCCAGTACCTCGTCGTCCACCAGCAGCAGCCGGCGGCGCGGCCCGCACAGCTCGCGCCAGTACGCGGCGCGGCCGTCGCTGTCCGGGCCGTCCGGTACCGCGAGGGCGACCGCGTCGGCCTGGTCGAGCAGCAGTTCCAGCTCGCGCCGGCCCCAGGCCAGGTGCAGCGGCATGGTGACCGCGCCGAGCGCGGCCAGGGCGGCGTGCAGCACCAGGTAGCCGTAGGAGTTCGGCAGGTGCAGGGCGACCACGTCGCCGCGGCCGATGCCGGACCGTTGCAGCGCCGAGGCGAGGCTGGCGGTGTCCCGGCGCCACTCCGACCAGGGATGCGCGGCACGGCCGAGGACGGCGGTGCGGGTGGGGGCGCGGCGGGCGGCCGCGTCGAGGAGGGCGGGCAGCGTGGTGGGAGGCGCGACCGGGGCCAGCCCGGCGGGGGCGGGCGGCAGGGTCGCGGGTACTCGCGTCACGATCACCTCGGGGAGGCGGTTATAGGTGACATTATTCGTCGTGAGCGTCAAGAAGCAAGCCGCCTGTCGAGATCATCTGGCGCAGGGTCGGACGCCGTACTCGTAGACTGTCGCCATGACGGTCGCATCGCAGCCCGCCGAGCTGGACCTGCCGCGCGCCCAGGCCGGCGCCCAGCCCCAGCACCTGCTCCTCACGCTGCTCGGCGACTACTGGTTCCAGCGCGACGAGCACCTGCCGTCGGCGGCGCTGGTGGACCTGCTGGCCGAGTTCGGGGTCAGCGCGGTCGGCGCGCGGGCCGCGCTCAGCCGGCTGGCCCGCCGCGGGCTGCTGCACTCGTCCAAGTCGGGCCGGCGGACATACTACGGGCTCACCCCGCGGGCGGCCGGCGTACTCACCGACGGGCTGCGCCGGATCGTGTCGTTCGGTGTCGAGGAACCGGACTGGGACGGGCGGTGGACGGTGGCCGCGTTCTCGGTCCCGGAGGAGCAGCGGGACCTGCGGCACGCGCTGCGCACCCGGCTGCGGTGGCTCGGCATGGCGCCGCTGTACGACGGCGTGTGGGTGTCGCCGCGCCGGGTCGCCGACGACGTGCTGTCCATCCTGGACGAACTGGCGGTGCCGGCCGCGACCGTCTTCGTCGGCACCACCCCGCGCGCGGCCGGTGGTCGGGACCCGATCAACGCCTGGGACCTGGACGGGCTGCGGCTCACCTACGAGCGGCTGCTGGAGGAGTTCGGCCCGCTGCGGGAACGCGCCCGGTCCGGACGGGTCGGCACCGCCGAGGCACTGGTCGCCCGCACCGCCCTGATGGACTCCTGGCGCAACCTGCCCAACCTCGACCCGGAACTGCCGCGCGAGCTGCTACCCCAGCCGTGGCCCCGGGACGACACCAGGGCCCTGTTCGTGGAGCTGTACGACGGCCTCGCCCCGCTCGCCGAGGCCCGCGTCCGCCAGGTCGTCGCCGCCCACGACCCCGCCCTCGCCGCCCTGGTCCACTCGCACGGCACCCGCTGAGCCGCGCCGCTCGGTCAGTCGTAGTGGCGGATGACGCGCACGTTGAGCAGGACCATCAGCACGCCGAGGACCGCGACCGCGCCGAATCCGGGCAGGATGCGGGACCAGGCCAGGTCGTCCAGGATCAGCGAGCGCAGCGACTCCATCACGTACGTCACCGGGTTGAACCTGGCGGCGATCTCCATCGGCCTGGTGAGCAGGTGGCGGGGGACGAAGTTCGGCGTCAGGAACAGCAGCGGGAAGAAGATCAGGCCACCCGAGTTGGTGGCCGCCGCGCTGCGGGTCTTCAACGCGATCAGCTGCATGAAGCCGACGAACACCACCGCCCACAGCGCGGTCAGCCCGATGAGCAGCACCCACCCGGCCGGCCCGCTGGCGATCGAGATGCCGAACAGCAGCGACAGCAGGACCAGTACGGTCGTGATGATCAGGCTCTTGACCAGCTCGGCGACCAGCCGGCCCAGCACGATCGAGGTGCGCGGGATCGGCGTGGCGCGCAGCTTGTCGAAGTACCCGCCCTCGATGTCCTCGACCAGGAACAGCGCCGCCGTCCCGAACGAGGCCGCCAGCAGCAGCGAGTTCGGCAGCTGGAAGGCGGCGTAGCTCTGCCCCTTCAGGAACGGGGTGGACCCGGACGGGAAGATCTTCCCCGCCTGGCCGACGTTGACGACCAGGAAGAACACCGGGATGAACAGTGTCGGCATGATCGCCTCGGGCGTGCGCAACGCCTCCCGCAGCGACCGGCGGCCGAGCGCCCACACGTACGTCATGCCGACACCTCCTGCACCTCGCCGGCGGCCCGCTGCCGGGTCCGGCCGGTCGCCTCCAGGAACACGTCGTCCAGCGTCGGCTCGGGACCCATCGGGTCGCGCTCGCGCAGCCGCGCCTTGAGCTCGGCCGGAGTGCCCTCGCGGACGATGCGGCCACCGTCGATGATGGCCAGCCGGTCGCACAGCTGGTCGGCTTCCTCCAGGTACTGCGTGGTCAGGAACACGGTGGTGCCGCGCTCGTTGATCCGCCGTACCTCCTCCCAGATGGTCAGCCGGCTGGCCGGGTCGAGCCCCGTGGTGGGTTCGTCCAGGAACAGCACCTCGGGTTCGTGGACCAGCGCCGAGGCCAGGTCGAGGCGGCGGCGCATCCCGCCCGAGTACCCCTTGATCAACCGGTCGGCGGCGTCCTCGAGCTCCACCAGCGCGAGCAGCTCGCCGGCCCGCTCGGTCGCCTGCCTCGCGGCCAGGCCGAACAGCCGGCCCTGCAGGACCAGCAGCTCGCGCCCGGTCTGGCGCGGGTCGAGGCCGGCCTCCTGCAGCGCCACGCCGATCCGGCGTCGGGCGGCGTCGGGTTCGCTGCCGACGTCGACCCCGCCGACCCGGGCGGTACCGGACGTGATCGACAGGAGCGTGGTCAGCATCCGTACCGTCGTGGACTTCCCGGCGCCGTTCGGGCCGAGGAAGCCGAAGATCTCACCCGCCACGACGGCCAGGTCGATCCCGCGCACCGCCTCCACCGTGCCCGACCGGCTGCGGTAGTGCTTGACCAGCGACTCCGCGAGTACCGCGGGCTCCTTGGCCGGATTCTTCGCCTCACTCAGGGACACGCCGGGCAGCTTGCTGTACACAAGTACGCTCTGTCAAGGCAATCATTACGTGCCGGCCTGGTGCCTGAGAGTGCCTGACACGTTTGAGCGAGAGACGAAACGCTGGGCCGCCGTGTCCGCCGTCGACGGCGTGGTTCGGGCTTCCTGGGCTGGGACATGTCATGGCCCCGGCCGTGGTGGCCGGGGCCATGGGTTGGGCGTTGCGGGTTATGCCTGGGTGGGGTGGGGCTGTTCGATCAGGCTGGCCGGGGTGTGTGGCACCTTGATCCTGTTGCGGCGCCAGGTGAGGAGGCTGATGACGCCGGCGAAGGTGGTGACGAGTCCGGTGCCGATGAACAGGGCGCCGAGGCCGATGACGAGCCAGGTCAGTTCCCAGGCCTGGTAGGCGCCCATCAGGCTGCCGCGCAGGGATTCGCCCATGAACGCGGTCTGGCGCAGGGCACCCAGCTTCGGGTCGGTGCTGTTGGTGGCCCGGTAGGCGTCGCTGACCTGCGAGTAGGTCTGGCCCTTCGTCGCTTCCAGGACGTGGGTCTCGACCATGTCGGCGTAGGCCTTGGCCTGGGTGCCGGTGCGGACCTGCTGGCCGGCGTAGCCGGCGAGGTTGGCCGGGAGGCCTTCCTTGGCGGTCTGGGGAAACACGATCTTCTGTGCGGTGAGCTGGTTCTTGACCTGGTGTTGGCCGTCGAAGCCCCTGGCCACCATGATGGGTCCGGCGACCAGCAGGGCCAGGCCGGTCAGGGCTGCCAGCAACGCCGATAGCCCGCGGGCTGTCCTCATCGTCTGCTCCTGGGGTCAAGGTCCGCCCTCTGCTGGCGAACCGTGCACCTCAAGGCTCGCCGTGGCGGATGCCGGACACCGGAGGCGAACGGCCGGTCCGTGGCGGGACTGTGGTCCCGAATGGCCCGGGACTGTCAGGACAGCGGGACCTGCCAGCGGATGGTGGTACCCGCACCTGGCTCGCTGGTGATGGTGCAGTCGCCGCCGAGCGTGTCGGCGCGGGCGACCAGGTTCGCCAACCCGCTCCGCCGGGTGACCTCGGGGCTGATGCCCTGGCCGTCGTCGTGGATGGTGAGGGTGAGGTTCTCCCCGGCGGCGACGGTGACCTCCACGTGACGGGAGTGGGCGTGGCGGGCGGTGTTGGACAGCGCCTCGCGCAGTACCGCCAGGGCCTGGTCGCCGAGCTCGGCGGGGACGGTGGTGTCCAGCAGGCCCTCGATCCGCAGGCTGGGGGTGTAGCCGAGGCTCTGGGCGGCCTGGTCGACGGCTTGCAGGACCTGGACGCGCAGGCTGGGTTCGGCTTGGTCGGCGCGGGATTGCAGGGCGAACACGGTGGTGCGGATCTCCTTGATGGTTTCGTCGATGTCGTCCGCGGTCTGCCGGACCCGGTCGACGATCTCGGGTTCGCGGATGCGGCGGGCGATGCTGTCCAGGGTCATGCCGGCGGCGAACAGCCGTTGCAACGCGAGGTCGTGGAGGTCGCGGGCGATGCGGTCACGGTCGGCGAGCAGGGTGAGCTGCTCGGCGTCGTGACGGCGATCAGCCAACTCCAGGCCGAGGGCGGCCTGGCGGGCGAAGGCGGCCAGCATCCCGACGGTGGCTTCCTCGAACGGCAGGGTTCCGGCCGGGTTCCAGACGGCCAGGACGCCGCGGACCCGGCCGGGTTCGCCGATCGGGGCGTACAGGGCGGGGCCGACGGTCATCGCCTCGGTGACCACCGGGGTGGCGCGCTGGTCGGCGGTCAGGTCGACTGAGGTGATCACCTGCCCGGTCACATACGCCTCTCCCGCCAGCGAGCCCTCCAACGGTAGGGCCAGCCCGGTGAACCGGTCCGCGTCGGTCCCGGCGGCATGACTGACCCGGAGTACCCGGCCGGTGGCGTCCGGCAGGGCCAGCGCAGCCAGCTGGGCGCCGCTCATCTCCGCCGCCAACTCCGCTACCAGGTCCAGGATCTGCCCGGCGGGGGTGTCGGACAGCAGTTGGCGGACGACTTCGGCGCTGGCCTCCAGCCACCGCTCGCGGCGGCGGGCCTGGTCATACAGGCGGGCGTTCTCGATCGCGACGCCGGCCGCGGTGGCCAGGGCGGTGAGCATCACCTCATCGTCTTCGTCGAAGACGGCCCCGTCGTGTTTCTCGGTCAGGTACAGGTTGCCGAACACCTCCCCGCGCACCCGGATCGGCGCCCCCAGGAACGTGCGCATCGGCGGATGGTTCGCCGGGAACCCCACCGACGCGGGATGGTCGGCCAGATCGGCCAGGCGCAGGGGTTCGGGATGGCTGATCAACACCCCCAGGATGCCCTTGCCCCGCGGGTACGGGCCGATCGCCTCGATGGTGTCCCGGTCGATCCCGACGGTGATGAACTGCGACAGGCCCTCATCCCGGTCGTTCAGCACGCCCAGGGCGGCATACCTCGCGCCGACCAGTTCGGCGGCGGCCTGCACGATCCGGTGCAACACCTGATCGAGGTCCAGGTTCGCACCGATCGCCAGCACCGCCTCCAGCAGGCCGGTCACCCGGTCCCGGGTCGCCAGCACCGCCTGCATCCGCGCGTTCAACTCCGCCAGCAGGTCATCGAGTGGCAGCTGGGGGAGTTTCGGCACCCGCGGACGGTCCGGTTCCTCGCTCAGGGCGTGCTCCTCTCCGTTCCGGTCCCGGTGTCGAGCTTGCCAGTCGGAGCGGCGTGCTGAACAGCCAAAGGCGAAGGCGGGACCTTCGCCCCTGGAAGCTGCCGGGTCCGGTACCGCGCAATGGTGTGGGTGGATCGCCGATCCGGCGGCAGCCCGCAGAGGGGTGGAACACGACATGGTCATGGTCGGCGTCAAGGGTTCGCCGCGGTGGGAGTCGGTGCTGGACTGGGCGGCCGAGGCCGCCTGGTCGCGGCAGCTGCCGCTGCGGATCGTGCACGTGCTGCCGACGAGTGAGGCGATGGCCGCCGGGCATCCCGGGCGGCTGGCCGGTACGGACCTGCTGGCCACGGCGGCCGGCCGCGCCGGCAGGCTGCTTCCGGCCGGCCGGATCGAGACCCGGCTGGCGGCCGGGCCGGCGCCGGCCGCGCTGGTCGAGGCCGGCTGGGGCGGTGAGCTCACGGTGGTGGGCAGCCGCGTCACCGCCGGGCTGCGCGACGACCCCGTCATCTCCACCAGCATGCAGGTGGCGGCGTACGCGTCCGCGCCGGTGGTGGTCGTGCGCGGGCCGCGGCGGTCGCTGCCGGTCGAGTCGCGGGTGGTGGCCGGCGTCGACCCGGACGTCGTCGGCGAGGAGGTGCTCGCGCTGGCCTTCGCCGAGGCGCGGCGGCGCGGGGCCGAGCTGGTCGTGGTGCACGCCGGGGACGGCGGGCGGCGCGACCGCACGGAGGCGTTGGTGGCGGCGGCGGGGGAGGAGCACCCGGACGTGATCCGCGTGCCGGCGCCGGCGTCGGCCGGCACCGGCCTGGAGGCGTTGCTGGACGCCTCCCGGTCGGCGGAGCTGGTCGTGGCGGGGCTGCACCGGGGACCGGGGGCGCGCGCGTTGCGTACCGCTCAGGTGTGCCGGGTGCTGCTGGCGAGGGCGTCGTGCCCGGTGGCGGTCGCGCAGGCGCCGGCGCCGGTGGCGATGGCGATGGCGGTGCCCGCGGCGCTCACCGTTCCGGGCGGTGCCGGGTCTCGTTGACCAGCAGGGCGGCCTGGACGCGGCGCTCGACGCCGAGCTTGGCGAACAGGCTGGACACGTAGTTCTTGATGGTCTTCTCGGCCAGGTACATGCGCTCGCCGATCTGCCGGTTGGTCAGGCCCTCGGCGATCAGGTCGAGCACGGTGCGTTCCTGGTCGGTGAGGCCGGCGAACGGGTCGGCGGCCGGGGCCGGGTTCCGCAGCCGTTGCAGTACCCGCTCGGTGGCCTGCGGGTCCAGCATCGACCTGCCGGCGGCGACGGTGCGTACCGCCCGGATCAGGTCCTCGCCTCGGACCTGCTTGAGCACGTACCCGGCCGCGCCGGCCACGATCGCGTCGAACAGGGCGTCGTCGTCGGCGAAGGAGGTCAGCATCAGGCAGGCCAGCTCGGGCATCATGGACCGCAGCTCGCGGCACACCTCTACCCCGTTGCCGTCGGGCAGCCGCACGTCCAGCACGGCCACGTCCGGGCGCAGCGCCGGTACCCGGGCCAGGGCCTGCCTGGCGTCCGCGGCCTCGCCGACGACCTGCAGGTCGGGTTCGGTTTCCAGCAGGTCGCGAATGCCCCGCCGGACCACCTCGTGGTCATCGAGCAGGAACACCCTGATCGGCTTGTCCATACCTCCAGCGTAGAGGGGTTGGCCCGACGGTGACCGGGACCAAAGTCCTCTTTGCCGCGGGTCTGCCCGGGCCAGCTCAGCCCAGCAGGTCCCGCGGGTCGCGGCGGTGGACGGGGCGGGTCGGGCTGGTGGGGTAGCCCAGTCGCAGGGCCATCTGGGCGTGGGACGCGGCCGGCCGGGTGAGCCAGCGCAGGTCGGAGATCTGCACGGGCTGGTACAGGAAGGACGAGGCCAGTTCGTGGGTGGTGGCGGTGAGCAGGACGTACTCGAGCGCCACGCCGGCCGCCACCCAGTCGGCGGGGTCGTCGCCGCCGGTGTACAGCACCGCCACCAGCGGGTCCGGCTCGAACCGGGTGACCGGCCGGTCGGGCAGGTGGGTGCCCAGGCCGAAGTCGCGCAGGGGCGAGCGGCTCACCGGCTGCGGCCCGAACGCGGCGGCCGGCACCCCGTCGTCGCCCTCCTCGTCGACCCGGACCCAGGCGGCCAGTTCCGCCCGCTCCTCGGCCTTGTCGGCGAGGATGTCGGTGACGTCGGTCGCGAACCGCAGCAGCGTGCTCGCCCGGGCCGGTTCGAGCAGGTCCAGCCGGGCCCCGTGGGCGGCGGCCGCCGCGGTGAGGTCGTCGCGGACCGGGCCGGGGACCGGCGCGGGCGCGAACGGGTACCTGTTGGTGTGCCGGCGCCAGATCGCCCTGGCCAGCAGCCGTTCCGGCCCGCTCGGCCGGTGTCCGGGGGCGAGGTCGACGGTGGCGACCGGCCCGGGTTCGGCGGCCGTCCGCAGGGTGGCGCGGTAGCCCAGCTCGGCGGCGGCCACCTGGAGGTTGGTCGCCGCCGCGCCGCAGGACAGCAGCAGGCCGCGGCCCTCCGGATCGGCGACCCGCAGCTGCCGGGACCGGTCCGCGCAGATCTGGACGGAGCCGGCGGTGGCGTGGAACCGCCACGGCTGGCTGTTGTGGATCGACGGCGCGGCCGCCGCGGCCCTGATCAACTGGGCGAGGTGCCCGGTGTCGCTCCCGATCGTCGCCATGGTCGGACTCCCCTCGACCCTGATGTACTGGTAGACGATCCAGCACATCACCCTGCGTGGCCGGGCGGTCAGGGTCCAACGGCCGTACCGGTAGGGGCTTCCGTCCCGGGTCAGCGCGGCGGTCGGGCGCTCGCCTACTTGGTGAGCTGGGCGGCCAGCGCGGCGATCAGGTCGGGGCCGAGGTGGTCGCGGAGGGCGGCGGCGAGCTTGTCGACGTCGACCTGGTCGGCGGGCGGGACGGTCAGGTGAGCGACGGCGCCGCTGAGGGCGTCGAGCTTCTGCTGGAGGCTGGTGAGCTGTCCGACCAGCCACACCGCTGAGCCGTCGCCCCAGCCGGACACGCCGTGCATGATCGCCGCGTGCACGTCGGCGGCGAGGATGTCCGGGTGGTCGGAGATCCAGTTCGGGATGTCCCGGGGTGGCCCCAGGCTGCCGTAGTCGGCCATTTCCGCTCCTGTTCCAGCGAGTAGGTGGAGGTCGGCGAGGGTGCCGTCGAAGACGTTGAGGTCGGCGGGGCCGGATCCGGCGACGCGGCCGGCCTCGCCCGCGTACTGGAGGACCGCCGGCCGGCTCCAGCCGCCGTACCCGGCCCACCAGTCGGCCGGGATACGGCCCGCGTCGGCGAAGGTCAGGCTGGACCCGGCCAGGTAGTGGCTGGCCCACAGCGGGCCGAGGTCGCTCAGGCCGCCGGGGGTGCCGAGGTGGTCGGCCCACACCCAGTGCGGCAGGTACATCAGTACCGGGTGGCCGGCGGTCCTCGCGTGCCACTCGGTCACCCAGGCGCGCGCCATGGAGACCGGGGCGAGATCGTTGCCGGACGGTTCCCAGTCGAGCTGGACGAGCATCCCGGTCGGGTCGCCGATGACGGACAGGAAGTGCCCGACCTGCTCGGCGGCGCTCGGGGTGGACCGCAGGAAGTGGTACGCCCCCGGTACCGCGCCGCTCGCCCTGATGGCGGGGGCGCGGCGGATGTAGGCCGGGTCGGTGCCGCCGCCCTCGCTGGCCTTGTGGACGATGAACGCCGCGCCCTCGGCGTGCGCGCGCTTGTAGTCCAGGTCCGGGTCGAAATGGCTGACGTCGATCCCAGCGAGCATGGCGGCCGCCCTCCCTCGGTTGCCTGACGACCGCCCGACCGTCCCACCGCCCGCTGGAGCGCCCCTTGAACGCTGCTGAAACTCCCTAGCCAGCGGGGCCGGGCACGCGGGCCAGGATCTCGACGGTGACGGCGACGGCGGCGACACCGGCCGCCAGCCAGAGCGGCGCGCCGGCGCCGTGCCGGAGCAGGGCGACCGCCGCCACCGCGGCCAGGACGACCGCGGCCAGCTCGACGCCCCTGCGGTACCGGCGGGCCGCCGCGGGTACCGGCCCGAGCGGCGCCGCCGGCAGCGCCCGGCCCGCCGCCGCGAGGACCCGGCCGCCGGTGTCGCGGGCCGCGCGCGGCAGCCATCCCGGCCCGGCCAGCCAGCTCGCGACCGCGGTCAGCACCGCGATCGCGACCAGCGCCTCCAGCGCGGCGACGAGGTACCGCAGCACCGTGTCGTAGACGGCCGCCGCGGCCGCGCGGGACCGGACGGTGGCGGGCAGCCGGTCCAGGTACACCTCCCGGCCGGCGCCGAGCGCGGCGAGCAGCGCCACCATGCCGCCGCCGAACAGCACACCGGCCACCAGCAGGCCGCGGCGGCGCCCCGGCGCGAGCGCGACACCGCCGGCCAGCGCGGCCAGGCTGAGCGGCGGCAGCCACGTCGCGGCGTGGTCCAGCAGGCGGGTCCACCTCCGCGCCTTCGGCAGGTCCGCGGAGGAGAACAGGGTGAACCGCAGGTGCGTCGTTGGCGGCAGCCTCCCGACCAGGGCGAGACCCCGGTCGGCGAGCCGCTGCCGCACCGTCTCCAGGAACCCGCCGAGGTCGACGGAGACGGTCCGGTCGTCGGTGTCCAGGTACCGGCCGGGCCGGCCGGTCAGCACGGCCACCAGCTCGGTGTGCGCGGCGCGGTTGGCGGCCGACCAGGCCGCGACGAACCGGTCGCTCCGGACGATCTCGCCGATCCGGGTGCGCAGGTACGACCGCAGCGCGGCCACCACCGGCTCGACCAGCACGTCGAGCCGCCGCGGCGCGCCCTGCGCCTCCAGCACCCCCACCGCCCTGCCGGCGAGGTTCCGCAGGTCGGCCCTTGCCATGATCTCGTCGGTGAGCCGGTCGGTGACGGCGGCCCGCACCGCCGGGTCGCGGGCCAGCGGGGTGACCGTGTGCACGTACCGGCCGGTGTCGAGGACCTGGTTGCGGGTGAAGACGGCGAGGACGGCGGAGCAGGCCAGCAGCACGCCGACGAGCATCAGGGCGGCGGCACCCACCCACCGTGCCGCCGCCATGACGTTCAGCTTATGGTGATCGGTCGATCACCGTGCGCGTTCGGGAAAGATGCATCACTCGGTGCGGAGGGCGGTGGCGGTGCGGGTCTTCGCCGCCCAGCCGGCCGGCAGCAGCGCGCCGGCCACGGCGATGACCAGACCGCCAGCGGCCAGGCCGAGGACCATCACCGGGTGGTAGACGGCCAGGTCGGCGGCTGGCAGGCGGCTGCCGGCGGCGCGCGCCATCGCCGGCAGCACCACGTGGTGCAGCGCGACGCCGATCGGCACCCCGGCCACGCCGGCGACGACGCCGATGCCGGCCACCGACGTGACGACCATGGCGACCGTCTGCCGCGGCGCCATCCCCAACGCCTTGAACACGCCCAGGTCGTGCACGCGCTCCCGGGTGTCCAGCACGACCGTGTTGAGCACCCCGAGGCCGGCCACCGCGACCAGCATCGTGGTGAGGATCGCGGCGAGCGTGTCCATCGCGATGACCGTGCTGCTCACCCGGGCCGCGTTGACGATGGCTTCGGCCCCGATCGGGTGCAGCGCCGTGTTCAGCGTCTCGACGTACGCCTGCGGCCGGGTGCCGGGGGCGAGGTCGATGTGGAACTCGTCGGCCACCGGTACCGCGTCGGCGCCCAGCCCGGCCAGGGACGCCCGGTCGGTGAGGATCTCCATGCCCTCGTCGCGCAGGTGGAGCACCTCGCCGACGATCCGCACCCGGACGCTGCGGCCGCCGGCCGTCAGGGTGACGGTGCTGCCGACGTGGGTGCCGGTCGCGTCGAGGAACCCGGACGGCGCCACCGCCTCGCCGGTCCGGTGGAACCACCTCCCGGAGATCATCTGGTACGCGCCCCAGGACGAGTCCCCCTCGTACACGGTCACGTTGGTCGCCCCGGCGAGCCCGGCAACGCCGACCTGGCCCTGGCCGGTGCTGAAGTACCCGCGGGTGCCGGGCTGGCGGCGGATCGCGGCGGCGACCGCCGCCGGGTCGGCCGCCTGGACGTCGGCGGGTCCCGCCTGGGCGGTGCCGCGCCGTACCGGCCCGCCCGGCACCGCGCCGCCCGGCACCGGCCCGCCCGGCCCCGCCCCCTCAGGCCCCGCGCCGTCCGGCGGCAGGTAGGACTCGACGGCGACCGCGCCGGGCTGGTCCCGGTCGAGGCCGTGCTGGACGGCGTTCAGCGAGGTGGCGAGGCCGACCCCGAAGGTGACCCCGACCGCGCCGAACATCACCGCCACCAGCATGGTCGCCGACCGCGCCGGCCGGCCGAACGGGTTGGCCAGGCCGAGACTCATCGCGCGGGGGAGCGGCAGCCGGCCGAGCAGGTACCGGACCAGCCGCCCGCGCCCGGCGCTCGGGGTGCGCCCGACCGCGATCGCCTCGACGGTCCGCAGCCGCCCGGCCCGCAGCGCGGGCACCAGCGCGGTGAGCACGACCGCGGCGAGCGCGGCGGCCGGCACGGCGACGTCGAGCCACGGCGC
This sequence comes from Mycobacteriales bacterium, assembly GCA_045806985.1. Classification (GTDB taxonomy): domain Bacteria; phylum Actinomycetota; class Actinomycetes; order Mycobacteriales; family JBJMIH01; genus JBJMIH01. The sequence goes on along the minus strand of JBJMIH010000139.1, from coordinate 50,750 downwards.
GATTCCCGGCGTCCCGGTCTGGTACGCCTTGCCCTCGTCGGCCATGACCGGCACGGCCAGCAGGTTGCCGAGCACGACGCCGAAGCCGATGCCGACCGTGGCCGGGATGAGCGCCTGGGCGATGTACCCGCGGGCGACCTGCGCCGGGGTGAAGCCCAGCGACTTGAGGATGCCGATGCGCCGGGTCGCCGCGCCGACCGCGCCGCTGACCACGATGCCGATGATCAGCACCGACATGGCCATGCCGAGCACCCCGAAGGCGACCACGAACGGCACGTACGCGGCCGCCTCGCGGTCGTTGGCCTTCTTGATCTTCAGGTACGACGCCGCTCCGGTCAGCGAACCGGCCGGCGCCGCGGCGGCGACCGCCGCCCGGTCGGCGTTGACCTGGGCGTTCGTGGCGGCGTGCGCGAAGCGGTACAGCATCTGGTGGTCGGGGACGGTACCGGGCGCGGTGAGCGCCGCGAGCTGCGCGGGGGAGACCCACGCGTCGGCGCTCTGGGCCACCGACCGGGCGATCCCGACCACGGTCAGCGTCGGGGCGCCCGCCAGGTCGGGGAACCGCAGCGTGTCGCCGAGCTGGAACGGCGGGCCCTGCTCGGCCAGCACCACCTGGCCGGTACCGGTGACCCAGTGGCCGCTGTCGACTTCGACGTCGTCGACCGGCCCGCCGGCGCCGGCCCGGCCCACGAACGTCATCGGCGGCAGCGTGGCGTCCGCGGGCATCCCGGCCTGGTTCGTCCCGGCGGACGGGTGCAGCGACAGGACCGGGTACGGCCCGGCGGCGGCCGTGACGCCGCTGACGTGCGCGGTGGCGGCGACCTGCCCCGCGGTCGCCTTGCGCCCGTCGAACTGCCCGGTCAGGTGAGCGCCGCGCTGCCGGGCGAACGCGTGGTCGAACGGCCCCTGCGAGGCCACCAGCAGGCCGGCGGCCAGTACCGACGCGGTGACCGACATCATCGTGGTCAGCGTGATCACCAGCGTCTGGACCCGCCGCCGCCCCACCCCGGCACGGACGATCTTCCCGAGGGCACTCACCGGGCCACCGCCTCGGCGGCACGGGAGACGTCGCGGGTGATCCGGCCGTCGACCAGCTCGATCGTCCTGGTCGCGCACGTGTCGGCGAGCGCCGTGTCGTGGGTGACCAGCAGGATCGTCTGGCCGTCCTGGTTCAGCTCGGTGAGCAGCTCGCGGACGTCCACGCCGGAGGCGGTGTCCAGCGCGCCGGTCGGCTCGTCGGCCAGCAGCAGCGGCGGGCGGTTCATCAGCGCCCTGGCCAGCGCGACCCGCTGCCGCTCGCCGCCGGACAGCCGGCCGGGGAAGGCCCTGGCGTGCCGCTCCATGTCGAGGTACTCCAGCAGCTGGCCGGCCCGCCGGCGGGCCTCGCCGCGGGAGATGCCGGCCAGCTGGGCGGGCAGCAGCACGTTGTCGAGCACGGTCAGGTCGTCCAGCAGGTTGAAGAACTGGAACACGATGCCGATCCGCTCCCGGCGGTACCTCGCCGAGGCGGCCTCGCTGAGCTGGTCCACCCGGACCCCGGCCACGGTCACGCTGCCCTCGCTCGGCCTGTCCAGGCCGGCGACCAGGTTGAGCAGCGTCGACTTGCCGCTGCCGGACGGGCCCAGCACGGCCACCGCCTCGCCGGGGCGGACCTCCAGGTTCAGGCCGGCCAGCGCCGGCCGCCGCTCGTCGTACGTCTTGGTCACGTCGCGGATCTCGATGATCGGCGCGGTCACGGGGTCCTCCACGGATCGGGGTGTCGAATGTGCCCCGAACGCTAGGAGCGGGCAGCCGCCGGGCGCGTCGGCCGCGGTGACGGACCCTGTGGCCGCCAGGACGATCACCGGGCCGCTGTCATCCTCACGGAGTACTCCGCCGGGCCAACCGCCCTCCTCACCCGGCCGGATGTGGCAGGTCAGGTCGCTTGCGACACTTGCCGGGTGAACAGTGCCGGGATCGCCGGCCGGTGGTCCGCCGGCCTCGCCGCGCTGCGCGGCCGCGGGGACCCGCCGCCCCGGCTGTCCCGCTGGGCGTGGGCGGCCGACGCGATCCTCGCCGTCGTCCTCACCGTGGGCACGCTCGACGGCGCCATGAGCCAGAGCCCGGACACCGACCCCCGGTTCACCGGCCCGGTGCTCGGCCCGGACCCGCCGGTCGCTCCACCCGCGCCCGATGTGTTCCCGCCGTACCACGGCGCCACCCCGGCGTGGCAGTACGTGCTCGCCGTGCTGGCCGCGCTGCCGCTGGTGGTGCGCCGGCGGTACCCGCTGGCGGCGTTCTGGGTGGTGATCCTCGCGTCGCAGCTCTACCACCTGCGGATCGGCTACGACCCCACGTACACGTTCATCGCCTGCGTGGTCGCGGCCTACAGCGCCACCATCTACAGCCCGTACCGGCTGCTCGCGCTGGGCAGCGCGTTCCTCGGCACCGGGCTCATCATCGGCTTCCACCACCAGGCCGTGCCCGAGGTGCGGACCCGGCTGGTCGCCTTCCTGCTGCTGATCCCGATCGGCTTCGCGGCCAACGCGATGCACACCTGGAAGCAGCGGGTACGGGCGCTGGAGGCCGAGCAGGAGGCCGCGACCCGGCAGGCGGTGGAGCAGGAGCGGGCCCGGATCGCCCAGGAACTGCACGACGTCGTCACCCACAATGTCAGCGTGATGGTGGTGCAGGCGGGCGCGGCCCGCAAGGTCATGACGGCCGAGCCGGAGAAGGCCCGCGCCGCGCTGCTCGCCGTCGAGTCCGGCGGCCGGGCCGCCATGAGCGAGCTGCGCCACGTGATGGGCCTGCTGACGATGAACGGCGAGGGCCCGGACCCGGCGGCGACCGCCGACCTCGCCCCGGTGCCGGGCCTGAACCAGCTGGGCGCCCTGGCCGGCCGGGTCCGCGACACCGGCGTGCCCGTCGAGCTCACCGTCACCGGCGACCCGGCGCCGCTGCCGCCAGGTGTGGACCTGGCCGCCTACCGGGTGGTCCAGGAGGCGCTGACCAACGCCGTCAAGCACGCCGCCGGCGCGTCGGTGACGGTCACCGTCGCGTACGGTCGCGACTCGCTGCGGGTGGACGTCGCCGACACCGGGGGCACGCCGACACCGGCCGCCCGCGCCGGCAACGGCCGGGGCCTGGTGGGGCTGCGGGAGCGGCTGGCCGTCTACGGCGGCACCCTGGAGGCCGGGCCGCGACCGACCGGCGGGTACCGGGTACGGGCCGTCATCCCGCTGGAGGACGCGTGACCGAGCCGCTCCGGGTGGTGGTCGCCGACGACCAGGCGCTGGTCCGCACCGGGTTCACGATGATCCTTTCCGCCGACGGGATCGACGTCGTCGGCGAGGCCGCCGACGGCGCCGAGGCCGTCGACCTGGTCCGCCGCACCCGGCCCGACGTGGTGCTGATGGACATCCGGATGCCCGAGGTGGACGGGCTGGAGGCCACCCGGCGCATCCTGTCCGGCGCGGGGCCGGCGCCGCGCGTGCTCATCCTCACCACCTACGACCTGGACCGGTACGTGTACGCCGCGCTCACCGCCGGCGCCAGCGGCTTCCTGCTCAAGGACGTCTCGCCGGAACACCTGGTCGCCGCCGTCCACCTGGTCCGGTCCGGCGACGCGCTGCTCGCGCCGGCCATCACCCGCCGCCTGGTCGAGCGCTTCGCCCCGCGCGACCAGCAGGCCGCCACCCTGCACCGGGACCTGACCCCGCTCACCCCGCGCGAGCTGGAGGTGCTCAGGCTGCTGGCCAGGGGGTTGAGCAACGCCGAGCTCGCCGGCCGGCTGCAACTCAGCGAGACCACCGTGAAGACCCACGTGGCGCGCATCCTGTTCAAGCTCAAGCTCCGCGACCGCGCCCAGGCCATCATCGTGGCCTACGAGACCGGCCTGATCACCCCGGGTTCGGCCGCCGACCCGTCGTAGGCGAGCTGGTACCAGCGCCGCCGCCACACCTCGGTGTCGCCGTGGCAGGCGGTGACGTAGGCCAGCGTCACCTCGAGGGTGGGCAACCGCTCGCCGCGGGTGGCCTGGGTGAGGGTGCTGATCGAGTACCGGGTGAGTGCCGCGATCTCGCGGTAGCTGAGCCGGTCGCCGTCCCGTTCCCGGAGCTGGCGCAGGTCGTACGCGAACCGCTGCAACGGCCCGTCGTCCGGCCGCAGCACCTTCTCCGGCCTGCCGACCCTGTTCCTCATACGACCACTGTCGGCCCGACCGCGGTCCGGTCACAGTCGTGTGTTTGCACGACAATGCACGTCATCGGGGCGCGTACAGCGTCTCCAGGACATGCTGCGCCGTCGCCTCGTCGGTGCCGGGGCAGCGGTAGCCCAGCTCCCGGATGTGGGCGTAGAGGTCGGCCTCCGGCGCGATGCCGTGCTCGCGGACGTAGTACGCGACCCCGTCGCTCCACACCCACGTGCCGTCGGTGCGCACGCTCGTCCCCACCGCCGCCCCGCGCGCCGGGTCCACCCGGTCCGGCTCCCGGCCGGTGCTGAACAGCACCACCGCCCCGCCGTCGAGAAACCCCGCGATCCGCGCCCGCTCCCCGCCGTCGTCGACCCGCCCTCGCCCGTCCCCGAAGTACGGCCCCGTCTCCGGATCGACCCCGTCGAACAACCGCGCCACCCGCACCTCAGCCATCGTTCCCCTCCTTGTCCTCGTCCTTGGCGGCTGGGTCGCCGGGCGTGCCACCGCCCGCCGGTCCGGCGAGCGGTTGCGTCTTGCGCATGAAGATCCGCAGCTCCTGGTCCGGCGGCACCAGGTCCTTGAACCCGGTCCAGGGGACCCCCAGCATGACCTCCTTGCCGTCCCAGGTCCACCTGCCGTCCGGGGTCCGCCTGCGGCCGCGCAGCCCGATCCGGCCGAGCTCGAACGGCGTCAGGTCGGCCTGATCGAATGCGGGGCCGTCGCGACGGACCGGGTCGCCGGGATCGGCCTCGTCGTCGGGATCGGCCTGGTCGTCGGGAAGGTATCGCTTCAACGTCTCCCCATCGTGCCTTCCCTCCGTGGTGAGCGCGTCCCGCCGGTCCAGCTCCGCGAACGCCTTGACCACCGCCCTGCGGAGACTGTCCTGGTTCCCGAAGTCAAAGCCGGTCCTGGTCCACTGGTAGCCGCCCACCTCGTCCGAGGCAAGGTCGCCCGAGTCCTCGTCGAGGCACACGTGCCGGATGGCCTCACCAATCACCGTGCTGTCCTTGGTGTGGAAGGAGAAGTCGAGCGCGAGGACGCCGTGGGACACCTCGTCACCGGCTTGGGCCGGGCGTACATCGCGGGCCACTCGGCGTTGGGCGGCACGTGCTCGAAGGCCAGCACCCGCTGGAGTCACTCCTGGACCTCCGGTGGGATCGGATCGTCCGACTCCAGCAGCGACCTGAGCCCCCCGTCGAGCACCCCCGGCGGCGGCAGGGTCGCCTCGATGGCCGCCGCCCGGCTTCCCCACGGCGCGAACGGCGACGGCGGGGCGGGCGGCAGCAGCTGAGTCGGGCGCCGGAAGACCCGCGGGTCCTGTTCGGATGGGAGGAGGTGCTTGATCGCCCGCCATTTCGTGCCGGACAGCAGTTCCTTGCCGTCCCAGGTGTCCTTGTGCTGTCGCCAGCCCAGCCGGCTGATCTCCAGTGCGGTGACGTCGGCCTGCTTCGGATCTTCCGAACGCACAACGGGCTCGTCGTAGCCGCGCACCCTGCCTGGCGGGTAGTCGGGTGCGTTGGCCGTCAGGTTCTCCCAGTCCTCCAGGGCCTCCGGTGACAGCCGGCCCTCGTCGGCAGCCCGCTGGATCGTCGCCACGATCTCGTCCAGCTCGCCGGCGCTGCCGAAGTCGTAGCCCTCGCGCGCCCACACGTACCCGCCGCGTTCCAGGCCCGCGTCGCCGTGGACCTCGGTGACGCCCTGCCCGATCCAGAAGTCCTCCATGGCACGCACGAACGCCGTCCCAACACCGTGTCGCTGGTACTGGCTGTCGAGTGCGATCCCGAAGTTGCCGAAACCGAGGGCGATCAGCCGGTCCGCCGGCTCGCCGGGCACCGGCTCGATCCCGACACCGAGGAACGCCTTGCCCACCTCGTCGCCCTGGGCGTTGAAGAACCGGTGGGTCAGCCACAACTGGTCACGCCACAGGGTGACGTCGGTGACCCTCGCCGTCACGCCGGCGTGCTCGAACGCCAGCGTGTCCTCCAGCCACCGGCGCAGGTCGTCCTCGACCTTGTGGCGACCCCGGACGCCGGCGTTGGCCTCCAACAGCCCGCGCAGTCCCGCCGGCAACAGCTCGGGCGGTGGCACGGTCCGCCGGATGGCCTCCGCCCGGTCGCCCCAGGCGGTGAAGTCGCCGGGCGGCGGGTCGGGCCGCGTTCCGGGCGCGGCGTCGTCCGGGCCGCCACCGGAGAGCTGCGGGTCGTGCCGCCACCAGCGGAGCCGGCGCGGCCAGCGCAGGCCGCGGCGTACCTGCTGGGCCGGCGGCGGGGCGGGGGGCGGCGGAGGCGGAACGGGGGAGAGGGGCTGGGTCGGGCGGCGGGTGATCACCTCCCGGCGCGCGTCCTGCCGTAACCGTTCCAGCTCCTGGATCACGCCGGGCAGGTAGCTGGCCAGATCCCACATCACCTGCGTGTCGTTCGGGTCGAACGCGTCGCGGTCGAGATGGGTGAGGACCCGGCGGAGGTCCGTGAGATCGCCGGGGTAGGTGCCTGCGCCGCGCGAGTCCGGCCAGCCGTCGAGGATGTACATCATCTGCTGCATCACGTGGTGCCGGCCCGGCACGTCAGGCCAGGCGGAGAGGGACCACACCGCCTGGCTCACCCACGCCAGGGCCTCCTGCGCCGCCTGGCCGGCCCTCAGGTAGTACCTCTGCTGCCAGCCGGCCAGTTCGGGGTCGCCTGCGTAGCCCGCGCGGTACGGCGGGACGGCGACGTCGTCCTCGGTGACCAGCGTCTGCTCATGGTCGTGCTGGTACCGGGTGGTCTGCCACGGCTCGTCCGGGTCGTCGCCGGTGTGGTGGTCGGCGTACGCCCAGAGGTAGGGGCCGTGGCTCTGGTTGTTGAAGTCGCCGGTCGACGCCAAGGCCGCATGCGGGTGGTTCGGCGGATGCTGGTGGAGCAGGGCCGGCATGCTGGTGTTGATCCTGGTGTTGCCGCCCTGCACGAACCGCACGTCGGTGCCGGGCCTGACCAGGTTGAAGTCGGTGACGGAGACCTCGTCGCCGGTCGCGGTGGTGAGGAACCGCAGGTGCTCACGGACCTGGTCCCAGGCCCACCGCGGCATGTGCTCCAGTCTCGTCACCCGGACCGACTCGCCGGTCTCGGGATTCACGTACGTGTTGGGGACTACCTGGCCGAGGTACCGGATGTACATGTTGTCCGGGTCCTCGAAGTTCGGGGCCGGCCGGATGTCCCCGGTCGGCGCCGGCCCGGCGCCCAGCCGCTCCCAGCCCGGGATCGGCCGGTCGACGATGGGATCCGGCGGCTCTCGCAAGGGGGCGCCCGCGGTCACGGCCGCGACCCTGGCCTGCCACGCCTCGAGAGCGGTCAGGGCCTTGCCCGCCACGGCCTGGGCCGCGACGTTCGTCCCCTGGCCGGCAGGCCGCTGGTCGGCGAACAGCACGCGGATCGAGTCCCACAGCTCCTGCCACCGGGCGACCAGGTTGCGGGCGGTGCCGGCGAGCGGATCGCCGGGGAACCGCTCCGCCAGCGCGGCGAGCATGCGGCGGACGTCCGAGGCGATCCAGTCCCGCTGGAACGGATGCTCGCGACCCAGCTCCAGGTGGTACGGCAGCGGCCCGTCGTGGTAGATCAACCAGCGGAGGTACCGGACGGCGTCCTCGGCGACCGCTTCGCCCGCCGGGCCGAACAGCTCCAGCTCCTCCCCGTCGGCTCCGCGCGTGACGAGGTCGTCGTGGGAGGGGAGCAGGCGCGGGTTGGTGAGCTCGCTCACCAGCTTCGGCTCGGGACCCGATCCGTCGCGCGGGATCAGCAGCACCGGCGCCCGGAGCCTGGCGTCCTGGAACGAGTGCGTGACGACGTAGAGGTGGGTGTACCGGCTGCGCCTGACCGCCTGGTAGTCGGGCGGCGACGCCGACTGCGTGCCGGCCTGCCCCCAGCGGTGGCTGTGGATCAGCGGGACGGCTCCCTCCGGCAGGTCCGCCGTGTCCTCGTCGAGCTCGACCAGGGCGAGGGTTCCGTACGGCCCCTGGTCCGGGTAGAACAGCCAGGCGTGCTCCGCCCTGTCCGGCTGTCGCATGCGCTTGTAGATCTCGTCAACCATGAAGGCCCACTCGTCCGGGGCGAAAAGGATCTCGCCACCGGTGGCGCGCGGCACCCGCCTCGTCCCGGCGATGATGTCGAACTCGTCGACCTGCAGAACCTCCGGGTCGCGGCGCCGCCGGTGTCCGTGCGACGGCCGCGGCAGCGGTATGGGCCCGCTGACCAGGTTCCGCTCGCCGTGGATGCCGAGCAGCTCGAGGGAGAGCGGCCGGGTGACGCCCGTCCGGTGGCCGCCGTGCCGCGGCGGGTTTCCGAGGGACGGGCCGTCCGGTGCCTCGGGCGACTCCGGCGACACGGGTTCTTCCGGTGACGGCAGCGGTTCGGCCGGCGCGCTCGCCGGCGGGATGTCGCCGCCCTCCCTCACCTCGGCGATCCTGGCCTGCCATGCCTCCAGGGCGTCGAGCGTCTCGGTGGCCAGCAGGTTCTGGTCGAAGTCGAGCTGCTCGCCGCCGAACAGCATGTCCAGCGTGTCCCGCACGTCCGGCCACCAGCCCAGCAGGTCGGCGGCGACGGTGGCGAACGGATCGTCCGGGAACCGGTCCAGTAGCGCCCAGAGCAGGCGCCGGACGTCGGCGACGATCCGGTCATGCTGGGCGGCGTCCGCCGCGGTTTCGGTGTTCTGGAAGTCCAGGTCGAGGTGGTACGGCAGGGGCGTGCCGTCCAGCAGCCAGCGCAGGTACCGGATGGCGTCCTCGGCGATCGCCTCCCCGGCCGGGCCGAACAGGCCCAGCTCGGGTGCGCCGGCGCCGCGCCCGACGAGGTCGGTGACCGATGGCGCCAGCAGGGGGTTGGTGACCTCGCCGGGCAGCACCGGTGAGGGTGCCGAGCCGTCACGTCTGACAATCAGGATCTGCGCCCGGACACCGCCGTCCTCGAAGGAGTGCTCCATGAGGTAGGTGTGGCTGTACCGGCTACGCCTGACGTGCTGGTAGTCGCCGCCCGACGCGTTCTCCGTTCCCGCCACACCCCATGGATGGCTGTGGATCAGCACGAAGGCGCCCTTCGGGAGCCGGACCCGGTGCGCGCTGCCCTCGACCAGCTCCAGCGTCCCGTGCGGACCCTCGTCGGGATGGAACAGCCAGGCGTACTCATGCCCGGTGCCGGACTTCATGAGCTCGTACATCGTCTCGATCATGAAGAGCCACTCGTCCGGGGCGAGCCGGATCTCGCCGTCGCCGCCCCGAGGCACCTCCCGCGTCCGGTCCGTCAGGTGGAAGCCGTCGAGCTGCCAGCGCCACAGCGTCAGGGCCGGATCCTCCTGGGACCTCGTCCCCGTCCCCTTCGGCACCGGGTCCGGGGTCACCAGGTCCGGCTCGTTCTCGATGCCGAGCTCGCGCAGGGACAGCGGCCTGGTGGCGTTCCCGCGTCCCCCCGGCGGCGGCGCCTGCACCCCGCCGCTCGGCTCCTCGGGCGGCTCCGGCGCCGGCTGCGTGGACTGCCCACCCTGGGGTGGTGCGGCGGGTGTGGCGTTCCGGCGCGCGATCGCCTGGTTCAGGAGGTTGATGTTGTCCTGGAGCTGCCGCCTCCTCGTCGGGTTGCCGGGGCGCTGCGACCGCAGGTAGGGCAGGTACTCGGTGTACGCCTGGAGCGTGATCGCGTCCATCTTCCGCCTGGCCGCCGCGATGACGTCCTGGATCGTCCGCTGGAAGTGGGGATCGGCGCCTGCCGGCTGGTCGTTCCACGGCACCGCGGTGTCGTAGGTGCCGAGCAGGCTGCGCGTGACGGTGTTCCAGAACTGAGAATCCGTACGCGGGGTGTTGCGGCCGGCGGGCTTCTTCGCGAGCTCCTTGTCGAGCCAGTTCTCCCTGTTGAAGTCGCCCCACCAGTTCAGGGTCATGAAGTGCTCGACGGCCTCGGCCTCGACCTTGGTCGGGAACGCCTTGATGACCACCATCTCGATCTCGACGGTCACCTCCCCCTTGGCGTCCGGTGGACCCCAGCTGCCCGGCACCATGCTCGGCTTGAACGTGTGTTTGCCGTGGTAGCGGTTGTTCAGGTCGGTGACGACGTCGGCGATGCCCCACTTCTGGAACTCGCCGGTACGCCGGGAGAACCGGGCGTACACGACATGCCTGTCCCCGGGTTGCCTCCCACCCGGCCAGTGGATCGAGGCCTTCGACGAGGACGGCTGGCCGGGGCCGAGCGCGTAGTACGTCCCGCCGGCAGCCTCCGGCCTGGGCGGAGTGACGAGGTCCGGGTCCAGCTCGGATCCCTGCCAGCCGGTCGGGTAGACGACCCGCCACTCGCCGGGATCGAGCGTGGTGGGCAGCCCGGTCACCTTGTCCACCGTGGCGGCGGTCACGTGCACCTGCCCGTCCCGCTGGTACAGGAACACGGTGCCGCTGGCGACGATCACCGGCGAGCCGAGCGTGTCGGCCACGGCCCGGGCGTAGTCGCCGGCGGCCAGGTCGCAGCCGACCAGCCGGACGGGCCGGCCCTGCTGCCAACCCGCGGCCTCGAGCGCGGCCCGGACGTCGCCGGGGTGGACGACCTGTCCGTTGTGGACGAAGCCGTGCTCGGTCGCGTGCCCCAGCAGGTACCAGACACCCTCGTGTTCCTGGACGCCGGCCAGGAACGGCGCCGCGTCGGGGTTGCCGGCCAGCAGGTGCAGCCCGTGCTCGTCCACCGCGTGGAAAGCCGCCGGCTCGCCCCGCGCGCCTGGCGTGCCGGTGACGTCCTGGACGGTCACGTGCACGACCCCGTCGTGGACCGTGCGGTCGACCACCTGGACGCGCGTGCCCGGCACGAGCAGGAACTCGGCGGGGTCGCCCATGATGCCGACGTGCGCCATCGACCTGGCGCGCTCGGTGAGCACCGAGAAGACGACCCGCGTCCGCTCCTTGTCGGTGGTCAGCGACCAGACGACGGCCCTGTCCTTCCAGGCGGTGGTGCTGGTGACGCCCTTCCACTCCACCACCGCGCCCGGCTCGTACGCCGCCAGGTCCGTCGCGGTCAGCGCCGTGCCGCGGAAGACGGTGCCGCCGGTCTCCGGCAGCTGGTGCAGGGCGGACAGGGTGACCCGGAGGACCGCCTGCCTGGCGCCGGCCAGCGCCGGGTCCCCACTCCACAGCGGCGCGTTCACCTGGCTGGAGGTGTGGGTGTAGTACATCAGGGCGATCAGGTCGGGCGCGGGAACGTTGGCAAGCTCAGGCCGCGCCGACCTGGTCTCGGCGAGCTTGTTCCAGCGCGACGTGTACAGCCGGAGGGATCGCGACACCGACCCGCGCGCGGCCTCCCGGTCGAACCGCCAGAGGTACTTCAGGAAGTCGAGACGGTCCCGCTCGGAGGCGCGGAAGCCGGGCGTGGACATGTCCACCGGCTCCCGCGGCCGCTGCACGAAGGCCGGCACGTCGCTCACGACCGAAGGGTCGTCGCTGACGTGGACGACGGTGGTGCCGTCCCGGGTCTCGACCCCGAGCACCCGCACCTCGCCGCCGGCGAGGAACAGCCGCGACTCGCCGCCCAGCAGTCCGAGGTCGGTGACGCGGGTGTCGTGGACGACCCGTACGTTGCCCCGCCCCGACCGGGATTCGGGTCCGGCACCCGCCGGGCGGGCCTCCGCCGGCAGCGTGGTCAGAGCGCCGACGGTGAGTGCGGCGGTCTCCTCCGGGGTCAGGTCGAGGTGGTGGACCACGACCGCGCGCCGTCCCGGAAGCTGCGCCGCCGCGGCGCGCGCGGCCTCGGCGACCAACCGGTCGGCCGGGTCGGTCTGCCGCTCCGGGTGGAGCAGCGCGGCGAGGCCGTCAGCGTCGCCGGCGAGGTGGTACAGGGCCGCCAGCTCCTCGGTCGGGATCTCGGCCAGTGCCGGTTCCTGCTCGCGGGCCCGCGCGACGGCCCGCTCCAGGGCAGGGTAGGCGCCGCCGAGCCGCTGGCGGACCTGGTCGAGCTGCTCGGGCGTGAGGTTGGCCGGCCCCGGCGGGGACGACAGCGCGTCCTCGATACCGTCCAGGATCGCCCGCTTGAGCTCCTGCTCGGCGTTCGCCATCGTCTCGTCGTACGCCTGCCTGGCTGCCCGCTTGGCGGCGTCCAGTTCTTTGGCGGCCTTCGTCACCGCCCTGTGCCGGTTACGGACGGCGGCCTGCTCGGCCTCCGCCCTGGCTCGCTCGGCCGCGTCGTAGAGCTTGACGAGCTCGGTGGCCGGCATTCCCGTCGGCGCCAAGGTGAGGGTGATCCGGTCGAACTCGCGAAGGCGCTTCTCTTCCGCCTCGGCGATCGCGGCGGTGTGCTCCTCCTCGGCCGCGGCGGTCGCCTTCGTGTACGCCGCGGCGGCCTCGTCGACAGCCTCGGTCTGGGCCTCGGTCGCCGCTTCCAGCGTGGCGTTGTACCGCGCCAGCGCACCCTTCAGGGCCGGCGTCATGGCCGCCTCCGCGACCTCCTCGCCATCCTCGGCCGCCGCGGGTTCCTCGGCGTCCCGGCCCTCCTCGCCCTCCGCACTGTCCGGTAGGGCGGACGGCTCCGGCTCGATCGGATGCACGGTCGCGGGCATGGTGGGCAGCGGCGAGCCCGGTGGCGTGGCGGCCAGCACCTCCGGTGGCGTCCACTCGACCGGGAGGCCGGCCGGTATCTCCGGCGGGAGCTGGCCGGGGAAGTGGTTCGGGATGCCGGAAGGGATCTCTGCCGACGGCAGGTTCTGGAAGTGTGTCCGCAGCGGCGGGGGGAACTCGGCGGGTGGGGTCGGGATGGTGGTGCGCGCCGGAGTGCCGGGATCGGGTGGCTGCGGGGCCGGGACCCGCGGCCCGCCGGGCCGGGCCGGGGACGGCGGCGTCTGCCGCGGGCCGGGCGGCGGCGGTGTCGGCCCGGGATTCACGCCCGGCGGGGTGCTCGTGCCGGGCCCGTGGGGGCTGGCCGGATTCGGTGACGAGCCCGGCACGAGGTGAGGCGCGGCCCCGGGAGCGGGCGGGGAACCTCCTGGCCGGGGGAGTACCACCGGCGAGGTGACGCCGCCGTCGCCAGGATTGCTCGGCGGGGGCGCGGGTACCAGGGCCGGCCCGGGGCCCGCACCCGGCCGGTACGACGGGACGTCCGGCGGCAGCGACGGCATCTCGGCCTGCCGGGTGAGGCCCGGCAGGTGGTTGGTCGCCGGCCCGGGAACCTGACCCGGAGCGGGCGGTGTCATCAGCGCACCGGGTGCGGGCGGCGGCACGTCAACCGGCTGGGTGGTCGGAACCTCGGGCGGGATGGGGACCACGTTCGGCGGCGGCGCGCCCGTTCCCGTGCCCACCGCCGCCATCGGCATGGTGGGGACCGGGACCGGTACCGCGGGCGGCACCACGCCCGCCTCCGGCGACGCCGGTGCCCCGGGGTGGACCGGCGTGGCCAGCGGGCCGGTGTTCGGCAGCTCGGGCAGGATCGGGGACGTGTTCGGTTCGACCGGCGACACCGGCGGGGTGACGGCCGGCAAGCCGGCCTGCGATACCTCGGTGATCGGCTGGTTGACCGTGATGTTCGGCAGCGCGGCCGGTACTCCGGCGTCGGTCACGTTCAGCGGCCCGGTGTGCACGCCGGCGCTGGTCGTGTCCGGAAGCATGCTGAACTGCATCGGCGCGGCCTTGATCCCGGCGAAGCCGGGCATCTCGGGAGGGGTCGGCTGTACCCAGCCCTGCTGGAGACTGGGCAGCGGCTCGGTGATGGGGCCACCGTCGGCGAGGTTGACCGGCAGCGGCCCGGCCGTCGTTGACGGCGGTACAAGCGGCGTGACGGCGTCGACCACCGGTGCCGGGCTCGCGGGCACCTGACTCCCGCCCGGTACGAACGGCGCTGGCGACGGATGCTGGCCACCCGACGGCAGGAGCGGTAGGCCGCCGCCCGATCCGCCCTGGTCCAGTGGACCGCTGGGCCCGACCGGGCCGACGGAACCGACCGAGGGCGAGTCGCTGCCGAAGTCCATCGGCGTGAAGCTGACGGAGTTGCCGGTCCTGTTGTCCAGGAACGTGGTCGTGACCGTGCCGTCCTGGTTGAACGTGACATCGCGGATCAGCGTTCCGTTGTCACTCGGCGGGGTCACGGGCGGGCCTGTCGTATCTCCGGACACCAGGGGCAGCGGGTCGGGATTGCTCAGCTCGCCCGTGGTGACCGGCTCGACAGCGGGCGTTGGAGCGCCGTTGACACCGAGGTCGCCGGTGACCGGCAGCGACAGGTCGAGCTGCTGGTCCGGGCCGAGGATGAGCACCGTGTCCACACCCGGCGGAAGCGTTCCTTCCGTAGCCAGGTCGAGCGATCCGCCGGCCTTGCTCGCCGCGCTGAACAGCGTGCCCATGGCCGCGCCGCTGGCGAACCCGGACGTCACCGCCGCCCACCACGGCTTGCCGCCGTTCGCGGCGGGATCGTTGGCGTTGTTGAGTTCCCACATGCCGAGGTTGACCGTCGCGTTGGCGGTACCGGCGCTGGCGGCGCTGATGGCGATCCGGGCGCCGCGCTGGCCGAGCATGTCGATGAGGGCGGTGCCGGCGAACCGGTTGAGCGCGCCTTCCACCGGGAACATGACCAGGCCCGCCACGGCGCCGGCGGCGGCCGAGGTGAGCAGGCTGCCCCCGTCCAGGCTGGCGCGGTCGTGCAGGATGAGGATCTGGTATCCCTGGGCGATCAGGTTGGGCAGCACGGCCATGACGATCGACAGGATGAGCCGGCCGATCAGGTCGCGTATGAGGAACTGTCCGATCGCGACGATGATCGGGATCGCCTCGAGCGAGGCGCCCAGGCTCGGGATGGCCAGCGCGATCGCGAGGGCGATCTCGGCGGCGGACAGCACCACCTGCACGTTGATGGCGATCTTGGTGAACTCGAGGTTCAGCGCGCCGTCCTTGAGCAGCTGCGACAGCGCGGTCGCCTGGTCCCGGATCTGGCCGAGGTAGGTCTCCAGCGTCTGGAGGTAGGCGTCGAAGTTCTCCACCGCGTCGCTCTGGACGGAGTTGTGCAGGCTGGTCGCGGACGCCTGGAGGTCCTCCAGGATGCCCGTGACACCGGTGGCGAAGTCGTCGTGGGCCTGCGCGTCGGCCCGCATGTCGTCCTCGTTGCCCTGCGGGAACGCCTGGCCGGCGAGTATCCAGAACACCCACGGCACGTCGCCGGGGATGACCGGTCCGATCGCCATCAGCCGACCCCCTCGCGGTCAGCCGAGGCCGGAGAGGAACTTCGCGGCGGCGTCCGCCTCCGCCTGGCTCATCGTCGAGTACGCCGTCAGCCAGTCCGCGATGCCGGTCGGGATGTTCGGCATGCCGTCGGAGCTGGTGACGCCGAGCAGGTCGAGCATGTCCTGGGCCGGCTTGTCGTACTTGGCGGAGAACGCCTGGCCGAACTCGTCGGCACCCCACGGCTTGCCGTGCGATCTGATCGAGCCGAGGAACGTGGTGGCCAGCGCCTGCAACGTGTCGGTGGAGGAGCTGAACTTCTGCACCGCCTGGCCCATGCCGTCCAGGTCGGCCGCGATCCGGTCGCCGGCCATCGCTAGTCCTCGCACTTCTCTTCATCCGGCTCGGAGCCGCCCTGCCGGCGGGTGAAGCCGTTGAAGCCGGCCAGCCACTCGTCAAGCGTCTCCTCGGTGAGCGGCTGCGCGCCCGGCAACCCGACCTCGACCCTTCCCTCGGCGGCGTCGGCGTACGAGGTGCCGGGCGGCAGGAACGGCCGCATGACCTCTTCCATCTGCCCGTTCAGGTCGGCGACCGCCTTCGCCGCGACCGCCAGGATCAGCTCGGCCAGCTCGGACGGCGACGACTTCCGGTACGCCCTGGGCGTGATCTCCAGGCCGGTCAGCGTGCCGCGCGGCCCGACGGTGACGGTGACGCCGCCGTCGTCGGACCGCGCGGTCCCGCTGATCTCCCGCATCCGGGCGCGCATGTCCCGCAGGCCGCCCGCGATCCGGTCGTACTCGCCCATGACCTGATCGAGGCGGGCCCGCATACCCTGCACCATCTCCGGGGTCACCGACATGTCACTGCTCGCCCCCGCCGATCACGGCCGGAGCAGGGTCGGCGTCCGCCGCCCAGATGTCCTCGTCCTCGTCCAGCCAGGCGGTACGCCGCCGCTCGCCGCCATCCGAGCCGCCCATCATCGGAGACATCGGCATGAACGGCATCATCGGCGCGCCCCGCGCCGCCGCCCCCAACTCCGAGGCGGCCGCGCCCGGCGCCACCTCAGCGGCGAGCGCCCCCTCGCCCAGCGCCCCGGTGGCACCCGGGTTCAGCTCCCCGTTGGCGCCGAACTCACCGTTGGCCAGCCCGCCGTCCAGCGCGTCCTCGGACAGCCCGTTACCGCCGGCCCCACCGAACTCCCCGGGCAGGCCGGAACCGAACTCCGAGTTCGGCACAACTCCACCAGCCACCGGCGGAACGAACATCGGCAGCCCGGGCCCCGTGTTCGCCAGCCCCGGCAGCCCGCCGGAAATCCCATTGACCGGCGGGATCGAACCCAACCCCGCCGTGCCCGTGGGCACTCCGGAGTTCAGCCCCGAGTTCAGCCCGGTCGGCGTCGTCACCGGCGCGCTCGCCAGCGACGTCGGCGTCACCCCCGACTGCGATAGCGGCACGTTGCTCCCGTTGGCCCCATTTGCCGAGGTCAACGGATTGACCGCCCCGTTCGCCGACGTGAGCGGACCGTTCTGCCCATTGTTGACCCCGTTGTTCACCGGCACGTTGCTGCCGTTCTTGTTCACCGGCACGTTCGTCCCCACCGGCACCCCGCCGCCCGAGCTCACGGGGTACTGGCTAGGCGAACCGCCGCCGCCGTTGTTGAGTTGCGTGCTGAGCGGCGTCATCTTCGCGGGGAAACTGTTCGCGGCCTTGGCGTAGGTCTGTCCGAGCGTGTGGAGGTACCCGCGCAGAAGGGTCATGTACTGGTCGACATTCGCGGTCTCGACGTCGGCATCCGACACATTGCCGGACTTTGTGACGTTTTGACCGAACTGATGTCCACTGTCCCAGGCCTGGCCCTTGAGGAGCGTGATCTGGGAGGCGGTACCCTGCTGCACGAGATTGGCCTCGGCCAGGAATCCGTTCTGCGTGTACATCACGTTCGTGACCAGCGTCGGCCCAGACCCATTGCTGCCTGTCGACATCTGCGGCGGGCCCACCATGCTGCCCTGCCCGGTGGCGGCAACGCTTCCCTTGGTGCTCAACAACTGGGTGAAGTAGGCGGCGGCACCGGTCTTGAACGCAGTCCACTTCGCTGTCGCGTCATGGTAGTCATTGACGGCGACCTTCTGCGCGTCGGCCACGGTGCTCAGGATTCCCGACACCGCCTGCGCTCCGCCTCCGACCAAGCCGGCGTAGTCCGCGGCCCACGCGCCGACCTTGTTCATCTTGTTGGTGAAGGCATCGGCGCCGACTCCTCGCCAGCCGTCCCGGAGTTCGGCGCCCATAGCCTTCAACGAGGTCGGTGGGCTGTCTCCGCTCGCACCGTCGACCGTGCCGAGGATGCCCTTGCTGAAGTTCTCCCATGCCTGTGCGGAACCGGTCAGTTTGGATCCGGCGATTTCTGTGAAGATCGCGACGAGGTCGTCCTTCTTCAGATTGTCAAGGCTCGACATCTCATGCCCCCGCCGTGCCGGAGCCGCCCATAGCGTTCCTGAATTCGTCGGCGGCGTTGGCCTCGCTGAGAATTCCCGCGTTGTAGTCGCTGACGATCTTGTCGGTTCCGGTCTTCATCAGGGTGAACTGATTCGCGAGGTCGGTCAGGTTCGAGTTCTGTCCGGCGAATTTCTCCACCTGGTTCAGATAGGCCCTGGCCATCGTCGCGGCCTCCAGGAAAGCGCCGCCGCCCGCCTTTTCCCCGAATGCGGGAGGGGTCTTTATCTCGGGGTTGCGGTCGGCGAGGCCGGAAACGTGGTTGGCCAGGTCCGTGGAGTGGATGCCGAGCTTGGTGATCTTGGGAATGTCCGCCACGATCTGCGGGTCTGCCATGGTCGGGGTCCTCCGTGAGTGGGTCAGGCCTACCAGTAGCTGGCGACCTTGCCGTCGGTGAACGGCCAGTTGACGGCGGACGCCTGGGTGAGGCCCTGGCCACTGCTGAGACTCGTGCTGAGTTCCTGGAAGTTGCTGAGCCAGGTGCTGACGACGGCTTCGAACTGGGGCTTGGCGGCGCCGGTCCAGTACGGCGCCCTGGTCTTGGTCTGAGCGGCCATCATGATCTGCTCGGCCTGGTTGACCAGGGTCCTGAGCACGTCGGCGGCGTCCTGCAGGCGGCCGGACTGCACGTTGATCAGGTGCGGGTCACCGATGGGCATGATGGACTCCTCAGAAGTTGTTGAAGGCGACGGGGGCGGCACCGGAAGGGTTGCCGATCAGGCTCTTGAACCGCTGGGCCAGGTCCTGCTCCTGGGCGATCTGGGAGTCGTACGTGGTCCGGGAGAGGCCGACGGTCTGGGCCACCCCGAGCAGGTCCTTGATCGCCCCGTTGAGCTCCTGGCCGAGCACCTCCATGCCCTGGAAGAAGACGGCCGAACCGGCGGTCTGCCAGCCCGTGGGCAGCTCGGCCATCAGGAAGTCGAGCCGGCTGAGGAGGGTGGCGAGTTCACCCGCGGTCTCGTCGATGTCCGCCTGCATCGACCCCATCTGTGCGGTGTGTGTAGTGATTGGAACAGGCATCCGTACGCTCCTCGCATTGATGTGGAATCGGCCGGTCAGGCAAGCTGAGGATAGATGACGAATGAAGTAGAAAAAAGGTGGTTGAGTGGGTGGGAGATGGCGACTTTATTGCGGGTTTCTAATTTACTGTTTGCTCTAATTTTCTATTTACAGAGCCTTTAGGCAGCGTTGGGAGTGGCGGCGGGGACGGGGATCTGGGGGCGGGGGGTGCCGTTCTGGTCGGGGAGTACGGCGACGGTCTGGGCGGCGTCGCGGGTGTCGAGGCGGGGGCCGGTGCGGAGCAGCTGGAGGACGCCGGTGGGCACCGGGGTCAGGGGAACGGCCGGGAGGCCGAGAGCGGTCAGCAGGTCGGGGCTGGTGAGCGGGAACTTCATGCCGAGGTCGGTGACCAGGTAGGTGGTGCCGGCGGGGACGCCGGGGGCGGGCAGGGCGCGGACCACCGCGCCGTGGCCGGCCGGCACCACCACCTGGTCCGCGACCGGGCCGCCCTCGTCGGCGACCGGCGAGGTGCCCGGCGGGGTGCCGGCGAGCTGCTGGGGCGTGAGCGGGAGCGCGCGGATGGCTACGTCCACACTGGACCCGGAGGCGTCGGTGAAGGAGGAGCACACCGCGACCGCGCCCGAGGTGCTGCCGAGCAGAGTGGGCGGGGTGTCGGGGAGACCGCTGACGCGCGCCGGGTTCTGGGCGGAGAAGGTGCCGGCGCTCAGCTCGCCGGGTCCGAGCGGGATGGCGGCGACAGCGCCGCCGGGGTAGGCAGGCCTCGTGGCCGGGTCGCCGAGGATCAGGTCGGCCTGGGTGGCCGTGACTGGGGCGAGGCCGTCGCCGAAGGCCACGTAGAACTGGGTACCGGTGCCGGCGCCGGCCACCGAGAACACCTGGCCGATCCGGGCCGGGCGGGTGCCGACCGGCGGGGCCGCGGCGCCGGCGGCGCCCAGCGGCGGCGGGGCCAGGTCCGGCCCCTGCGGCACGGTGCCCAGCCAGCCGGCGCCGACCGGCAGCGGACGGGCCGACGCGTACCCGAGCGCCACCACCGCGCTCGCGCTGGCCAGCCGGAACCGCTGGTCGTTCCAGATCAGGTACTCGGTGCCGTCCGGCGCCGCCACCAGCAGCCCGCGCCCGCGCGGCAGCCGCGCCCCGGCCGGCCGTCCGCCGAGCGTGAGCCGCACGTACGGCTGGACGGCGCCGGCCGCGTTGGTGGCCGGGTACGAGCACGCCGTCCACGGTGCGGCCAGCAGCGCGGAGGGGCGCGGGATCTCGTCCGGCGCGCCCGGGATGCCGACCGGCAGGCCACGCGGCACCCCGCGCAGCGACGCCGCGTTGACGTGCGCGACGGTGAGGCCGTTGCCGCCGAACAGCAGCCGGGCCGAGGCGTAGTTGAGCACCGGGTGGAGCCGGCCGCCGGCGTACACGAACCGGCTGCTGGTGCCCTTCTCCACGATCAGCGCCTTGCCCTTGCGCCAGGCGTCGGAGTGCGCCGGCACCAGCAGCCCGAAGACCCAGCAGCCGCCCGCCACCAGCACCGCGATCAGCAGGCCGCACAGCATGGTGACGTTCAGCTTGCGGGTCGGCGCGTCCGGGCTGTCCGGGTCGCCGCGCAGCAGCGACGTGGTCTGCCGCCGGGTGAGGAACCGGTACGCCTGCGCCTGGTCGCGACGGCTGGCCATGCCGCCGTCACCCGGCCAGTCCGCGCGCCCAGCCGTACGCGCCGAGCAGTTGCAGCGCGAGCGGGACCACGGCGAGGGTGACGGCCAGCTCGAACAGGTCGGCGGCGCGGGCCCACGGTGGCACCATCCGGTGGCCGGGCCGGACCGCCCAGCGCAGCACGACCGCGGCCGCGACGAGCGCACCGGCCAGCACCGGCAGCAGCCCGGCCGGCCCGAACCAGGCCACCAGCCGGTACCCGAGCAGCACCACCCCGGCCAGCCCGCCGATCAGCAGCCACAGCCGCTGGACCAGCCCGGCGAACATCCGCGCCCGCAGCAGCAGCGACACGGTCGCGCTGGCGCTCACCGCGAGCGCCGCCCACCCGTCGCCGGTCCAGCCGCGGTGCAGCAGCACCAGCTGCGCGGCGGTCACCACCGCGGTGACGGCGGCGGCCAGCGCGGTCAGCATCCGGTCGGCGACCAGCGCCCGCCTGCCGATGTCCGGACCGGACAGTGGCTCGCCGTGCCGGCGCAGCTCCTCCGGTGTGGTCGGGATGGCAGGCTGCGGCAGCCCGGCCACCCGGTACGCCACCCTCGGCACCAGCGGCAGGAACGCCAGCGCGGCCGCCACCGCGATCCCCGCGCCGCCGCCGGCGCTGGAGCCGAGCGCGATGCCCGCGCCGGCCGCACCGAGCGCCGCCGCCGCCCCGACGCCGACCAGCGCGGCGTCGGCCCGGTCCAGCACGACAACCGTCACCGACGCCACCAGCACCGCGCCGGCCAGCCCGAGCAGCAGCTGCGGCGCGCCCAGTCGGCTGAGCCCGTGCCGGCCGGCCAGCGCCAGCAGGCCGCCGAGGAACGCGTACCCGGTCGCCGCCGCGCCGAGCACGGTGCCGGCGGTGGGCAGGAACGCCCGCGACACCAGCCCGGCCGCGGCCACCAGCCCGACGCAGACCGCTCCGCAGGACGCCGCCGACCACACCCACGGCGGCCCGGTGAACAGCGCCGCCGTCGCCGCGGCCAGCAGCAGCACGGCGGCGGCGGCCAGGCTGAAGGCGCCGGTGGCGGCGGTGGTCCAGCGCCGGCTGTTCTCGCCGAGGGTGGTGACGACCGCGTCGACGGGGTCGTCGAACGCCACCGCCGGCAGCGTCTCCTGCCGCGGCCGGAAGTACAGCACCTCGCCGTCATGCACGCCCAGCGCGGCGATCGAGCGCTCGGCGTCCAATGGGGACTCGCCCACCCGCTGCAACGCCCAGCCGCCGTGGGTGGCGCCGTCCTCGGCGACGTCGGCCCCGACGTGGGTGAGCAGCGTCGGCAGCAGGCTGGCCAGCGGCACCGTCGCCGGCAAGGCGACGTCCAGCCGCACCCGCGGCGCGACCACGGTGACCCGGCACAGGTCGGCTCCGGCCAGCGTACTCAACTCCCGCACACCTCCGAGGTCAGACGGCGAACGGAACCTAACCTGACGACACCACGCCCTGGCAGTCGGTCATTTGGAGGACACAACCCGGAGCGCCGGGACCGCGACAATCTCCCCGTGACGTTCCGTTCCTTCCGCCGGCCGCCGCGACGGCCGGGGCCGGAGCCGCCCAGGGGCGAGCTGCTCCTCCAGCCACCGCCGACGATCCCGGAGGCGACCGGCGGCGGCGCATCGATGCTGCTGTTCTACCTGCCCATGGTGCTGATGGCCGGCGCGATGGCGTTCATGTTCGTCGGCTTCGGCGGCTCCGCCATCACCTACGTCGTCGGCGGGCTGTTCGCGGTGTCGATGGTCGGCATGATGTTCGGCCAGATGGGCCGTGCCAGCGGCGACAAGCGTCGCAAGCTCGACGGCGAGCGCCGCGACTACCTGCGTTACCTCGGCCAGGTACGGCGCCGCACCCGGCGGGTGGCCAGCCAGCAGCGGGCCGCGCTCGGCTGGAGCCACCCCGAGCCGGACGCGCTGTGGTCGCTGGCGATGACCACCCGGCGCTGGGAGCGCCGGGCGGGTGACCGCGACTTCGCCGTGGTGCGGATCGCCAGCGGCCCGCAGCGGCTCGCGGTCCGGCTGATCGCCCCCGACACCAGCCCGGTCGAGGACCTCGACCTGGTGGCCGCGCCCGCGCTGCGCAGCCTGATCCGGGCGCACACCAACCTGGACGGGCTGCCGATCTCGGTGGCGCTGCGGACGTACTCCCGGGTCAGCGTGCGCGGCGACGCGGCGGCGGTACGGGACCTGGTCCGCTCCGTGCTGTGCCAGCTGGCCACCTTCCACGCCCCGGAGGACCTGCGTGTCGCGGTGTGCGCGGCGCCGGCGCGGCTGGCCGAGTGGGGCTGGCTGAAATGGCTGCCGCACGCCCGCCACCCCGCCACCGTCGACGCGGCCGGGCCGGTCCGGCTGATCCGCGACGACCTCGGCGAGCTGGAGGAGCTGCTCGGCGCCGATCTGGCCGAGCGGCCCCGGTTCAAGCCCGGCACCGGGCGGCCGGGGGACGGCGGCCACCTGGTGGTGGTGCTCGACGGTGGGCGGGTGCCGTACGACGCGCAGCTGGCGGTGGGCGACGCCCAGGGCGTCACCGTGCTCGACCTGTCTGACGCGCTCGGCCACGACACCGACCGCAACCTGCTCCGGCTGGCGGTCGAGCCGGAAGAGGTGGTGATGCTGGTCCGCGACGACCGCGGCCGGGACACCCGCCGCCCGGTCGGCGCGCCGGACCGCCTCGGCCCGGCCCAGGCCGAGGCGGTGGCCAGGGTGCTGTCGCCATGGCGCACCGGCGAGGACGTGGCCGCCGCCCGGCCGCTGGAGGCCCGGTACGACCTGCCCGCCCTGCTCGGCATCGACGACGTGGCAGCGCTCGACCTGGAGCTGGGCTGGCAGCGCAGGGCGGTACGGGACCGGCTGCGCATCCCGATCGGCGTCGACCCGAGCGGCACCCCGGTGGAGCTGGACCTGAAGGAGTCCGCGCAGGCCGGCATGGGCCCGCACGGCCTGATCATCGGCGCGACCGGATCCGGCAAGAGCGAGCTGCTGCGCACGCTGGTCTGCGGGATGGCGCTCACCCACTCCTCCGAGCAGCTCAACTTCGTGCTGGTCGACTTCAAGGGCGGCGCCACCTTCCTCGGCCTGGAGGAGCTGCCGCACACCTCGGCGCTGATCACCAACCTGTCCGAGGAGCTGCCGCTGGTGGACCGGATGCAGGACGCGCTGCGCGGTGAGCTGGTACGCCGCCAGGAGTTGCTGCGGGCCGCCGGCAACTTCACCTCCATCCACGACTACGAGCGGGCCCGCGAGCAGGGCGCCGCCCTGGCTCCGCTACCGACGCTGCTGGTCATCGTCGACGAGTTCAGCGAGCTGCTGGCGGAGCGGCCGGAGTTCTCCGAGCTGTTCGTGATGATCGGCCGGCTGGGCCGGGCGCTGGGCGTGCACCTGCTGCTCGCCTCGCAGCGGCTGGACGAGGGCCGGCTGCGCGGGCTGGAGAGCCACCTGTCCTACCGGATCTGCCTGCGCACGTTCTCGGCGATGGAGAGCCGGATCGTGATCGGCGTCGCCGACGCCTACGAGCTGCCCAACGAGCCCGGCAACGGGTACATGAAGGTGGATGTGACGAGCATGACGCGGTTCAAGGCCGCGTACGTGTCCGGGCCGTACCGGCGGGCGGCGAGCGGCGACCGCCCGCTGGCCGCGGCGGCCAGGGTGGTCCCGTACACCGTCGAGCCGGTGCCGGCGCTCGCGGTCACCGACGGCGAGGGCGGCATGACCGACGGCCGGACGGAGGACAGCGAGGTGGTGGCCGGGCCCGGCGAGCTGCGCACCATGGACGTGGTGGCGGAGCGGCTGCACGACGCCGGGCCGCCCGCCCACCAGGTGTGGCTGCCGCCGCTCGGCGACCCGATCACCCTGGACAGCCTGCTCGGGCCGCTCGCCGAGGACCCCGAGCTGGGGCTGCATGCGTTCTCCTGGCCCGGCCGCGGCAGGCTCGCCGCGCCGCTCGGCATCATCGACCGGCCCTTCGAGCAGCGCCGCGACCTGCTGGTCGCCGACCTGTCCGGCGCGTCAGGGCACGTCGGCGTCGCCGGCGCCTCGCAGACCGGCAAGAGCACGCTGCTGCGCACGCTGGTCACCGCGTTCGCGCTCACCCACACCCCGGCCGAGGTGCAGTTCTACTGCCTGGACTTCGGCGGCGGCGCGCTGGCGCCGCTGGCCCAGCTCCCGCACGTCGGCGGCGTCGCCACCCGGCTGCGGGCGGAGTCGGTGCGCCGTACCGTCGCCGAGGTGACCGCGCTGCTGGAGCGGCGGGAGGCGGCGTTCGCGCTGCACCAGATCGACTCGATCGCCTCGTACCGGGAGGCGCGCCGCTCCGGCCGGATCACCGGCGACCCGTACGGCGACGTCTTCCTCGTCGTGGACGGCTGGGTCACGGTACGGCAGGACTTCGAGG
Source organism: Mycobacteriales bacterium (assembly GCA_045806985.1). Lineage (GTDB taxonomy): Bacteria > Actinomycetota > Actinomycetes > Mycobacteriales > JBJMIH01 > JBJMIH01. The sequence continues at coordinate 25,880 of JBJMIH010000139.1, read as the reverse complement.
CGCTGGAGGCCACGATCACCACGATCGCCCAGCGCGGGCTGGCGTACGGCATCCACGTGATCGTCGCCAGCAACCGCTGGGCCGACTACCGGCCGGCGCTGCGGGAGCTGCTCGGCACCCGCCTCGAGCTGCGCCTCGGCGAGCCGTTCGAGTCCGAGGTGAACCGGCGGGCCGCGGCCAACGTCCCGGTCAACGCGCCCGGCCGGGGCATCGACCCGGACGGCCGGCAGGTGATGGTGGCGCTGCCGCGCATCGACGGCGTCGCCGCGGCCGCCGACCTGGCCGCCGGCGTACGGCAGGTGGCGGCGGCGGTGCGCGACGCCTGGTCCGGGCCGGAGGTGCCGCCGGTGCGGCTGCTGCCGACCCAGCTCCACTACGCCGACCTGCTCGCCCAGGTGCCTCCGGAGCCGCGTGGCATCCCGTACGCCGTCGCCGAGGACGACCTCGAACCGGTGTACACGGGGTTCGACGTCGAACCGCACCTGATCGTCTTCGGCGACACCGGCTCCGGCAAGACCAACGTGCTGCGGGTGCTGGCCGACGGCCTCACCCGGACGTACCCGCCGGACCGGGCCCGGCTGCTCGTGGTCGACTACCGGCGCACGCTGCTGGAGGCGGTGACCAGCGAGCACCTGATCGGGTACGCGCCGTCCCCGGACGTGGCCAGGTCCACGCTGGCGGCCATCGCCCAGGCGCTGCGCGAGCGGTTGCCGGGCCCGGACGTCACCCCCACCGAGCTGCGCGAGCGGAGCTGGTGGCAGGGCGCGGACGTGTACCTGCTGGTCGACGACTACGACCTGGTGACCGGCGGCGAGGCCAACCCGCTCGCGGCCCTGATGGACATCCTCCCGCACAGCAAGGACGTCGGCTTCCACCTGATCCTGGCCCGCGCGATCGGCGGCGCGTCCAGGGCGATGTACGAGCCGGTGCTGCAGCGCGTCAAGGAGTACGGCGTGCCCGGCATCCTGCTGTCCGGGAGCCGGGAGGAGGGGCCGTTGCTGGCCAACGTCGTCGCCACCCGCCAGCCACCCGGCCGCGGCTTCCTGGTCGGCCGCCGCGGCGACAGCCGGCTGGTGCAGACCGCCTACCTGCCGCCGTGACCGGGCGTCCCGCGTTCACCGCCGTGCTGGCGGCGCTCGCCTGGTCGGCGGTGTTCGCCTGCGGGGACGCCGCGGCGTACGCCAACCCGCCGAAGACCACGCCGTGCCAGCTCCCGGGGACGTCGGCGTACACCGGCCGGCCGTGGGCGCAGCAGCGGCTGGACTTCGAGCGGGTCTGGCCGCTGACCACCGGAGCCGGCGTCACCGTCGCGGTCGTGGACACCGGTGTCGACATCCACCAGCCGCTGCTCGGCGGGCACGCCGTCGCCGGCGTCGACGTCGTCAACGGCGGCACGGCCACACTGGACTGCGTGGGCCACGGCACGCTGCTGGCCGGGCTGATCGCCGCCCCGCAGGCGCCCGGCGGCGGCTTCGCCGGGGTGGCGCCGGGCGCGACGATCCTGCCGGTGATCCAGACCGACACGGTCGCCAGCGGCACCGCGGCCGACCTCGCCAAGGGCATCAACGCGGCCGTGGACCACGGCGCCAGGGTGATCAACGTGTCGATCACCACGCCGCGGCCCACGGGCGACCTGGCCGGTGCCGTCCGCCGGGCGCTCGACCGCGGCGTGGTGGTGGTCGCCGCCGCCGGCAACGACTTCCAGCAGGGCAACGCGCCCGAGTACCCGGCCGCCTACCCCGGCGTCATCTCGGTGGGCGCGCTGAGCCACTCCGGCCAGCCCACCGACTTCTCCTCGTCGGGCACGCCGGTGTCGGTGATCGCCCCCGGCGACGAGATCGTCGGGCCGGGCGCGGGCGGCGACGGTTTCGTCGGTAAGCAGCAGGGCACCAGCTACGCGACCGCGTTCGTGTCCGGCGTCGCGGCGCTGGTCCAGGCGTACCGGCCGGGCCTGACCCCGGCGCAGGTCGCGCACCGGATCGAGGCCACCGCCGACCATGCCGCGACCGCCGTGCCGGACGCGCGCTGGGGCTGGGGGGTGGTGAACCCGTACGCCGCCGTCACCGCCGTGCTTCCGGAGGAGAGCGGCGCCGGCCCGGCCGCCTCCCCGGCCAGCAGCGTCAGCCCGTACGACCCGCCGCCGGCGGACCACACGACGGCGGCGGCCGCCCTGGCCCTCGGCGGCGCCGGCGCGGTGCTCGCCGTACTGGTGCCGATGACCGCGGTGACCGTGCGCCGGATCCGCCGCCCCGGCACTACGGTAGCCGCGGGGACGGAGGTCCGTTCCGATGATTGAGGTTGGTGGAGTGACAGTGCCGGACCTGCCCGCTGGTTTCACCGACACGGAACCGCTCGGCGAGGACGAGCTCGGCAGCCTGTACCGGGCCCGGCAGGAGGAGACCGGCCGGCCCGTCCTGCTCACCGCGTACCGGCCGGCGGTGAAGGACCGGCAGAGCCGGCGGCGGCTGCGTTCCGCGCTGCTGGCGACCGGGAAGCTGCGCGGCTGGCCCGGCCTGCTGGCCACGCTGGAGACCGGGTACGACGAGGACGGCCACCCCTACGTCGTCACCGACCTGCCGCCCGGCGCCCGGCTCGCCGACCTGCTGCGCGACGGTGGACCGCTCCCGGTCGGCCAGGTCGCCCGCGCCGGCGTCGAACTGGCGGAGGTGCTGCGGTACCTGCACGGCGAGGGCGTCCTGCACCTGGACGTCCGGCCGGAGAACGGCTGGCTGGACGCGCGCACCGGCGAGGTGGCCCTCGGCGGCGCCGGCGTGCTGCGGGCGTTCCGCACGATCGCCGGCCTGCCGGCGTCCCCGGCGACGCTGGTACACGCGCCGCGGGAGCTGTTCGGCTGGGAGACCCCGAACCCGGCCACCGACGTCTACCAGCTCGGCTCCACCCTGTACACGCTGCTGGCCGGCCAGCCGGCGTACGCCGCCGAGGCCCGCCTCGGCCACGCCGTCCTGTACCAGCGGGTCCTGCGCGGCGACCCGGTACGCCCGGTACGCCCCGACATGCCGGCCGCCCTCTGGGAGCTCCTGCACCGCATGTTGGCCGCCGACCCGATGGCCCGCCCCGCCCTGGACGAGCTGTCCAGCACCCTCACCACCATCGCCCGTACCCTGCCCCTCCGCCCCACGGCCCACCGCGACGACCTGCCCCCCGAACCCACCCCCATCCCGGACCCGGAGCCCATCCCCGAGCCCGAGCCGGAGCCGCTCCCCGAGCCTGAACCGCTACCTGAGCCTGAGCCTGAACCGCTCCCTGAGCCTGAGCCCGAACCGGAGCCGGAGCCCATTCCGGAGCCCGAGCCGGTCCCGATGCCGGACCCCCTGCCCGAGCCTGAGCCGCTGCCCGAGCCCATTCCGGAGCCCGAGCCGCTGCCCCTGCCGGAACCCCTGCCGGAACCCCTGCCGGAACCCCTGCCGGAACCCCTGCCGGTTCCGCCGCCCGAGCCGGTGCTGGTCGGCCAGCGGGAGCGGGGGCGGTACACCGGACTCGTCCTGCTGGTCGTGCTCGGGGTGGTGGCGCTCGGGGCCGGGCTGGTGTGGGGCGTGGCGACGAACGGGCGCAGCGCGGGCGCGAAGCCGGCTCCGCCGGCCAGGCCGCGGGTGAGCGGCTCGCCGGCGTTGCTGCCGCAGCCGGCACAGGACCAGTACCGCGCCACCGGGCTGACCGCGGCTCCCGGCGGCGGCGGCATCCTGGTCGGCTGGCAGAGTCCACAACGGACCGACCACGTCATCCTGTATCTCATCGTCGCCGAGGTGAACGGCCGTTCCGTCGATCAGCAGGCGGTCGGCTCCGGCGGCCGCAGCGTGGTGTTCACCAGCCTGGCGGCCGGCCAGGACTACTGCTTCCGGGTCGCCACCATCGTGCGGCCGGCGTCCGGCGACAGCGGCATGACCGTCTCGCCGTCGGTGTGCGCCGCGCTGCCGCCGGCCGCCAAACCGTCCTGACGGCGCCGGCCGATCCGGTGGCGGATGCCGGCGAGCCGGCGGAGTTCGTCGGCCGCGTGCCAGGCCGCCGCCGCGTCCTCGGCGCCGACGCCGAAGCCGGGGCCGTAGAGGGCGATCTCCGCCAGTACGGCGAGGCGGTGCGCCGGCCCGTCCGCCGCCGGGCCGAGCCCGGTGGTGGCGAGGTCGGCGACCTCCGACGCTGTGCAGGTGTCGAGATGCTGGCCGGTCCGCCTGTGTACCGACTCCAGCGCGTCCTGCCAGGCGCCGGCGGTACGGTGTCGCGGGTCCGGATCGCGCCTGCGCCGCCGTCGCCGTGCCAGCCGGCTGCCGAGGCGGGCCAGCGACCGGGCCACCAGCGCCCCGACCGCCAGCGCCGCGACCGCGACACCCGCGAGCAGGCCGATCGCCGTCCAGTGGTGCTTCGCCGGCGGCCGGGTGACCCGGACGCTGGCGTGCGCCCCGGGCCGGGTGCGGGTGGCGCCGCCGTGGTTGCCCGTGACCTTCTGGTCGAGGCTGGCCTGCTGGGTCGGTTCGCCGACCGCCGAGGGGACCGTCTCGTCGCCGGCCGTCGCGTGCCTGGCCGGTACCGGGTAGAACGGCGTCCAGCCCAGCCCGGTCAGGTACACCTCCGGCCACACCAGCGCGTCCGCCGTCGTCACCTGGTACCGGTCGGCCGTGCCGCGGATCCGGTGGCCGGGGCCGAAGCCGACGGCGATCCGGGTCGGGAAGCCGGCCGCCCTGGCCAGCACCGCGAACAGCGTGGCGAACACATCCTGCCCGCCCGCGTGGGTGGCGCTGACAACGAGCGCCAGGTTGCCGTAGCCCTGGCCGGGGAACGCCGTCACGTCGTAGTTGAGCGTCGAGCGCAGCCAGTTCTGGAGGAGGACGAGCTGCTGGTACGGGTAGGCAGCGCCGGCCATCGCCAGCCGGCCGAGGTTGGCCAGGCCCGGCGGCATCCCCGCCGGTACGGCCAGGTCGGCCTCGAGGCGGCCGCCGCGTCCCGGGCTGGCGGCGGCGAGCCGGTCGACGGTGGGCCGGGGTGTCGCGGACACCGCCGTGTAGCCGGTGTGGCCGGCGGCCCGCGCGTCGCCGGTCGCCAGCACACCGAGGTCCGGGTCGACGGCCACCTGGACGCCGGTGACCCGGCGCGGGGCGGCGGCCGCGGGCAGCCACGGTCCGGGCAGGTGCTGGAGTTCGATCCGCTGGGTGACCGTCGCGGTGGGACCGCCGGCGCCGCCGGTCGGCAGGTCCGCGCCGGCCGGCCGGTACAGCGCCGAGGAGGCCCAGCCCGCGCCGTCGTACCGGTCGAGCACCAGCCACCGGGTGTTGGCCGGGGTGCCGGTACGCACGGTGAACAGCGGCCGGGCCGGTCCGGACACCCAGGCGGCGACCTGGCTGAGTGGGCTGGTCGGCGGCGAGGTGGTGGGCGGCGGGTGGACGAGCCGGCGCGGGTCGGCGGCCGGCCGGGAGGCCAGCCCGGGCAGGACCGGGACCAGCAGCCCGGCGGCGGCCGTCACCGCCGCGGCGGTGAGCACCGCGCCGGCGGTTCGGCGGCCGGCCAGCAGCAGGACGCCGAGGCCGGCGACGGCGGCGGCCGCCGGGACTCCGGCCGGGCTGCCGACGTGCACGCTGGCCGAGGTACCGGCGGCGAGCACCAGTACGGGGGCGGTCATCGTCGCCAGCGCGCCGTGCGCGGGCGAGCCGGCGCCGCCGCCGCGCGCCGCCAGCTCCCCGGCGCACAGCGCCGCCCACCAGACGGCGGTGCCGACGAACAGCAGCAGCGGCGGCGTCGCCGGTGCCGGCAGCGAACTGGCGAGCACCTGGTACGGGCCGTCCGGCAGCCGCCGCAGCATCGCCCACCAGCCGGTCGGGCCGGTGCCGGGTGCGGCCAGCGCCCGCGCCGGCACGGGCAGCGCCACCGCCCACACCAGCAGCGACACCGGTACGGCCAGCGCCCTCGATACCGTGGGCCACCACCGCGCCGCGACCGCCGACAGCGCGGTGACCAGCCCCGGAATGGCCGCGCTCGCGCAGCACAGCGGCACCAGTGTCCGAAGTGGAAAGGCCCCGTCGAACGCGAGCCCCGCCGCCCCGGCCGCCAGCACGGCCGGCAGGACCGGTACGACCGCAACGGCGGCGGGCCTCGCGGTCACGGGGTGCCCCGGCGGTGCGTCCACTGCCGACAGAAGTCGGCGGCGGTGGCGGTCTCCAGGAGGGTCAGGCCGCCGGTCGCGGTCGTGGCGGCGGGGCTGGCGGTGAAGCTGGCGAGGACGGCCGGGCGGTAGCCGGCGGCGAGCCGGCGGGCGGCGGCGCGGTCGGCGGGGGAGAGGGAGCCGCAGGCGACGACGAGGAAACCGTTCCGGGGTACCGCCGCCATCCGGTCGGCGAGGGCGGGCAGGCCGCCGCCGGCGGTCGGTTCGACGCCGGCGAGCTCGTCCATGGCGGCCCTGGGATCGGCGCCGCCGCCCCGGCCGCCGGCCAGCGGACCGTCGCCGGTGACCAGCCGGGCCGGCACGCGGGCCCGGCCGGCGGCCATCAGCACCGCCGCCGCCGCCTCCACGGCCTCCTCGAACAGCGTCTCGTCCGGGTAGGCGGCCAGCTCGGTGACCAGCGCGACGGTCACCTCGGGCCGAGTGACGTCGACGTTCTGGCGGACCATCAGCGTGTTCGCGCGGGCGCTGGACCGCCAGTGGATCCGGCGCAGGTCGTCGCCTGGCGCGTACTCCCGCAGCCGGTGGAAGGTGACCGAGCCGGCCAGGACGGTCTCCGCGCCCCCCTCCTCGCGGTCCCGCGACCGGGACGCCGACCGCAGCTGGACCGGGTGGGTACGCGGGTGTACCCGCAGCGTCAGCTCGCCGCCGACCCGCTGCCGCCGCCGGACCAGGCCGAGCGGGTCGGTCTGGTCGGCCAGCAGCGGACCGATCGTGGCGACGCCGCGCCGGTCGGTGGGCAGCGGGTACCCGGTCTCGGACCGGCCGCCGCGGCCGAGCCGGGGCAGCGTGACCGGGACCGGCCGGGACCGCCCGCGCAGCGTGAACCGGTCGGCGGCGGACAGCCAGGCGGCGCCGCGCCCGGCCGCGTGCCGCGCGGTGACCATGCCGACGGCCACCTCGCCGCGCGTCACCCGGTCCGGGAACACCTCCCGGGACAGCTCCACCCGCGGCCCGGTGGCGAGCAGCACCACCGCCGCGACGAGGGCCAGCCCGGCCCCGACGCCCAGCACCACCAGCGCCGGCCAGGCCAGCGCGTACCCGACCCCGACGAGTACCACCGCCGCCACCAGCACGCGCACCCCGGACGCGGTCAGCCGCACCGCGCCGTGCCCGTGCTCCGCTCCGCCCGCTCCGCCCGCTCCGCTCACGCCACCACCCCGCCCTTTCCCACGATCAAGGAGTTGTGCCCGCGTTTTCATAGCGTTTTCCGGACACAACCGCTTGATCGTGAGAGTTCTCGTCGAGGTCGTGGGGGACCGGGACGGCGGCCAGCGCGCCCCGCACGACGGCCTCCGGGGTCAGCCCCTGTACGTGCGCCTCGGTGGTGAGCAGGATGCGGTGCGCCAGCACCGGCACCGCGAGGGCCTTCACGTCCTCCGGGGTGGCGAAGGCGCGGCCGGCCGCCGCGGCCCGCACCTGGGCGGTGCGCAGCAGCGCCAGGCTGCCGCGCGGGCTCGCACCGAGGCGCACCTCCGGCAGGTCGCGGGTGGCCGCCGTCACCGAGGCGAGGTAGGTGTACAGCGCCGGCGCCACGTGCACCTGGTCTGCCGCGGCGATCATCCACAGCACGTGCCCGAGGTCCATGACCGGTTCGATGTCCTCGACCCGCCGCGCCTCCCGCCGCCCGGTCAGCACCTCCACCTCGGCGGCCAGGTCGGGGTACCCGAGGACGAGCCGCATCAGGAACCGGTCGAGCTGGGCCTCGGGAAGCGGGTACGTCCCGTCCATGTCCACCGGGTTCTGGGTGGCCACGACGACGAACGGCCGGGGCACCGGGTGGGCGACGCCGTCGACGGTCACCCGGCGCTCCTCCATCACCTCCAGCAGCGCGGACTGGGTCTTGGGGGAGGCCCGGTTGATCTCGTCGGCCAGCACCACCCCGGCGAACACCGGCCCGGGCCGGAAGGTGAACTCTCCGGTGTGCTGGTCGTAGACGGACACCCCGGTGACGTCGGAGGGCAGCAGGTCGGGCGTGAACTGGATGCGGTTCCACTGCGCGCCGAGCGCCGCCGCCAGTGCCCTGGCCAGGGTGGTCTTGCCGACACCGGGGACGTCCTCGATGAGCAGGTGGCCCTCGGCGAGCAGGCAGGTGAGGGCGAGCTCGACCGCCTCGTCCTTGCCGCGCACCACCCGGCGCACCGCCTCGGCCAGCCGGGCGAATCCGCGCGCGAAGCCGTCGACGGACGGCTCGGGCGCCGGGCCGGTCTCGGTCGGCGCTTCGGCCACAATGGACAGTGCGTCGCTGGTGGTCACGGTGATCCTCCGGTTACGGGACCGGGACGAGGGGGCTGCGGCAGTTGAGCAGGCTGGCGTGCGCGTCCCCGTCGCCGAGCCAGTGCTCGTTGGCCCAGGCGAAGTGCCCGCTGCCGTTCTCGACGTAGACCCAGTACTTGTCGCCGGCGACCGGGTCGCCGCCGTCGTAGGCGCAGTACGCGGTGTAGCTGTCGTGCCAGTGCGCGGACCAGGCCACCGAGGCGGAGAACCGCCACGAGGTGAGCAGGTCGGCGTCCTGGCCCATCTGCACGGTGAGGGTGTTCCCGCTGCCGGGCACGGCCGACGCGCTGGCGCCCGCCCCGGTGCCGGCCGCGTCCGAGGCCCGCACCGTGAACGTGTACGAGTGCCCCGGCAGCAGCTGGCTCACCAGCAGGCTGGTCCCGGTCACCGTCTGCGACCCGCTCGACCAGCTCACCAGGTAACTGACTCCGCCGGCGGCGGCGGCCTGGACCGGCTGCCAGGACAGCTGCACCTCGCGGGTGTAGTTGTGCACCACGGTGGCGGTCAGGCCGCGCACCGCGCCGGGTGCCACGCACGGGTGCGCGTACACCGGCGCCGCCGCCACCTGCCGGCCGCCGGCGCCGAGCGACAGCACCGTGAAGCCGTAGGAGGTGGCGCAGCTCAGCCCGGACACCCGCACCGAGGTCGCGGACAGCGTCTGCTGGCCGCCGCCGGCGGGGGAGACCTGCACCCGGTACCCGCTGATCGGGCCGCCGGAGCCGGGCGGCTGCCAGCTCACGTCCACGTAGCCGGCGCCGGGGGTGGCCCGCACGCCGACCGGCGCGAGCGGGGCCGCCGGGGCGGCCGGGCCGGCCGGTCCCGGGTTGGCGCCGCTCCGGGTACCGGCCGGCGGCTGGGCCGGCACGGGGTGGACGGTGCCGGCCGGTCCGTGGCCGGGCGGGCTGCCGGCGGCGGGGCTGGACGGCGCCGGCGACGGGGTGGCCGTGATCGGCTTGCCGCTGGTGGTGGGCACGCCCGGCCCGGTCTTGGCGATCCGCTGCACCTGGCCGTCCGGTGTGACCGCGACGGCCTCGGTGGAACGCGGGTCGTTGAAGTACGCGATCCCGTCGACGACCTGGACGTCGAACTGGCCCGGCTGCCCGGAGACCCTGATCTGGCCGCCCAGCGCCTGCCGGCCGCTGTCGTAGGTGAGGACGGAGCCGGTGGTGTAGTCGGGCACGTAGATCCGGGCGCCGGCCTGTACCGGCGAGCCGAGCCGGTGGGACGCGACGGCGGAACCGAGCGGCACGGTGCGGGCCGACCCGGCCGCCAGGTCGGCGACCACCAGGTTCGGCGCGGCCGCCGCCGTCGCCACCATCGCGACCGTGCTGGTCGGCGCGGTGGACGGGACCAGTAGGCCGGCGCTGTCCCGGCTGCCGCCGGTGGCGTTGGCGTTGGCGGAGGCGGGCAGCGCGAGCGTCTCGGCGCGGCCGCCGCGCAGCACCGCGACGGTGCCGTCGGTCTGGTCCACCACGGCGGGCTGGCCGGCCGCGACGGTCATCACCAGGCTGTGGCCCCCGCCGCCGGTCACCGTGATCGGGTGGCCCGGGCCGTGCCCGGTCACCGGTACCACCGTGCCGTCGCTGAGCACCGGCAGCCACAGCGTGCCGGCACTGTCGACGGCCGCCTGCCGGCTCAGGTCGCCGGCGATGTGGTACGCGGGCGAGGTGGCGCGCAGCGTGACCGGGTCGATGCGGGTGACCGTGCCGCTGGTGTAGTTCACCAGGTAGGTGGCTGACGGGCCGGCGACGACCGTGGTGCCCTGCCCGGCCGTGACGGCCGGGCCGGCGGTCAGCCGGCCAGGGTCGATCCGGATGATCGTGTCGCGGGCGGTGTCCTGGACCAGGACCGTGCCGCCCTGCTGGGTGACGACCAGCCGGTGGCCCTGCGAGCCGGGCAGTACCAGCTCCACCCCGGTCCGACCGGTGAGCCCGTCCAGCAGGCTCACCGAGCCGTGCGAGGTGGTGGGCAGCCAGGCCGCGCCGCGGGTGGCGTGCACGCGCAGCGGCGACACGGCGTGCCCCAGCGTGAACCCGACCGTGCCGAGCACGACGCTGACCAGCACGCCCGGCAGCACCAGCCGCCGCCGGAGCCATCGAGTGGAGAGGAAGCTCGGCACCACCATCGCGCCCTACCTGAGTTCGTCGCGGGTTCCTGCCATCGCCGTGCCAGGATACGGCTCCTGAGCTGCGTCCACTGTGGGCGCGACGGGTAACCGGGTGTCGGCAAAATGGGGGACAGGCGTCGTACAAACTCAGGCATGATGGCCGGATGGCAATGGGGAACCTGGAGCCGGTCGCCGACGTGTCGGCGGCGGACTGGATCGCGGAACGGCTGGCAGGGCCGGTCGGGACGGTGTCGTCGGTGGTGCCGGGCGGGTACCCGGCGTACGCCAGGGTGCTGCATCCGGTCGAGTTCGACGACGACAGCGGGCGGGCGCCGCTGACGTGGGCGCGGGTGTGCGAGCTGACCGGTGGGGTCCCGCACGCGCTCATGCAGTGGCACGCGATCGTCAGGCCCGCCGCCAGGTCCCGGAGCGTCGTGGCGTGGGACGACGGCGATGTCCGGGTGGGCAGCCTCGCGCCGGACGCGCTGGCCGCGCTGCTCGACGTGCTCGGCCCGTTCACCGGGGAGCAGGACTGCTACCACGCGCTGTGGGAGGGCTGGGGCTGGGTGGACGGCGGCGGCGTGACGGTCGTGGCCTTCACCGACGACGGCACGGCCGTGCCGGCGCCGCCGGTCGAGCCCGGCGTACCGCCGGAGGTGTGGGCGCTGCCGCGGCTGCGCCTGCCCGATCGCGACCACCTGCTGTTCCGCGGGCCGCTGCGAGCCGCGCTGGACATGGGCTGGCACGCGTCGCCGCTCGGCTTCGAGCCGCAGTCGCCCAACCTGTTCTGGCCGGCGGACCGGGCGTGGTGCGTCGGCACCGAGATCGACTTCGACTCGACGCTGGTCGGCGGGCCGGTCGAACTGGTCGACGCGGTACTGGCCGCGCCCGGTCTGGAGGCCTGGCCGGTCGACCCCGGCGACAGCCTCACCGCCGACGCCGACCGGATCAACACCTGAGCACGGCGCTGCGCTGGGCGTCGGGACCTCTAGGCTCGGGGGCGTGGGTGAGGTGGACGCGGCGGCGGTGGGGCGGGACCTGGCGCCCGCCGGGGTGCTGCGGGCGTCGATCAACCTGGGGAATCCGGTGCTGGCGGCCGGGACCCCGGCGGCGCCGGCCGGGGTCACGGTCGACATCGCGCGGGAGGTGGGTGCGCGGCTGGGCCTGCCGGTCGAACTGGTCTGCTTCGACGCGGCTCGGAAGTCGTACGAGGCGATGGCGGCGGGCCGGGCCGACATCTGCTTCCTGGCCATCGACCCGGCGCGGGAGGCCGAGGTGGCCTTCACCGCGCCCTACGTCCTCATCGAGGGCGTCTACGTGGTACCCGGGGACTCGCCGTTCCGCACGCCGGCCGACGTCGACCGCCCGGGGGTCCGGGTCGGCGTGAAGCGCGGCTCCGCCTACGACCTGTACCTCACCCGCACCCTCCGGGACGCCACCGTGGTGCGCGGCGACGAGGGCGTCGACACGTTCCGCGACCAGGGCCTGGAGGCCGGCGCCGGCATCCGCCAACCGGCCACCGAGTTCGTCGCCGCCCACCCCGGGCACCGCCTGATCGAGGACCGCTTCATGGAGATCCGGCAGGCGCTCGGCACCACCCGCACCCGCCACCCTGACACCCTCCGGTACCTCCACGACCTCGTCGAGGACCTGAAGGCCACCGGCTTCATCGCCGACGCCCTCCGCCGAGCCGGCCACCCCCCGACCCTCGCCGCCCCACCCGCCTGAAGACCTCAGGTCGGCAGGAGCGCCCGCTCCGGACCGCCGGACTGGCGCCACTCCGGCGCCTCCATCGTTTCGGTGAAGTGCAGCAGGTACTGCCTGCCGAGCTCGGCGAGCGCGTCCCGGACCTCCGCCGGGGAGATGTAGAAGAACTCGCGGTGCGCGTTGACCCGGTTGACCCGCTGGGCCGCGAAGCGCTGGTGCAGCGCGGTCTCCAGAGCGACGGCGTCCTCGCTGAAGATGAGCGCGTGCACGTCGAACCGGAACGGCACCGAGGCGTCGCCCAGCTCGCGAACGCGGTCCATGGGCTCGAACCGGCGGGTCATGCCGATCTTCACCATCCGCTCGCCGAAGGCGCCGACGTTGCTGATGACGTACACGTGCCCGAGGCGGGCATTGGCGCGCCGCCGCTCGATGCCGGCCAGCGCGTCCTCGACCTTGCCCAGCCGGCCCCGCAGCTCCTCGGCCTTGGCGGTGTCACCCCGCTCCTCGAGCTTGGCGAGCGCCTCGGCGTAGCGGATGCGCTCGCGCTCGAGCCGTTCCTGCTCGCGCTGCGCCTCGGCGAGGAACCGCTGCTCCTCGCGCTGCCGCTCGCGGAGCTCTCGCTGCCGCTCCTTCTCCTCCTCGGCCTTGCTGAGGTAGTCGGCGGTGAGTTCGAGCTCGTCCCGGCGCTGCCGGTGGTACTCCTCCGAGATCCGGATGTCCATGGTGCCGCCGAGGCGGACGATGGTGGCGCGGGTGGTGTCGAGCCGGGCGAGAGCGGAGTCGAGCTTGTGCGGGCGCATCGTCCGGACGGCGTGATCGGCCTCCGCGTTGTACGCCCTGAGCATCAGCTTGCTGAACTCCTTGACCATCTTGCGGCCCTGCGCGATCGAGCCGTTGACTGTCCAGTTGGTGTTCCCCGTGACGGCCCGGTCGGCCTTGGCGACGGTCCTGATCCGGTCGCGCAGCCTGTCGATGGCCGCCTTGTAGGCGATCGCGTCGTCGAGCCGGTGCCGGTACCGGTAGATCCCGGCCTCCGCCAGCTCCACGTCGCCTTCCGCCTCGGCGACGGTGGCGCGGAGCTGGGCGAGCCGCTGTTCCAGACCGGTGAGGTCGGCGCGGCGGCGTTCGGCCTCGGCGGCCAGGTCCGCCACCTCGCGCAGCAGGCGGTCGCGTTCGGTCGCGATGGCGGCGTTGTCCATCGCGCCCGTCATCGCCAGCAGCCGCTTGAGCTCGGCGTTCTCCGCCTCGAGCTGGGCGCGGCGGCGGGAGGTGAACAGGCCACCCCGGCGCGACGGGCCGTTGGGTGTCCACTGCGGCGCCGGAGCCGGCGGAGGAGGGTACGGCAGCGGCGCGGCTGCCGGCGGGGTCGCCACCACGGCCGGCGGGGGTGTCTCCGGCTCGTGGGTCTCCTCCACCGCGACGCCGTACTCGGTGACGAGCGCGGCCAGCCCGCCTGCGTACCCCTGGGCGAGCAGTCGGCAGCGCCACTGCTCGCCCCGGCGGTACACCTCGAGAAGGATCATGGCCCGGTACCCGGACTCGCAGGGGAAGGTGGCCGACGCGATCGGCCGCCCCGTACCGCCCACCACCGACAGCGTGAACTCGGCGGTGGCGGAGCCGTCGAGGAGGCCGCCGGCACAGCCGAGGACCACCCGGGCGACGTCGGCGTCCAGTCGCGACGGGCACAGCCGGACCCACTCCATGCCGGCGTTCGGGCCGACATAGCTGACGGCACCGTCGGTGCTGGTGGGATTGTTGTAGAAGACGAGGTCATCGTCGCTGCGTACCCGCCCGGACGGGCCGACGAGGAGTGCCACGAGGTCGGGCGGCGCGCCGGCGGCGCCACCCAGACCGATCGCCATCTCCTCGCCGGCCGTGAGGCCCAGCGCCTCCAGCGGTAGCGCCTCTCCCGGCCGCAGCGTACGCGGTGACCCACCCACCGATCCCCCCACAACATGTCGAGGTACGTCGCTGTTCAGCGACCACGGTGGGTACATCGCTCGAACCCGTCGTAACGCTTCAGCTGCGGACCGTATCTTTAAGGCGGGTCAGAAGCCGATTGGTTCGCGGATCAGGACCATGGTGGCGCGGTCGGGGTCGTACTCGCGTTCGAGGATGAGCAGCTTGCCGATGAAGGATTCGAAGCCCTTGAGCCGCCACCGCTCGTGCTCGCGCGGGTAGCTGTAGTTCCGGACCCGGCGCAGGGCCGTTTCGAGGTCGGGGACGACCTTCTGCGCACCGACCACCCAGATGACCCGCTCGGCGCCGGCCGCGTACGGGCCGAGCTGGCTGCCGCTCGCCGAGGCCACCACCAGCAGCCCGTCCTCGGTCACCGCGTGGACGCTGCCGACGATGACGTCCGGGGTGGCGCCCATCTGGATCTGTGCCCTGTTGACCGTGGTGTCGGTTGCGGCGCGTTCGGCCCGCACGGACCGGAAGTCGCCCGACTCGTCGATGTCGGCCAGGATGCCGGAGATGCGCAGGGTCTCGCTGGACGCGGTGAACACGGCGCGGTCGGCGGGCAGCAGCTTCCGTACCAGCGCGCGGGCGTCCTCGACGGTGTCCACGAGGTGGCTGGTGACACCGCGGTCGGCCAGACCCTTCGCGGCCCGGCTGAGCTGTTCCTCGCTGGCCGGCACCGCGAACGACTCGTCGATCGGCACCGGCTCGATCGCCATTTCGGCAGTCATGGGGCTCCTCCGTGATGGTTCCTCTTGGTTACCGACCCCATCGTGAGGAACCATGAGGGTCTCCGGAAGAACGCAGCTTTTTCTGCCTAGGTGAGGTGGAGGTAACCGTGCAGGTCCAGGCGGCCGCGGACGACGGGATGTGCTACGCGCGACAGATCCTGGACCGGATCGGCGACAAGTGGTCGATCTCGGTGATCCACCAGCTCGGCCACGGCCCGCGGCGGTTCACCGAGCTGCGCCGCGGGATCGACGGGATCAGCCAGCGAATGCTGACCGCCACCGTACGCACGCTCGAACGGGACGGGCTGGTCTCGCGCACGGTGCACCCGGTCGTCCCGCCCCGCGTCGACTACGCCCTCACCCCGCTCGGCGAGACCCTGCTGGGTACCGTGTGCCAGCTGATGAGCTGGGCGGTCGAGCACGCCGGCGACATCGATGAGGCGCGTGCCGCCTACGACGCGAGAGCCGGGAGCCGGACCGGCGTGACAGCGGGGTAACCGCGTCCGTTCCCACCGTGTAACCGGCCGCCGCGTAGAACTCGACGCGTGTCGATGACTCCGAAGACGGCGACCCGGCGTTCGGTACTGGGCGTGCTGGGCGCCGCGCCGCTCGCCGCCGGCGCCGCGGCGGCGGCCACCGCGCGGCCCGCCCGCGCCGACACCGCGCGCGATCCCGGCCGGCTGCGGGCCGGTGCCGGAGGACTTCGCGATCACCTTCGACTACCTGACGATGACCTTCACCATCGGCTGAGCCTCCACGGTGATGGCGGTCGGGACCAACGGTCCTGGTCGTGGTCGGCCGCGATGGCCGACAGTGGGCACGGGCACGGGCCGGGCTGACGCTTCGTACCAAGCCGCACACGGTAAGTTGCGGGAACCCCGGGCGCGGGCGGAGCGACTAAGACGGTGACACCGGGTGTGAGGACGGGGCATGTCGAAGAGCAGCAGGGTCGCGCAGCAGCGGGCGCAGGAGGGCAGCAAGGCGCGCAGGGAGGCGGAGCGGCGCAAGGCCAAGGCCCGGCGCGGCTCGGCGGCCCGCCGGCAGCGGGCCCGGCGGCGGGCGATCGGCGGGGCCGTCACCGCGGTCGTCGCCGTGCTGGCGGTGATCGCGATCATGGTCGCGGTGAAGGTGGGCTCCGGGTCGTCGCCGGACAGCGCCGGTGCCGGGTCCGGGTCGAAACCCGCGCCGGCGTCGCTGGTGACGGCGCTGTCCAGCGTCCCGCCCACGGTGCTCGACCAGGTCGGCCGCGGCCAGGTGAGCACGCCGCCGTACCGGCTCAGCGGCCAGCCCGCACTGACCGACGGCGGCAGGCCGCTGGTGCTGTACGTCGGCGCGGAGTACTGCCCGTACTGCGCGGCGGAACGGTGGGCGGTGGTGGTGGCGCTGTCCCGGTTCGGCACGTTCTCCGGGCTCGGCGTGACGCACTCGGCCAGCCACGACGTGTACCCGAACACCCCGACGCTGTCCTTCCACGGCGCCACCTACACCAGCCAGTACCTGGCCTTCCAGGGCGTGGAGACGGAGAGCAACGTCCGGCGGGGCAGCGGGTACGCGCCGCTGGACAGCCTGACCTCGGCGCAGCAGCAGACGCTGGCGAAGTACAACGCGACGCCGTACCTGCCGCAGGGCTCGGCCGGGTCGATCCCGTTCGTCGACTTCGGCAACAGGTATCTGATCTCCGGGGCCAGCTACCACCCGCAACTGCTGAAGGGCAGGTCGGCGGCGCAGATCGCGGCCGCCCTGTCCCGGCCCGGCGACCCGCTCGCCAGGGCCGTGGACGGCGCGGCCAACACCATCACCGCCGCGCTGTGCCAGCTCACCGGCGACCAGCCCGCCGCGGTGTGCACCAGTCCGGCCGTCACGACGTTCGCTGGTCGGCCCGATGCCCGGTAGGACCGTCGCCCCCCGGACGTCAAAGGCCGGCGCCGGCGCCCGGTCGCCGGCCGCGGCGGCGGTACCGGTGTGGGTGTGGGCGATCCCGCTGGCGCTGGCCGTCGCCGGGCTCGCCGTGGCCGGCTACCTGACCGTCGAGCACTACACCGCCGCCACCACGCTGGCCTGCCCGGAGCGGGGCGCCATCAACTGCCAGAAGGTGACGAGCAGCGCGCAGTCCCGGTTCCTCGGCGTGCCGGTCACGGTGTGGGGACTGGTCTACTTCGCCGGCATCGGCCTGCTCAACGTGCCGCCGGCCTGGTGGAGCCGCAGCCCGGTGCTGCGGTGGGGCCGGCTGGCCGCCGCGACCGGCGGCGTGGGCTTCGTGCTCTGGCTGCTGTACGCGGAGCTGTTCGTCATCGACGCGATCTGCCTGTGGTGCACGGCGGTGCACGTGATCGCGTTCGGCGTGTTCGCGGCCGTCGCGGTGGGAACCGCCGCGACCAGCGAGCTGTAGGCGTCAGCCGGTGGCGTTGGCGACCTCGTCGCGCAGCCGACGCAGCGCCGCGATCGGCCGGCGGTCCGCTGGCGGGCCCGGCACGGCCGAGAACCGCAGGTGCAGGGCCTCCCGCAGCATCCGCTGGTGGTGGTGCAGCAGAATCTCGGCGGCGGCGACCAGCCGGCGGTCGGCGGCGCCGGCCGGGATCGCCCCGGCGGTGTCGGCGAGCTCGCGGTACTCGCGTTCGAGTGGCGCGCCGTCGCGGGGGTCGCCGCCGCCGGCGCCGTACGCCTCGATCAGCTCCTCGGCCGCGGGTTGCAGGTCCACCGCGCGGTTCAGCAGCGGCAGCAGCGCGCGCAGCGGGTCCGGCCCTGGCCGGTCCGGCGGCTGGGCGGGCAGTTCGGCGCGGACCACGTCCTCGGCGACCGGGCGGGTGGCGACGTCCACCCAGACCCGCGCGACCGGTTGGGTACGGCGCCGCCAGCGGTCCACCGGCGCGGCATAGGCGGCCACGCCCGCGCGCCGCAGCGACAGCAGCAGCATCCGGGCCCGGGGCGGGTCGAGGTCCAGGAACGGCGCGTACGCCTCGGCCGCCAAGCCGTTGCCGTACCCTCCGTACGGCACCTGGGCGGGTACTCCCTGCTGGCGGGCCCAGCGGTCGGGTTCGAGCGGCGCATTCAGACTCATCCGCCCTCCCCACACCCGGGATCGCGCCGGCACAGGCCCTTCGAGGGTAACGCGCGTGCCGGTCCGCCGGCCGTCCTGAGCTGTGCGAACATGGCGATCACGAGGCGGTGGGCATGGAACAGCGGCGGTGGTTGACCCGTGGCGTGGCCCGCGTGGGGCTGGCCAGCTTCTGCTCCGATTCCGGGCACGAGATCACGACGGCGGTGCTGCCGTCGTTCCTGACCTCGACGCTGCACGCCGGCCCCGGCGCGCTCGGGCTGATCGAGGGGGTCAGCGACGGCCTGATCGGGGTGAGCAAGCTGGCCGGCGGGCCGCTCGCCGACGACCCGGGCCGGCGGGGGCGGCTGGCCAGCGGCGGGTACCTGGGTACCGCCCTGGCCGGCGGGGCGATCGGGTTGGCGGTGGCGGCCTGGCAGGCCGGGCTGCTGCGGGCGGTGTCGTGGGTGTCGCGCGGGCTGCGGTCGCCGGCCCGGGACGCGCTGCTGGCCTCGCTGGCGCCGGAGGCCGGGTACGGGCGGGCGTACGGGCTGGAGCGGGCCGGGGACAACCTGGGCGCGGTGGCCGGGCCACTGCTGGCGTCGCTGCTGGTGGCGGTCGTCGGGCTGCGGCCGGCGATGCTGGCGGCGGCGGTGCCGGGGTTCCTGGCGGCGGTGGCGATCACGGTGGCGGCGCGGGAGGCGCGGCGGGCGGTGGCCGCGCCGGCCGGCCGGCGGCGGTTCGGGCTGAACCTGGCGGCGCTGCGGCAGGCCGGCCTGGTCCGGCCGCTGGTGCCGGTGGCGCTGTTCGAGATGGGGAACGTGGCCACCACACTGCTGATCCTGCGGGCCACCGGCCTGCTGCACCACGGCGGGCGGAGCCTGGCGGCGGCCACCTCGCTGGCGATCCTCGTGTACGCCGGCCACAACGCGGTCGCGGCGGTGGTGGCGCTGGTGGGCGGCGCGTGGATCGACCGGGCCGGGCCGCGGGTGGCGTTCGGCACCGGCGCGGTGCTGTACCTCGGCGCCTACGGCCTGTTCGCGGCAGGCCCGCGGGTCTGGCCGCCGCTGCTGGTGGCGTTCTGCCTGGCTGGCGCGGGGATCGGGCTGGCAGAGACCGCCCAGTCCACGCTGGTGGCCCGTGCGCTGCCGGACGAGCTGCGCGGCAGCGGCTTCGGCGCGCTGGGCGCGTTGCAGGCCGTCGGCGACCTCGCCTCCTCCGCCCTGGTCGGTCTGCTGTGGACGGTGGCGTCACCGGGCTGGGGCTTCGGGTACGCCGCCGCCTGGATGCTGGCGGCGGCGCTGGCGGTACGCCTGCTCGGTCAGACGGTGCGGGCGTAGAGCGTCATCGGGTGGTCGCCGGCGGGCACGGAGTCGGCGAGGGGGTACCAGCCGCGGGCGGTGTACAGGCGGGTGGCGGGTTCGGCGCGCGGGTCGCAGGTGAGGACGGCGGTCGGGGCCGGGCTGCCGGCGATCAGCAGGTCGTGCACCAGCCGGCCCAGGCCGCGGCCGCGGACGCGCGGGTGTACGGCCAGGTGGACCACCTCCAGGCAGCGGTCGCCGAGCCAGCGCTCGACGAGCGGCGGGTCCAGGGCCGCCGCCACCCGGTCCCGCCACCAGTCGCCCGGCCGGGCCAGCACCGCCATGCCCACTCCGGCCGGCCCCGCGTCGTCGACCACCACCAGCCGGAAGCCGTCCCGTTCGCTGGCGTACCGCAGCACCCGGTCGCGGAACGCCGCCGCCTCCGCCGGCCCCTCCCCGTAGGGCGGCTCGGCGAAGGCGGCGGCGTACACCGACGTGGCCGTGTCGAGCAGGTCGGCGGGCGGTTCGGTCGTCAGCAGCCGTGCCTCCACACCGTCCATCCAACCTCAACTCCGCGTCCTGCCCTCCCGGAGCATCTCGACCGCCTGGGCGACCCTGCGCTGCCGGGTCTCCGCCTTCTTCGCCGACTCGATCCACGTCACGTACGTCAGCCGGTGCGAGTACGACAGCCCGTCGAAGAACCGGCGGGCCGCGTCGTCGGCGGCGGCGAGCGCGGCGGTCAGGTCGTCCGGCACCGTCACCTCGCGCGGCGCGGTGTCCAGCGCCAGCGTCACCTCGACGTCGTCGCCGGCCGCCACTCCCGCCGCGGCCCGCCGGTCGCCGCTGACCGGGAGCATGAACCGCCCGCCCATCGGGGTGACGGTGGTGCGGTAGGTGTGGCCGTTCACGGTGGCGGCGACCGCCGGCCGGCGACCGCCGCCGAGCGCGGTCACGACGTCCTCCGGCACCGCGATGCCGGTGGCGGTCTTGCCGTGGAGTTCCAGGGTGGCGTGGAAGGTGATCGTGTCCATGTCCGCGGACCTCCTTCAGACCTGGCGGTACAGGCGTACCGACGTGGCGGACAGCCAGCCGAAGGCGAGCAGGACGGCGGCGGTGAAGGCCAGCACGGCCGGCCGGCCGGTGGCGCCGCCGGCGATGCCGGCGAAGGCGGCCAGGTAGATCACGCCGGTGGCGCGACTGTACCGGGCCCAGCGCCGGTCGCCCCGGCGCGCGAACCAGGCGCCGACGGCCAGGCAGGCGGCGATCAGGCAGAGGAAGCCGGCGCCGCCGGTGACCAGGTGCAGCATGCCGTGCCAGCTGACGTGGGTGTTCCGTCCGGACGGCGTGCCGGGCGGGAAGCCGTCGCTGGGATCGGCGCGGAAGAAGCCGGCGCCGACCATCCCGGCGCCGAACCCGGCCAGCAGGCCCGCTGGCAGGCCGGCCCGCCGGCCGTCCAGCGCCCGCCGCAGCCCGGCGGCGGCCGCGATCGTCATCAGGCCGGTGAGCACCAGGTTGGCGCTCTGGATCCAGCCCAACGGGCCGTTGGCGAGCAGGCTCCACTCGTGCCGGCTCGGGTCGAACCCGTCCCGGGTCAGCGCCTGCGCCAGCGAGACCGCCACGTACACCGGGCCGGCGATGACGCCGTACCCGAGCAGGGACTTCGTCACCCGGCTGGCCGGGTCGCAGGTGGTGGTCGCGGGCGCGGTGAGGGTGTCGTTCACGGTGGTTTCCTTTCAGGGTGTGGTGAAGAACTCCAGCAGCACCGGGGCGAGCGCCTCCGGCACGGGTTGGTGGTCCTGGTCGGGCAGGACGTGGTGGCGGGCGCACGGCAGCACGGCGGCGAGCGCCCTGGCGGCGTGGCGCAGGAAGACCTCGCTCCGCCCGCCCTCGATGACCAGCGCGGGCGCGGTGACGGCGGCCCAGCGCGCGGCCGGCAGCGGCCGGCCGGACTGGGTGTCGCCGAGCACCATCGCGTCGTAGGCCAGCGTGTGCGCCATCGCCTCCATCGCCGGCCACAGCGGGGTACGGCGCATCGGCGTGACGAACTCCACCGGCAGGCCGACCGCCCTGGTCAGGTACAGCTCGACCGCGTCGGCCCGGTGGCCGGCGGCCAGCAGCTCGGTCAGCCTGGCCAGGTAGCGGGCGGGCAGCGGCGGCCGCCAGTCGTCGACGACGAACGGCGGCTCGTACAGCGCCAGCCTGGTGACGGCCGGGTTGCCGTCGGCCGCCGCCAGCGCCAGCGCCGCGCCGGCCGACACGCCGTAGAGGCACGCGGTGCCGCCGGCCGCGTCGAGCAGCGCGGCCAGGTCCTCGACCTCGCGCTCGACCGCGTAGGGGGTGACGTCACCGCTGGCGCCCCGGCCGCGCCGGTCGTAGGTGATCACCGTGAGCCGCTCGGCCAGCAACTCGGCCAGCCGCGCCGCCGACCCGCACCCGCGGTGGCTGAGCGGGCCGTCGACCAGGACGGCCGGCGGGCCGTCGCCGCGCGTGTCGTACGCGATCGCGGTGCCGTCGCACGAGATCACCGTTTCCATGACCGCCACTGTGCTGGCCGGCGCTTTCGGTTCGCTGTAGGTCGGCTGGCGGCCGGGCTAGCCTGTGCCGGTGCGCTTCGGAGTCCTCGGCCCGGTCGCCGTCTGGACGTCGGGCGGCGACCCGGTCCGGGTGCGGGAGCGGAAGGTACGGGCGCTCCTCGCCGACCTGCTCGTGCACGCGGGCCGGCCGGTGCCGGCGAGCCGGCTGATCGACGACATCTGGGGCGAGGAGCTGCCCGGCAACCCCACCAACACCCTCCAGATCCGGGTCTCGCAGCTGCGCCGCGCGCTGGAGGCGGCCGAGCCGGGCGGGCGCGCGCTGGTGGTGTCGCAGCCCCCGGGATACCTGCTGCGGGCCGAGCCGGACGCGGTGGACGCCGACCGCTTCCGGGCACTGGCCACCCGGGCCCGTGCCACCGCCGACCCGCGGGCGCGGGCGGCGCTGCTGGCCGACGCGCTGGCGCTGTGGCGGGGTCCGGCGTACGCGGACGTGGCCGACCTGCCGTTCGCGACCGCGGCGATCCTCCGGCTGGACGAGGAGCGGCTGGTGGCGCTGGAGGAGCACGCCGAGGCGCGGCTGGAGCTGGGCGAGCACCACCAGCTGGTGGGCGAGCTGGCCGACCTGGTGGCCCGCCACCCGCTGCGGCAGCGGCTGCGCGCGGTACACCTCCGCGCGCTGGCCAGGGCCGGGCGGCCGGGGGAGGCGCTGGCCAGCTACGCCGACCTGCGCGGCCGGCTGGCCGACGAGCTCGGCCTGGACCCGTCCGCCGAGCTGGCCGCCCTGCACCAGGCGATCCTGCGCCAGGACGCCGACCTGGCGGCCGGTACCGGCGCCGCTCCGGTACCGGCCGGGGCCCTGCCGGCGCCGCTCACCGAGCTGATCGGGCGGGAGGGCGCGGTACGGCGGCTGCGGGCCCGGCTGGAGTCGGCCCGGCTGGTCACCCTCACCGGACCCGGCGGGGTCGGCAAGACCCGGCTGGCCGTCGAGACCGCACGGGAGCACGGCGACGAGGACGGCGACGCCTTCTTCGCCGAGCTGACCGCCCTCGACCGGGCCTCCGCCGCCGACGTGGCCGGGGTGGTGGCGACCGCGCTGGGGTTGCCGGCCGGCGGTCCGGAGGTGCTGGCCGGCGCGGTGCGGGACCGCCGGCTGCTGCTGGTGCTGGACAACTGCGAGCACGTGGTCGAGGCGGCCGCCGAGTTCAGCGACCGGCTGCTGCGGGCGGCGCCGCGGCTGCGGGTGCTCGCCACCAGCCGGGAGCCGCTCGGCGTGTTCGGCGAGCAGGTGTGGGCGGTGCCGCCGCTGGAGCTGCCGGAACCCGACGCCGACCCGGAGGTGGCGGAGAAGGCCACCGCGGTGCGGCTGTTCGTGGCGCGGGCCGCCGCGGCGGACCCCGGTTTCGCGCTCACCGCCGGGAACGCCGGGGCGGTGGTGGCAATCTGCCGGCGGCTGGACGGCATCCCGCTCGCCCTGGAACTGGCCGCCACCCGGATACGCGGGCTCGGCGTGCATGACCTCGCCGCCCGGCTGGACGACCGGTTCCGTCTGCTGGCCGGCGGCGGGCGGGGCGCGCCGGCCCGGCAGCGGACGTTGCAGGCGGTGATCGACTGGAGCTGGGAGCTGCTCACCGAGCCGGAGCGCGCGGTGCTGCGCCGGCTGGCGGTGGCCGCCGACGGCTGCACGCTGCGGGCCGCCGAGGCGGTCTGCGCCGGTGGTGAGGTGGCGACCGGCGACGTGCCGGACCTGCTGGCCCGGCTGGTGGACCGGTCACTCGCCGTCCGGGCCGACGGCACGGCCGGGGCGCGGTACCGGCTGCTGGAGACCGTGCGCGCCTACTGCCTGGACCGGCTTCGGGAGGCCGGCGAGCTGGCCGACACGCTGGCCCGGTACGCCGGGTACTACGGCGGGCTGGCCCGGCACGCGGAACCGCGGCTGTACGGGCACCACGCACTGTTCAGCTACCTGAGCGGTCTGGACGGCGGCGACGCGACCGCCGCCACGACGCCGGTGGCAGCCGTTCCGGGGACCGCCCCGGTCCGCACCGTGACGTCCCGGGACGGCACCGCGATCGCGTACGACCGGTACGGCGACGGCCCGCCGGTCGTGCTGGTCGGCGGCGCGCTGAACGACCGCGCCACGCTCGCGTCGCTGGCCGAGGAGCTGGCCGGGACGTTCACCGTGTACAGCTACGACCGGCGCGGCCGAGGCGGCAGCGGCGACACCCCGCCGTACGCGGTCGAGCGGGAGATCGAGGACCTGGCCGCGCTGTTGGCCGAGACCGGCGGGCCGGCGGCGGTGTTCGGGGTGTCCTCCGGCGCGGTGCTGGCCGCCGAGGCGGCCGCCCGCGGCCTGCCGATCCGTGCCCTCGTCCTGAACGAGCCGCCGTTCATCCTCGACGGCAGCCGGCCGCCGATGCCGGCTGACTTCGCGGACCGGCTCACCGAGCTGGTCACGGCCGGTCGCCGGGGCGACGCCGTGGAGCTGTTCCTGATGACCGCGGTGGAGATGCCGGCGGAGGTGGTGGCGCCGATGCGCAATGCCCCGCTGTGGCCGGGGTTCGAGGCGATGGCGCACACCCTCGCCTACGACGTCCGGGTGATGGGCGACTTCACGCTGCCGGCGCACTGGGCCACCGCGATCACCGTGCCGGCGCTGGTGCTGGACGGTTCCGAGAGCCTGGCCTGGCGGCGGCACACCGCGCGTGCCGTCGCCGCCGCGCTGCCCGGCGGCGAGCAGGCCACCCTGGAGGGCCATCCGCACGACGCCGACGCGCGCGTGCTCGCGCCGATCCTGGCGAGCTTCCTCACCCGCTGACACGCTGGTGGCATGGCTGACACGGATGTGGTGCTGGCCGGGGCGAACCCGGCGGTCCTGCTGCGGGACGGCGACCAGGCGGCGGCGTTCGCCTCGCTGTGGCTGGTCGACTGGTCGGAACGGGGCGCCGGGCGCGTCCTGTTCGTGGTGGAACCGGACGCGACCCGGATGTACGGCGAGCGGCGCGAGCTGGCGGACTGGCTGGCCGACACGTTCGTCCGGCGGTTCGGCGAGTCCGCGCGGGTGGGCTGGCACGAACCGGAGTGGGTGCCGGCCCGGCCCGAGGTGCTGCTCGACACCTCGGCCGGCCTCACCGCCACCGCCGCCGACGTCACCCTGACCCTGGCCGGCGTCGGCCCGCCGGCCCGCTTCGCCGGCGACGCCCTCGGCTACCACCTGTCCAACGTGACGTTCCCCTGCACCGCCGCCCGCCTCACCCGATCCGGCAGCACCGTAACCGGCACCCCGGACCCGGCCTTCCTGGCGCTCGCCGAGGTGTGGTCGCGGCCCTAGGCTAGGCGTCCCGGGTGTGCCGGGCGTCGAGCAGGCCGCGGGCGTAGGCGGCCTGGCCGGCGTGCTGGAGGTCGTCGGCGAGCACGCTCACCAGCCGTACACCCAGCGTGACCGGGGGATCCCAGGACGGGTCCACCACCCGGTCCAGGTCGGTGTCGGT
The DNA here is from genome assembly GCA_045806985.1 of Mycobacteriales bacterium. Classification (GTDB taxonomy): domain Bacteria; phylum Actinomycetota; class Actinomycetes; order Mycobacteriales; family JBJMIH01; genus JBJMIH01. The sequence goes on along the minus strand of JBJMIH010000139.1, from coordinate 576 downwards.
CAGGCCGCTCACGTAGTCGACGGTCTGCGCGTGCACGGTGTCGTAGTAGCCGGTCAGCAGCTCGCCGGAGCTGACGGCGAAGGCCGCCACCTCCTCCGGGCCGTGCCCGTAGCCCGTCGCCCCGACGGGGTACGGCAGGCCGAACCGCCCCGCCCACCCCTGCGCGGTCCACACCTGCTCGGCGCCGGTGACGTCGGCCAGGTGATCGTCCTGGACGCGGGTCAGGTGCCAGACCAGCCAACCGATCGGGTTCGCCCGGCCCTCGAGCCGGGCGGTGAGCTGGTCGGTGTCGAGCCCGCCGATCACCCGGTGGACGACGCCCCGGACCCTGTCGTACCCGTCCACCAGCACCTCGCTGCTCCGCATACGGCCAGGTTATCCCGGTTGTCCCGGTCCCACGGCGGTGTGGTGTGGGACCTTCGGCCCTCGGGGTGGGGGTGTGGGGGTGGGTAGCGTCGGGGGTAGGTCGTTTGGGAGGGCTGATTGATGGGGTCGTTGGTGGCTGCCGGTGAGTTGGAGCGGGCGGTGGAGTTGGCGGTGAGTGCGCCGTCGATTCACAACAGTCAGCCGTGGCGG